>JAAEKY010000338.1 GCA_024227235.1 Desulfobacteraceae bacterium | reverse complement strand
TTCAAAAAAGCCAAGACCACCACCAGGCAGGATATCTGCTTCAAGTTTGGAAGCAAACAGGCCACTTAAAATTTTAAAGCCATTTGTGGCCTCTTTAGATGAGTTCGCATTGGGATGAATCTGATTAACGATTTGTCTAAGGTCTATGGTCGTACGTACAGTGGCATCCTGGTTCGGACGGCTCACTGTAGCAATAATACACCGCGGTGTGGTCGTACGGCCCGTAACCAGTTTTTTCTCTTTTGCCAGATCGTCTTCATATTTGCTCTGCGCATTTATAAATTTATAAATGAGATTTCTGGAGTACCATTTCAATGCCGATAAATTGTCCGGGGCATCTTCACCCTTATGGATCTTTTGCATGACCTTGTCCAGGGATCTGGCTGCATCCATATCCATGTCCGGCAGATTCAAGCCAAGCGTATGAAACCGGTCCACAATGGATTCCCCATTTTCCAGCTGTCTTTCATAAATCAGCTGGCTATTGCCCATTACAATGTCAATACGTTCACCGACAATTTCATATTCGCCTGTATCTATGGTTTCGCTACCGATAACTCGTTTGTCATTGCCATCAAAGATCGCTTTGACAACTGCGCCTGACTTATACCCAACAACCGTATAGCCTATATCCACAGCTCCGCGCGAGAGTTCTGGCAATGTCGGATTAGCCGTGAGCAGATAAATGGATTCAATCTCACTTATATTTGTTTCACCGGACATGGCGTCGGAAAGATCACGACTGGTCTTGCTCTGCCCACCACTTTTCTGCCTGCCCAGCAAGGAGACTGTTATGGTAGACTCCATATCTGCGGGTGAAATATCATCAGACTGAACTTTTCCAACAAGACCTGCAAGTTTTGTGATCGGTTCAAGAAAAGGAGCCACAAGAATATGCGTGTTCCCTTTCGCACCATGGTACAACAGCGCTGGAAGGGTTTCCAGAGTACTTTCTTTAATCCCGGCTAAATTTGAGAGCCGCCTACGGCCCTTATCAGTTACTTTTACGGTAATACGTTTGGTTGTAATTCCCTGGCGTGCCAGAACTATTTCAGCCATACGTGCAAAGTCACCCTCAGAGCCCCAATTCTGGGTTAGAACGGCCTGAGGGGCAAACATATGATACCAGTTAGTTCCATCAGCCGGCAGATAGCGCACATTGGCGAGCCGTTTTTTCAGGTCGGCAATGTTTTTAATGGCTTCAAATTGAGCAAGGGCTGGATCCGTCGCTTCAGGAACTGGAACACTTCTCATAGGGGGGGCAATGCCATCAACCGTTTTTACCTTTGGCTTATAATAGCCAGGCCGTTTGAATTGACGGGCATCTCTCTGCCGTTTGAGTTTTGCAACTGCCTCATTTAATTCATCAATATGGGAATTGTTTGCATTCAGGCTGACACTGCTTCTGTTCACCATAAGCGCTTCTTGCTGGTAATTTTTGATGCCTAACTCATGATTAAGCCCGGGAAAAAGGGATGAGGTGAGACGCCAGTCGTTTGGCTCGGTATCACCATATGGCAGTTTGAAGAGAACCAGTCCTCGCAGGCTGGCCCCGTCCGGAACCACTGTGGATTCAGTGATACCAAAAATAAGGGCATCCGTACTTGAATCCGGCGGCATGGTGCCAATGGGGATGATCGCATTGCCCGTGGCAAATCCAGCTAAACCCTTTGTTTTTCCGTAATCCTGGATAGGTATCTCATTTTCCACCCCTTCTTTTTTTTTGAACCCTTTCTTTTTAAGAATAAATGCATTGGACATGGATGTAGACTCACCGTCGTGAAGATCAAACAAAGTCATGTCAGCCACATACATATCTTCATCATCGCTGGACCGTTTGAAGTCGTTGATGATCATGCTGATGCCGTCACCTTTGATGGCTTTGGCAGGCGATCCTGTCTTAGTCGCTTTCACGGCCTTCTCATCCAATGGGATAACAACACCGCCACCCTTGACATCTACCACCAGTTCACCCGATCCTGCTTCTTTTGCCATATCTTCCGGGATCCTGAAAGCAAGTCGAATGCGATTATTCGAGCCAGGAGAAAGCATGGTTGGTGAAATGAATCCCAAGGGTAAAAATCCTGTCACTCCATGGAGTTTAACACCCAAAGCACCTTGCTTTGTATTTAATCTCAGGGAAAACCGTTCCGCTGGATTGATATCAAGCAATGCCTGGACATTAGAGATTAAATCCGCCTCCACAATTCGATAGATACTTCGGTCTCCTGCTTCATGTTTACCAATCTTTTTGACATCCTTAACCTCACGTATGGACAAAGAAAAAGCATCTGAAAGTTTGACCGGTGGATTGGGGGGCAATGTGCTTAACCGATCCAGCCCTTTGGCCATGGTGCCAACCAGGGGAATTTCTGCATGGCCGTAGTTGGTATCGTAGTAGTGAAGGGACAATTGTTTCATGTGGCCTTCAGGTACTATAAAAACAAGAGTGCCTGCTACAACTTTTTTGGGCGCTATTGCCACGGCATTTTCTCCGGGCAGAATCAATGGTTTTTCTGCCAGCCATGTGGCTGGAGAAACAGGCATCATAAATTCATTATTCCATCGCAAAAACAGATGTTGTTTAAGATCGGGAATCAAATAAGTGGGCACCATCTGGACCTCTTTACCTTTTGTGGCAGCCTCATTTCCCACCCATGATGCAGGATGATTGGTACCATCTGGATATACAATGACTGTTTGTTTGGGAAGGACATTCTCTATTTGTGTGGTAAGTGCCAGGTAACGAAAGCTGGAAGATGCGTCCACACCACGTAACCGGCTCATGAAGTAAGCTTCATTGACAGTAAAGGAAGCTGCCTCATTCTTGCCAGTGACATGGATTGGAATACGCTTGCTGATTTTTGTATCCCGCACCGGAACTGAATCACCTGTGACCATGTCAGCTGTCTTGGGGTCATAGCGTTCCTTAAGCTCTGTCAAGGTGTAACTGATGGAAGCCGGGATTTCAATAGAAGTATCAGATGTAACGACAGGCATTACTGCTTGTTTTGCATTGGCAAAAGTCAGGTTTCTTCCCGATGCCTCTCGATGGACAAGGGTTACGTCCACCAGGGTTTTTATGCCTTTATCTTGGTCGACCGGTTGTCTTATGTCTTTTATAAGGGCCTCAAACGCCTGGCCCAGTTCATCCGGAGAATCGGTCAGGATATAGCTGCCACCGGAAATATCTGCGGCATATTTAAATCCTTTTTCATCCAAAGCCCCGATGCCTACCCACAGGCAGTAAATGCCTTCGTCTTTGAGCTTGGCAAGCATAGTATCGAAGAAAATTTTTTCTTCACCGTCCACTTCCAGAGCCGCATCAGTGATAAAAACCATATAGCGTTTACTGGAAGGGATGG
Organism: Desulfobacteraceae bacterium; assembly: GCA_024227235.1. Classification (GTDB taxonomy): domain Bacteria; phylum Desulfobacterota; class Desulfobacteria; order Desulfobacterales; family Desulfobacteraceae; genus Desulfobacula. The sequence goes on along the minus strand of JAAEKY010000338.1, from coordinate 27,511 downwards.
CAGCCTGGGTTTCCATTGCCGACAAAACTGCCATGCCAATCTGTGTGCCACCGTTGGCATATAGATCATTGATGCCAGAAAGGAGTGCGCCCTTGTTGCTGGTGGTCACCTGGTTGATATAAACATCATCTTCAAAACTCATAATCTGACCGAGAACATCATCAGGCAGAGCGATATAAAAATCGTGCAGAATGGTTTTGACTTTATCCATTCGATAGTCGCTGCCGGCCATATCCGGTGTTGTGTCCATAGAGCCACTGACATCAACCATACAGGTAACTACGGGGACATCAGATGGGCGGCCCTTTAAAGGACGGGCATAGGTGGCGGTAAACGTATTGCTCAAATTTGAGCTGATGACTGCAAATGCATTGTCAAGTGCTTTGGGATTGCTCGCTGAATAATAGCGCCCGCCAGATAATGAGGCCAGGCGATCCAATGTATTGATGTCATGCCCCTTGCCAAATCCGATGGTGTATATGGGAATTTTTGCCTTGCCCACTGCAGATAGAGTGTCTTCCTTGGTCGCTTTGCTGCCCGGACCGGTATCGTTGTGATTGGCATCAAACCCATCGGTGAACAAAAGCAGCGCAGGTCGTTTGGCGCCATTTAACATTTCCAGTCCGAGAAACACAGAATCGTTCAGGCAGGTTGCACCGTTGGCTCTAACTTTTATCAGCCCCTTGAGCGCCTCATCCTTTGTGGTGCCAGTGATGGATTTGGGTTTGGTATCAAAATCCACCACACGTATTTTTGCATCATTGGGTAGATTTTTAATAAATTTTTTAGTGGCATTGAGGGCATTTTTCATCTGTCCTTTCATGGAACCTGAAGAATCCAGGAGTAAGACAATATCCAAGGGAATCCTGGTTCGTTTGACAGCCAGAACATCGCTTTTAACTCCGCCTTCTTTGATAGTGAGACTTTCTTTTTTCGGAATGATCGACTTGGCATCTTCGCCCTGAAGAGAGAAGGTTACATCTACTCTATCATTTTTGATTTCAATATCATTGATCTCAAGCCCGTTGTTCCCATCCTCACCAAAAACACTGGTCATGGCCAGGGGCCAGTCAAGAACGGTTTCCTTGCCTGAATGGACCGGGATAAGGTTGGCCCGTATGGCCGTTGCCTTATCCGTCTTGGTTGGCCCGATTTCCACAGTCCACAATCCAGCCGGTAAAAGGAAGTAGGCATCACCCTCTGGTGTGACATCTCCATTTTCAAAGCTTGTTCCCCCGGCAATTTCCGGATGGTCTGTGTAGATGACACCGAATTGAGAGGATGTCTTGACTTTTGCAAGGCCATAGGGAACGTTTTTAACACGCAAGGCACCCAGTTTTTCGCCCATCTCGATTTTGGGTATGGGATACTGATATTCTAAAAGTTCCACGACGACATCCGTAACCGGTGTATCACTGTTAGTAGACAACTTAAAGGTACAGGATTCGACTTCCTGCGGAATCGTATCAAAAACAAATCGTTTGGCACGTCCTCCGTTGGCATACCATTTTCCGTTAATCGTGCGTTTGTATGCGCCGGTTTGGATGATCTGTTCTGCTTCAAGAGTAAACTCACTATCATTGGGAACCTTGAGCGTCAGCGACCGGAATTTTCCACCTGGATTAACAGAATAAAAGCTCACTTCAGTTCGTTGCCCTTCACCCATGGTGAATGAAATTGGCCTACCAGGGTCGATACGCAATGTTTTGGCCACAGCCAGTTCCAATCCCTGTTCCAATCGGGCACGACACCACCAGACTTCACCATTCCCCGAGTCTTTTTTAAATATGGCCTTTGTTGGTTCCCATTGGAGAATCTTTGCACCAATAGATTCAATATATGCTTTTAGCTTTTGTCGATATTTTTCAGGGTCACCGTCTTGATTCATATGCCAGATATCGCCGGATACTTCTTTTATGCGGATTGCATCCTTTACCGGTATTTCGAGCTCCAGGTACGAATTTTTAACAACCTCAACACTGTAATAGGCATTCATATCACCCAGAGGGTTAATATACGGTACAGGGTGTTCGGTTGCGAGAGCAGGTATCCATAAAAGGGTTGCCATAATAAAAGCTGAGAAAATCTGTTTGGTTTTATACAAAATAACGACTCCTTGGTTTCGAACTATTAATCAATTGATTATCCATCCATAGCCCGGTGATCAGATTAACAATAAGGTCAACAGATCTGGGTATCATTTGAAATTTAGTATACAACTGTATAACATGACCAATTATCTTGCCACAATTTTTAATTTACATTTTAATTCGAATATGCAAAACTTAAAATCTAATATAATTTACTGTCAATAAACCGTTCAAATGGTAAATTGAATTCGATTTAAAAAGATATGAGACTTACGAAATTTCAGAACGATATATCCGTTTGGAGTGTAAAAAAACATCTACAGCCTTGACGATGGAGATTTCCATTATGGAACAGACAAGCCATAAGAGTCCAATGACCTTTCGTATTGTAGCAACCCTTGTAGTGACAATCATTACGATGGCGGCTATAGTTGGTATTGCCATCAGGTTAAACCGACAGGTCTCAAAAGAGATGTTGACTCGCTATCAACAAGAGCAGTTTGTCTCTATTTCCCATCAATCGCAAAGACTGGGTGATACCCTAAAAAATATTACGAATGATCTTATCATGCTCAGCACCCATAAAGAATTAATTGAATACCATGAAAAAGAGGCTCGACAACTTCTGTCTGATTTTTACCAAAAACATCGTTTTGTTATTGTGGCTGGGTATAGAATGGATAAAAACGGGATACTCAAATATGTGGAAGGGGGAGATAAAAAAGGGGAGGGGGTTGATATTAGTGAACAGGCCCATGTTAAGACTCTTTTTAAAACAAATAAAACAGTCTTGTCCGGTTCATTTAAAGCGGTTGAAGGATATTATGCTGTAGCAATTCATGTGCCTGTTTTTAAAGAGGGGCGATTAGATGGGAGCATTGCGACCCTTGTAAAATGGGATGCTTTCAAAGCCTGGTTTGAAAAAGCCCGTGTGTCAAAAAGCAGCTTCACTATTCTTTTGGATGCGGACCACAAAATTATTTCCCATCCCAAAACCGAATACATAGGTCAGACTTTAGAAGAATCTCCTGCCATCACACTCAATAATAAACCAATAGATCTACAATTTCTTTATAACGGCAACACAGAGACGTTGAGTGGCCCATTTTTTAATGAAAAAAAATATGTAGTTGCAAGCCACCCATTTATTTTTGAGGAAGTGGCCTATTCTCTTGTCAGCTGCGCTCCTTATAAGGATATACTCGGTCCGATGATTAAACTGTCAGGCCTGACTTTCATGCTTGTTGGTTTTTCTCTTTTGGTTATCATCATTGGCCTTGCATGTTTGTTTTACCTGTTTTATCAGGATAAACTAAACTGGCTTGCTTTTCAAAAAAAAGTACACGCTCAAACCCTTGAACGTAAATTAGCAGAACACTCATTAAATGAAACTCAAAATACTTTTCTAACAGTGTTGGACAGCATCCCTGCGACTATATATTCAGCAGATATGGAAACCTATGAAATTTTATTTGTTAATAAATATATGAAAGACAGCTTTAAAATAGACCAGGACTATAGTGGGAAAAAATGCTTTGAGGTTTTCAGGGGTGAGAATCAACCGTGCCGGCACTGTACGAACTCAAAATTGTTGGATGCAAATGGGGAACCAAAAGGCGTTTATATCTGGGAAAGAGAAAACCCAATCACCAAAAAATGGTATAATAATTATGACAAAGCCATTAAGTGGGTGGATGGTCGGATTGTTCGGATTCAGATTGCCACGGATATTACCTACATGAAAGAGTACGAAGTCCAACGATGTAAAATGGAAGAGAAGCTGCAGCAAGCAAAGAAAATGGAAGCCATTGGTACACTTGCCGGAGGCGTTGCTCATGATTTAAACAATGTCCTATCAGGCATTGTAACTTATCCGGAGCTGCTGTTAATGACTCTTCCTTCTGACAGTTCTCTGGTCCAGCCTTTGGAAGCGATACAATCCTCCGGCCAAAAAGCGGCAGAAATAGTGAACGACCTTCTTACTCTCGCAAGAAGAGGTGTAAGTACTTCTGAAATTGTCAATTTGAATACCATTATATTGGAATACACGAATTCACCTGAATATAATAAATTAATCTCCTATCATCCGGAAATCAGTATGGAGATGCATATTGAAGAAAATTTGGCCAATATAAAAGGATCATCTATCCATTTACAAAAAACTATTATGAATCTGATATCCAATGCAGTTGAAGCACATCTTTCCTCTGGAAAAGTTACTATAAAAACAAGAAATGAGACGGTTAACACACCATTAAAAGGATATAAAACCGTTAATAAAGGGGCGTATGCAGTATTGGAAATTTCTGATCGGGGAACGGGAATTGCCCCTGAAGATTTGAATCAAATTTTTGAACCTTTTTATACAAAAAAAGTAATGGGCAGGAGTGGCACAGGGCTTGGAATGGCAGTTGTATGGGGGGCTGTCCAGGATCATAAGGGATACATTAGTATTGACAGCCAGGAAGGGATAGGAACAAAATTTTCAGTTTATTTCCCAGCCACTGATCAAGCTATCAAAAAAGAGGGTCATGTTATTGTAGCCGAAACATATAAGGGCGATGGAGAAGCAATATTGGTCGTAGATGATATTCCTGAACAAAGACAGATTGCTTCAACCATTTTAGGCAAACTCAATTATTTGGTTACAACTGCAAAAAGTGGGGAAGAGGCCGTCAGATATTTTAAAAATGAGACCTTTGATTTATTAGTTTTAGACATGATAATGGCCCCGGGAATGGATGGATTTGAGACATATAAAAAGATTCTTGAAGACCATCCTCATCAAAAAGCCCTTTTAGCAAGTGGGTATTCTGAAACAGACCGTGTTAAGGCGGCACAACGTCTTGGTGCTGGATCGTACGTTAAAAAACCATATAGCATTGAAGATCTGGGTCTGGCTGTTAAAACTGAATTACAAAGGGATATGCAGAAAAATTGATTTGTAAATGGATGGTTATGCAACTATTTATATCAAATGAAAAAAATACAAATTGTTACCCTTCGTGTCTGACCTTTAGGTTATAAAATATTCGGGTTAGACTTTCTCCTGGTCCGTTATTAAGAACGCTATGGAAAAATGTCTCGAATGAAACTTGTTAGAAAATATAGTTGAACTCTGCAAATCAGTTGCTCGGTTTTTTGCATTGGTTGAATTTGTATTGTCAGACGATTTCAACTTTTACTTATATTTTCAACCAATTCATAAAGCCTGGCAAAAAATTGTTTTCGTATCTTTTCTATATGCAGAGCTTCCTTGTAATCAAGTATTGCAGTGTCTTCATGCTTGAATCTGTCTGGTTCCACCTGCAACACATAAGAATTGACTTGTCTTTTCCAAAACCACTCCGCACAACAGAACTGAATATTTTCAGGATCGATAGACGTGATTTCTTTTAAAGAGTCAAACAGTTTTTTCCCCAACGTACTGTTTTCAATGCAAAAGGCAATGTAGGCGATCCGGTATTCTATTTTGTCAATGGCACCTTCAACCGGTAAGGGCTCAAGGTTGTGAATATTTTTTTTACCATTGTAGATAAAATGTCCATAGCAACTTTGCAGGGTGAAACAATAAGGTAATTTGTTATACCCTTTAATGAGATCTATGATAGGCATGTCAATCATGCCGTCACTTAAATCGATACGAATTTTCTGTTTTTGTGCCTGATAATACAAATTCCCAGAAAATTCTTTTAGTCCAGCGAAGGTTTCCAATTTTGCTATCCACCCCTCTGATGACAAATAATTTTTACAGCTAAATTTGAATACTATCCAACCAGTTTTAAAATAGAACAAAGATTTCGTAACAGTATTTTAAAGAGCTGTAAAGATTTTTAGACAATTAAACTTTGGTAAAATATTATTTGGGTATCTTTGAGTATTCCGGCTTCTGAATACGCATGACTGAGATAATAGTTAACTTTGGTTAACCAGTTTTTCAGGTTTAAAGTTAATGTTTTTATATTATAGATTAATCTGAATTGAAGGTAACTGGGCGAAGATGACAAAAAAGGCAGAAACTAATTTAATAGCGAACCGATCGTTTAGCGTGTTGAAAGCTTTTTAACACCTGCCTCTATCTATCGGCTTGAAACTGTAAATTTTCAGGCATTACTCAGCACCTGTTCTTAGCATAAGATTTCTTATTGAAAGGAGAAAGTCGTAGCGATTGGGTCAACGGCCTTTTTTGCTTTTGCTTACTCCGGCAAGTCCTAAAAGACCTGATCCCAACAACCAGACTGCGCCAGGAATCGGGACATTCCCTGTGTTTGTAAAATCTGCTGAACCATCGTCTAAAAAATACCAAGTGCCAGAAACGCCTCCTTGAAAAAAATCATCGATTTTCCATGCGCCATAATAGCCATCGACACTTTTAAAAAAAATAATATCTGATTCAGATGCGAGTAGCGCAATCTGATCTGGCCAATCGGGGTGACCTGCAACGGGTATAGTAGTAGAAGAATCATGATAGTTAAATAGTGAAGCATCAGAAATTGTCATCGGATCAGAGAGTCCATAATAGACGTAAACATCAGCATTTGTAAAACTATTATAGGCTGAACCATAAAACCATCTAGTGTACTCAGGAACATTATCACTCAACCCTGTTCGAATATTGTTGTTACCATCACCCCATGAATAAGGCGCAGTTATAGGTCCCGATAACAAACCGGCAAAACTTGAACTAACCCCAAAAAAACTAAGCACGAATGTTAACAGAATACGAATAACTAATTTTTTCAATTTTACCTTCCTGTTAATATGTATGTTTAATGAATCATTTTTTTTCTATTAACACTTGTAATACAAAGAAGACCTGAGCCAAGCAGCAGGATCGCTCCAGGAATTGGAACTGCTGAACTTGTCTCTACCGTTACATTAAAAGAATCAAAGCCGATAAATGTTGGCTCAGCACCTTCCCATGCACCCCAAGTATCTATATTATAAGATGCTGGTTCCCCAGAATTTACATTATAGTACATTACAGTACCGTTAATATTTATATAGCTTAAACTTTCTCTTTTTGTTTCCCAATCACTGCGCCAACTCAAAGAAACATTTGCTGTGTCCCAGGTATCTGAAGGATTTAACTTTAATCCAATACCAAACAAATGGCCTGTGTCACTGTAGGCATTAACACCCATATATGCTTCCCACTTGTATAGATAATTTTTTCCAGTTTCGGTATCATAGCCCCACCGTTGACCGGTTTGATATTTATATGCGGTAGTATAATATACATCTGAAATAGAACCTGTAAAACTTGAAAGATCAACGTTTTGGTTAAATGAAACACCATTGTACGAAGTAAGGGAGGCTTGACTAAAAAAGAAATGATTCCCTTCATAAGATTGGGCTGGATCATTATTAGAGGAAAACGATGAGCCAGTCCATCCCGTCATATCACCCATCTCTGCACCCGGATTCGTTATAGACGCTGATATTAAAGCGGCATTAGCAAAACCTTGTAAAAAACAAATTGACAATAATATCAAAATATACATAAAACCATTTTTCATATACATATTCCTTTTCAAAACCATTTATAAAAAAATCTCAAAATTTAATTGTAACTCGCTTGTCTCAAACGACACTTGCAAAAAATGTGCCGAATTGGAACGCTCAAGGTGGTCTATAAATAAGCTTGTATAGGTGTTTATACCTATGAAATAAATGTGTTAAATTGAGTAAATTTTGTGCTACTTGTGGAAAATTTTTGTGCGTATAGAAAATTAACTGTGATTTTTAAATTCAATTGGCTTCTGAAACTTCAGTATTAGGACAATTATATTTGAATCGATAAAAGCCATCAATCGTTTAATATGCTGCATGTCTGCTATTATATATTTCAGATGTTACTTTTTAATTTAATGCATATATCTGACAAGTCCAATAAACCAGGGACAAACGCCGTACCCGATGGGTACTGCTGTAGAAGAAAATTTTTTTGGACCCACTCCAGGAAAGGTTAATAGCCCCTTTAATTGAAGGCAGCACATAATTATCGATTTTATTAATAAAAAAATTAAATTTATTAAATGAATGCTATTTATACGAACAGAGAGTATCCGTGTTATGTAAAAAATGTAATACTTTTGAGAAAAAAATGTAATATTTTTAGGAAAACTTTTTTCTATCGGTTTTATTCTTTTTTGGATGAATTGTTTAAATTATATAGAAAAAATGAGATTGATAAACCCTGGCCTGGAAAATAATTATAAGATGACAGCTCGAAAGCGAAAAATAAATTTTAGATTTACTACATATTGATACAATTATTTCACAATTTGTTACTTTTTTTTCTCAGTAAAAAATTCCACAAAATACCTGTAAATATTTTTGGTAGAGGGTTTTGGGATCTATGAAGAATGGTATGAATTTTGCGTTCTTTTTACAAGATAGTTGTAATTACAGGAATTCAAAAATTATGATAAATAAAGAGAGCCATATGAAAAAAATTCTGTTGAGCCTTGCTTCAATGATTTTATTTTTAGGAGTCACTTCTTTTTCTTATTCTTTTACTTTTTTTGACTACTTTGACGACAATGGACGGTATAACGACTGGACATATTTTAGTGGTGACTGGGGATATGTTCAGTTTCCGCCTCCGGACAATTATGTGCTTGCAGGATTCAATAACACCGGAATCGAAGATAATGTAGCTGGAATCCAATATAGCGGACATCAATTTCCTACTCAAAACATAAGCATTACTACACGATTTAAAATCCAGGTCGGTGAATCGGCTGCCATGGGTGGTGGTATCGGTTTTGCAGTGAATGGGTCCGGTATAAACATTACAGATTATACCGGGTTCTGGGTTGGCGTAAATAAATGGGGTAACAACCCGGATTATGTACTGGCAATGGGGCCTATCGGTTCTGTCGGTCCACCACTTCACGAGATACTTTTAACCTCTCTTCCTGCATCCTTCCCACTGGACACGGTATTACAACTGAGTGTCCAGACTGGATCTGATGATAATATTGACGTGACTTTAGAAGAATGGATTGATCCTGAAACAATCAATCCAATTTTTTCCGGGACATTCAATATCGGCCTGACCAGCGGGCCATCATCTGGAGGCGTTGGATTGTTTACGAACCATTCAGCTGAGTTTAGATATTATTCCGTTACCGATCATACCCCTGTCCCTGCCTTGGTTACCGGAGAAGTTCAGTATAGTGGAAACAAAACTGATGAAATCTTCATTGCGGCTATCAATACTGCTGATTTTTCCGTTTCAGCCCAGACAAGTATCTCAGCCCCAGGCCCGTATGCCCTTACGGTTCAACCTGGAAATTATTATATCATCGCCCAGATGGATACCGATAAGTCAGGTGAACCGGATTTTCAGACCTTTCAGAAGAGTGAACCTTCAGGGCATTACGATGCAGGATGTGGCAATGGTGGTGAGGACGACCCGATAGATGTTGATGGTGCCCCTGTTAGAGAGATGAATATTTATTTAACAGATTTTATGCAGTCAAATATTCGTCATAATATTTTTCCAGCAGACTTTATTTCAGGTCAAGGAAACGATATGGGGTACCATGACGATTTTTTATGGATATGTGATCATACATGGCCAGGGAATGGTACCTTTGATATACACAAGGTGAATCCAGTAAATGGCAATTTGCATGGTTCATTTGATTTGGGGATTTTTAATGTTACCAGCATTGAATGGATTGGAAATGATCTGTGGGTGTGTTTTAAAGACTGGGGTCAGCTTCCTCCATCCTGGAAGATAAGAAAATATACCTTTGATGGAACCACATTTACATCTGCAGTTACATATGATCTCCCATCCAGTGGGGATGGTGACAGCGTTTGGAGCATCAACATCGCATATGATGGGAACTTGTTATGGGCACAGGAGAAAGGTCATGGTGCCCGTATATATAAAGTAGATCTGGCTGATGGATCAATTGTTGACACCATCTTCTGCAATGATTTTGAATATAATAAAAAAGTCGGTCTTGCTGATATTGCTGATATCGACTTTTCAGACGGATTTTTATGGGCGATGGATGATGGGTATCCCATCTTTGTTCAGATTGATCCTGTGAGTTCACACAGTACTAATTATACATTTAATCAAGACATATATCCTTTTGAGGATGGTGCAAAGTTCCAAGGAATAGTGAAAAATGGCGGCCTCTTTTATTTTCTCCAGAAAGTTGAGACCAAAGATGGATCAGGAAATGTGATTGATGAAACCTATCAAATTCAGAGCGCAAGCATTGATCAATGCTTATCCAAAACGATCACTCTCCCAGTTTTTGCTGCAAATTTTGGGAAAGAAGCATGCAATAATTCAGGTCTATGTGATGGTGATGGTGATTTTGATTTTGATATTGACGGAAAGGATTTACAAGATATCTTGGACTGCCAAGAATAAAAAAAGCGTAATAAATCAGATTTAAATTGCTCTCTTACTAAAGTTTAAATCGCACTGATGACGTCACCTTTGATAACAAACTTGTCAATGATTACAAGTTGATCTCACCCAACCAAACAAAAGTTACAACTACTTGCTTTACAATCAATTGAATAATCAAAACTTCAAACTCAATGATATTTACATCTTTTACTAAAAAAAATCAGAAACTGTTCTTAATGGTTGAGCAAATAAAAAAGGGCAGGATTATTTAAAATTCTACCCTCATTATTAGTTTTAGAATGGTTTGTTATTTTTTTCTTCTCAATCCCGCCAACCCGATAAGACCTGAACCAAGAAGCCATACAGCGCCCGGGATAGGTACTGGATCGCCCTGAATCCTAAGTGCAAAGGAACTTCCTGGTGTATAGGTTGTTCCAGCATCAGTACTATAAACATAAGCATCAAGAGGGTCTGGCATAAAAAGGCTAACTGACCCGTTATAGGTATCACCCGTTCTAACTTCATAGGCAAGCCAATAATCGCCGGCTGCCAGATTTAGGCTTAACCCGGATAGAGAATACCATTTATTCGCACCAGGGTGTGTGTCAGAGACAGTAATTTGCCCATTCAGAAACTCATTATTCGTGTCCGGAAGGTTAGCGCTATCTCCGTAGACTACCATCGTCAAGGTGCCCCCGTCACCCCGAAAATTTCCCTCAATATCACTAATGGTATAGGCTTGGTTTAGCGTGAATTGACCTGCCACCCACTGGTTCGAAAATACGGCCCACTGTCCTAAATAGTCGGGTTCGCCCGTATCGACAACAAATGTGGCATGAGCAGATGCAAGACAGCCAAAGCATAATACGAAGATGACAATAATAGTTGCAAAAAAATTTTTCATTTAATTTCTCCTGAAGTAGTTTTTTTGGCAACCTGACAATCTCTGAAAGAGACTCAATGGCTTTCCGTCCCTGCCTCGCAACAGGTTTGGCTTTTTCATCTTAATTCTTATCGTATGTAGATGCAATTTTTATTCCATAGATACAAGAGTTTAATCTATATGATTCAAGAAGCTATAGTATAATGGGTTTTCAAAGTTTAATCCTTTTAAAATCGTTATTACTCCAAAAAAAAATTGTGGAAAAAATGTTATACAATTAGGAAAATAAAGTTATAATTGTCCAAAATTTTTCATAGATTTTTTCATACAAATAAGGTTCAATGCTATATTGATCGTTGCCCGGTCAGAATGCCAGTTGGCTATTCAACTAAGTAAATCAAAAGTTTAATAAACCTCATCGAATTTCAACGAACCACAAAATCAAGCATAACTTGCATTACAATCAATTGAATAATCAAAACTTCAAACTCTAAGATATTTACATTAATCCTTCAAAAAAAAATTCTACCCAATGTGGGACGCATTTTCCCCCATTAATGTTTTTTATCCGAGAAGGAGAAGAGCAGATGGAAAATAAACCAAGCATAGAAGATGTAATAAAAGGGCTCCAGATGCAAATAAACGAACTTGATGAGCTTAAGAAGGATTGTGATAAAATGAGAAAAGATTGTGAAGAAACGGATGAAGAAATTCCAGGAGCATCAAAATAATTCCAATTTGTCAGTAATATCTTTTTTGATAGGTATATGTTAAAAAGTGGTGGGAAGTTTATTCTAAAACAACAAAGGCTTTAAGCGGAAACCGCCGAAAGCCTTTATGTTGTGGTGCCCAGGCACAGAATTGAACTGCGGACACGGGGATTTTCAGTCCCCTGCTCTACCGACTGAGCTACCTGGGCTCGAACAACAGAAGGCTTTATATTCTTTTTGATTATTTATGTCAAGGGGAAATGTTTGGTCATTGATGTTTTTATATGTCTCCTAAGATGTGTTGAATCAAGGTACAGCATGCAATTGAGGCAGTTTCGGCTCTTAAAATTCTAGGTCCAAGAGAATAGGATGAAAATCCACTTTTATTTGCCATTTTTATTTCGTTTTCAGTTAGTCCTCCTTCAGGCCCGATTAAAATGATAATTTTTAGACAGGAAGGACTTTTTGCTAATGAGGAGAGAGGGTGCGTTTCGTTTTCCCAAAAGGCAATTTTAGTATCATAGTCAGTTGAATAGTCTAATAATTTTTCGAACGAAAGAGGTTCTGAAATTTTTGGAAGTGTACTTCTGCCGCATTGTTTTAGAGATTCTTTTGCTATTGTTTCCCATCGTTGCTTCCGTTTTTTTATCCGCTTTTGATCCGGGCAGGGAATAGATCGTTTGCAAAAAAAAGGAACCCATTTATTAATGCCAAGCTGTGTGACATGTTTGATGATAAAATCCATTTTTTTATCTTTGAGCATACCGGAACAAAGTGTAATATCAACTGGAGATTCAGTAAAAGAAACGATATCTTTAATAATATCAAGTTCAATATTGGGAGGAGAGATGGATGAAATCTGAGCAACATAGTCTTTACCCTTGCCATTGGTTATTCCTATACGCGCGCCTATGTTTAGCCTTAGAACCTTAGAAATATGTTTTGCATCCTGGCCTTGGATAGTTCCTTTTGATGGTACGGAATCAATTTTTTGAATCATAAATTTTCGCATTATCTTAATTTTTAAAATAAAGTTTAGAGCTTGTAAATGATTTTTTTAAGATGATGGGTTACATGCCTTTGCTCTCTTTATCTTGTCCTTTTAAATAGTTGACACTTTGATCTGGCTTTGGTATTTTTTTGATGTCTGAAGATATTGTGCTGAATGATGTTTTTAATATCTAATAAAGTGAGGCCTTTATGACCGATAATGAAGATTCGTATAAAAAAATTTGGGACAATGATAAAACAGATGATGGCATTATTGAACTGACAGATATTGTTGATGATGTTATTGAACTGACAGATATTGTTGAAGAAGAGACAACTGACTTAGATCTGGATATTGTTAAAGATGAAGAGGCGCAAGAAGACATTGCTTTTGATGAAGATCCAGAACTTGGCACTGATGAAGACATGGAGGAGACTATATCTTTTGATGAAGATCCAGAACCTGGCGCTGATGAAGACATGGAGGAGACTATATCTTTTGATGAAGATTTTGAGTTCGAGACTGATAGTGACATGGAGGATGACTCTTCTTTTGATGAAGGACTTGAACTTGAGACAGATATCGATATAGAAGAAGATGTTGTTTCTAATGTAGAACTTGAACTTGAGACAGATATCGATATAGAAGAAGATGTTGTTTCTAATGTAGAACTTGAGTTTGAGATAGATAGCGATAAGGAGCAAGAATCTGCAATACAAGAAGATTATATTGCACCAGCTCCTGATGTGGATCAGGATCAATTAGAGGCAGCATTAGAGCGGGTAATTGAAAAAAAGTTTGCTAATAAAATAGAAAATATTCTGTTTGAAGTCATGGAAAAAGTGATTGAAAAAGAAATTTCCGAGATCAAGGAGAGTTTGCAAAAAGATCTTGATCATATCGGAAACGTTTAAGATATAGGCATTTTATATGTAAAAAGGTTATGGGGATTCATAAAATGATCCCCTTTTTCTATTAATATGGGTTTTAGGAGTTGATTTATGGGTTCCGGTTCTCTGGATAAAGGATATGAGCCATCAGGTATTGAAGAAAAATGGTATAAGCATTGGGTTGATAATGGTTTTTTTAAAGCAGAAGACAAAAGCGATAAACAGTCTTTTTCAATTGTTATTCCGCCACCAAACGTCACGGGCGTTTTACACATGGGGCATGCTTTAAATAATGTTATTCAAGATATTATGTGCAGATACAGAAGGCTTTTAGGCTATAATGTTCTGTGGATGCCAGGAACAGACCATGCGGGGATTGCAACTCAGAATGTTGTTGAAAGAGATCTTGCTGCAAAAGGACTGACAAGGGATCAGGTTGGCAGGGAAGAATTTATCAAACACGTCTGGAAGTGGCGCGAGAAATCCGGTGGAGCCATAATCAATCAGCTCAAAAGACTGGGCGCTTCCTGTGATTGGGACCGGGAACGGTTTACCATGGATGAGGGACTTTCAGATGCGGTTCGCAAAGTATTTGTCCGGCTTTATAAAGAAGGACTGATCTATCAAGATCAGTATATAATCAATTGGTGTCCCAGATGCAGAACAGCTCTTGCAGATCTTGAAGTTGAACATAAGGAACAAGACGCTTATTTATATTATATCCGGTATCCATTTGTGGGTAAAAAACAGGGACTCACTGTAGCCACGACAAGACCCGAAACCATGTTTGGAGATACGGCCGTTGCCATAAATCCTGAAGATGATCGATTTAAAGACCTTGAAGAAGTACAGGTAACGCTTCCATTAACTGACAGGGTGATACCCATCATTAAAGATGATTATGTGGATACCCAGTTTGGTACGGGTGCCCTAAAAGTAACGCCTGCCCACGATCCAAATGATTTTCATTTGGGAGAAAAGCATGAACTTCAAAAATTAAAAGTCATAGATGATGAAGGCTGTATGTTGGAAGGCGCGGGTCAGTTTAAGGGCTTGGATCGGTTTGAATGCAGGGAAAAGGCTGTTGAAGCCTTAACTGAACTAGGTTTGCTGGTTAAAAAAGAACCACTAAAAAATAGTGTGGGGCATTGTTATCGGTGTAAAACTATTGTTGAGCCTTCCATATCAAAACAATGGTTTGTTAAAGTGGCACCACTTGCTCAAAAAGCATCAGAAGCTGTTCGTAGCGGCAGAACACGAATTCTTCCCGGGAATTGGTCAAAAACTTATTTTGAATGGATGGATAATATCAGGGACTGGTGTATTTCCCGTCAGATCTGGTGGGGCCACAGAATTCCGGTTTGGAAATGTCCTGACTGTAAACAGGTTATTGTTGAAGAGACAGATCCCACAGAATGCACCTCTTGTGGATCAAAAGACATTGTTCAGGAAACAGATGTATTGGACACCTGGTTTTCCAGTGCGCTCTGGCCATTTTCCACCATGGGATGGCCACAGGAAACAGATCTTTTAAAGACCTTTTATCCTACTAATGTATTGGTAACCGGTTTTGATATTTTATTTTTCTGGGTTGCCAGGATGATGATGATGGGGATCCATTTCATGGATGAGGTGCCATTTGACGATGTGTATATTCATGCTCTTGTCAGAGATGAGCATGGCAAAAAAATGAGTAAATCTGTTGGCAACGTTATTGATCCTTTGGAAGTGATTGATGAATATGGTGCAGATGCGTTCAGGTTTACCTTGTCCGCTTTTGCTGCCCAGGGCCGTGATGTAAAAATGTCAAAAGATAGAGTAGAAGGGTATCGACATTTTGTTAATAAACTATGGAATGCATCAAGATTTGCTTTGATGCATATTACTCAAAAAGACACCACCATAGATTATGATAAACTATCATTGCCGGAAAAATGGATTCTTTCCAGATGTGCACACACCTCTTTGGCGGTTAAAGAAGGCATTGAAAATTATAAATTTAATGAAGCAGCATCTGCAGTATATCAATTTGTATGGCACGAGTTTTGTGATTGGTTCCTTGAAACCACTAAGCCCGCCCTTTATGAAAAAGAAGGTGTGCAAAGAAGAGACAGTGCAAGAAGTGTCTTGTCAAAAGTCTTAAAAGATATTTTAATCATGCTTCATCCATTTATACCTTTTGTCACTGAAGAAATTTATCAAATCCTGCCAGCGACCAATGGATCTATTATGAAAGCAAACTATCCCTATAGTGAAAAAGAGTATAAAACAAGCAGGGATGAAGCAGTTGAAAAAGATATGGATTTTATTTTTGGTCTAATTTCCGGTATTCGAAATATCAGAAGCGAGATGAATATTCAGCCGTCCATGAAAATAAAAGTATTGGCCCAAACAACGGATGAAACCGAAAAAATTATTATATCGGAAAACACATCTATTATTGTAAATCTGGCTGCATTGGAAAGTTTTAATTTCAGTGATGTTGATAATATTCCTTCTTCCAGTGCGTCTTCTGTTACAGGCGATACAACATGCTTTGTTTCTCTTGAAGGAATTATAGATTTTGACAAAGAGATAAAGCGTCTTGAAAAAGAATTTGAGAAAAATACTAAAGAATTGCGATCTGTCCAGAAACGACTTCATAATGAAAGTTTCCTTGATAAGGCGCCACAGGAAGTGATCCAAAAGGTTAAAGATAAACACTCTGATCTTGAGGAAAAAAATAACAAACTTAAAGAGAACCTTGAAAGAATACAAGAAATGAAGCGGTAAACCATGAATACAATTGAAAATATAATCAAATTGGCTCTTTTTGAAGATTCAGGCTTAGGGGATATCACGACAGAATGTATTTTGTCAGAATCCTTTTCAGGTAAAGGTATTATTGTGGCGAAAGAGTCATTTATTCTATCTGGAATTGAAGTGGCTAAAAAAGTATTCAAATTTATTGATTTAAATTGTGAATGCTTTTCATCGTTTTCAGATGGTGATCATATCAAGGAAGGAGAGATCTTTTTCAAAGTTCAAGGAGACCTTTTAGCCCTTTTGAAAGGTGAGCGCGTGGCATTAAATTTTTTACAACGTCTTTCTGGAATTGCCACACTGACACGATCTTATGTAAATGAGCTTGAATATCCTGATGTTCGGTTAACAGATACCAGAAAAACAACACCGGGTTTAAGAAGTCTTGAAAAAGAAGCCGTCAGGGCAGGGGGCGCACATAACCACCGTATGTCCTTATATGATGGCATTTTAATAAAGGATAACCATATTGTTGTTGCCGGCTCTATTAAAAATGCAATTAATGCGGTTAAAAATAGGACCACACATTTAATGAAAGTGGAGGTTGAGGTCACAACTCTTGATCAGGTCAAACAAGCCATTGAAGCAGAAGCTGAAGTCATTATGCTGGATAATATGAATTATAAACAGATGACTCAGGCTGTAAAATATATAAACGGCAGAGCGGTTGTAGAAGCCTCTGGAAATGTTTCTTTAACATCTTTGAATAAAATTGCAGCCACTGGTGTTGATGTAATCTCCTGTGGTGCGCTTACCCACCAGGCAAGGTCTGTAGATATCAGTATGCGGATTAATACGGTTTAATGAGACCTTTGAATAATGCCCCCTTTTACCCAATTGCCGCGGAATATAAAAATGATAATCCTAAAAATATTCAATATATTTCGTAGGTTATAATTTTATCTTCCTTGCAATAAAACAAAATTGAACAGTGTTCAAAGATCTCTTAATCAGAATTCGAAATAATATAGGTCAATTTGTTGCGTCCGGAATCCTTTGATTTATAAAGCGCTTTATCGGTCCTGCGGATAAAGGATCTAAAATCTTCTCCGTTTATAAGTTCAGTGGCGCCTATACTCACCGTAATCGATCGGGTGATGTCTGGTTCAGGCTTAAATATTTGGGAGCTAATATTATCCTTTATCCTTGCGCCTACAACACAGGCCTTTTGAAGCTTTGTTTCAGGGAGTAGAATAGCAAATTCTTCACCACCATATCGATAGGCTGTATCCATTGATCTCATGCAGGAGTTAATTGTTTTTCCTATTTCCATCAGGACCTTATCTCCCTCAAGATGTCCCCAGGAATCATTATAGTTTTTAAAAAAATCAATATCTAAAATAAGCAATGACAGGGCACGTGAATACCTGTTATATCGTTTGATTTCAGTTTTTATCTGGGTAAAAAAGTGCCGTGAGTTATAAAGTCCTGTTAGTGCATCAGTAATAGCAAGTTTTTCAAGCTTTTGTAAGAGTATGGATCGTTCTTTTTTGAATTCTGCTTCTCGCAACACCCGCTTAATTCTTAAGTCGAGTTCTTCAAATCGA
This sequence comes from Desulfobacteraceae bacterium, assembly GCA_024227235.1. GTDB lineage: Bacteria > Desulfobacterota > Desulfobacteria > Desulfobacterales > Desulfobacteraceae > Desulfobacula. The sequence goes on along the minus strand of JAAEKY010000338.1, from coordinate 9,212 downwards.
AACGGTTTAAAAATAAAATCGCTGGCACCGGCCTGCACAGCTTCCTCATATGAATATTCGGCACTGTATCCGGTCATTACCATGACATCTATATCATATGATTCTTTGATTTTCCGTGTGAGTTCCAGTCCATCCATTCCTTGCATCATGATGTCTGTCAGTACAACATCTGCTTTGAATGAATCGAGAATGTTTAATGCTTCTTTGGCACTTAATGCGCTTTTAACATTATAATTGAGAATCGTTAAGTATTCTTCAACAGATTCTTTAATGGCAGAGTCATCATCAACAATTAAGATCGAATGGGTCATGAGTTTTATCCCCGAGGTTATTATCAGCTATATGAGCTTTTCTTGACACCTTATAACTCAATTGATACATAAGCTATTACAATTTTTAGCCATTACCATAGGTTTTGTCAATATATTAGTTTGGAGCACATTTGAAGTTAAACATAAAGCATATTAGAAATTTTAGCATTATAGCGCATATTGATCATGGAAAGTCGACATTATCTGACAGATTAATTCAGCTTTCAGGTATTATATCGGAAAGAGATATGAAAGATCAGATCTTGGATTCCATGGATATTGAAAGGGAAAGAGGGATTACGATCAAAAGCCAGACCGTGTCTCTTCCTTATGTTGCCGAAGATGGCACTCAATACTTGTTGAATCTTATCGACACACCCGGTCATGTAGATTTTTCTTATGAGGTTTCAAGGGCCTTGGCATCCTGCGAAGGCGCATTGATACTGGTTGATGCAAGTCAAGGGGTTGAAGCTCAAACTTTGGCAAATTTATACCTTGCCATGGAACATGAGTTGGAGATCATTCCCGTGGTCAATAAAATAGATTTACCCTCTGCAGAAATTGACTGGGTCAAAGATCAGATTGAAGAAGATCTTGGACTTGATTCTGATGATGCTTTATTGGTATCTGCAAAATCAGGAATTGGTGTGGATAAGATATTCCAGACCATTGTTGATTCAATCCCCGCACCGACTTCAACAGGTGAACCTGTTTTTAAAGCACTGATATTTGATTCCCATTATGATGCATTCAGGGGAACGATTGTCCATTTCAGAATTTTTGAAGGCAGCATACAAAAAGGTGATAAAATTCAATTCATGTCCAATGATGCCCAGTATAAAGTTGAGGAGGTCGGGTTATTTCAAATAAAGAGGAAGCCTCAAAAAGAACTTATTGCAGGGCAGGTCGGATATTTTATTGCCGGTATAAAGAATATCAGTGATGTAAAGATTGGTGATACCGTCACGATGAAGGACAAACGGTGTAAAGTGATCATGGGAGGATTCAGGGAGCCCACACCGGTTGTGTTTTCATCCATGTATCCGGTCGCTTCAGATGATTATGGAGAATTGACCGAAGCATTGGAAAAGCTTAAGCTGAATGATGCATCCTTGATTTATGAAAAAGACAGTTCTGTTGCGCTTGGATTCGGATACAGATGCGGGTTTTTAGGCCTTTTGCATTTAGAAGTAGTTCAGGAGCGGCTTGAAAGAGAATATAATGTATCTCTTATTTTAACATCCCCATCGGTTATGTATGAGATTACCTATACAGACGGTACTGTAAAAATTATTGATAATCCGGTTCAATATCCTGATCCTGCAGAGATCACTAAGGTTAGGGAACCTTTTATCAATGCATCCATCATTGTACCGGACAAATATATGGGTAATGTCATGCAGGTCTGTCATGAATTTCGAGGGGTCAGTAAAAATTATCAATATTTGACCAGCAATCGGATGGAAATGAAATTTGAGTTACCTTTAGCTGAGGTTGTTTATGAATTTTATGACCGACTAAAAAGTGTTACCCAGGGATATGGATCTTTTGACTATGAAATTGCTGGATACCAGGAGACAGACCTGGTAAAACTTGATTTTCTTATCAATAGCGAACGGGTGGATGCCTTGTCTCAGCTGATCCATCGGGATAAATCTGTTGCAAGAGCCAGGACCGCCTGTAAAAAATTAAGAGAAGAAATTCCAAGGCAGCAGTTTAAAATACCCATCCAAGGTGCTATTGGGGGAAAGATTATTTCCCGGGAAACCATCTCTGCATTTAGAAAAGATGTTACTGCAAAGTGTTATGGCGGTGATATTTCAAGGAAACGAAAACTTCTGGAGAAACAGAAAAAAGGTAAAAAAAGAATGAAAATGGTGGGATCTGTCGAGATTCCTCAGTCGGCTTTTTTATCTGTCTTAAAAACTGATTAGAAGCCATCAAAATGGGGGGTGCTGATCATGTTCTGGATATCAATCCAATTGCCAATAAAACGATATCGTTTTATCAACATTGTAAATTATGGCCAAATGAAAGCAATTTATAATATCATAAATTAATCTGAATCCGGGCAATATAAAAAATACGTGTTGTGGGTGATAAAGAAGTCATCATAAAATGGCCGCTTTCATCTTTGAGATTGTGCATATAAGCAATGCGCCTTTTTTACAGGCTATTTTATTGAAATACTTAAAAGGAAACTGGCAAATAGTATGGCTCGATCAAGCAAACTTTGTGTGTTAATATATTCATCTTCACTATGATCTTTTGCGCCGATAGGTCCTAAACCATCAATGACCGGGATACCTTCATCTGCAATAAGGTTGGCATCAGAGGCACCTTGTCTAAGTTCAGATATAATCGGAATATTAAGATCATCCGCAACTATTTTTATTCTGTCATACAAGGCTATATTTTTACTTGTCTGAGGCATGGCAGGTCTGCTCGATACAATTTTTAATACAGAGGTTGTTCCTGAAATGATATAATTATTACAAATAACTTGAACCTGAGATTTTAGCCTTTCAAAATCTTTTGATGTTAAAAATCTAAAATCCATTTGCGCTTTAGCATGTTCGGGTATGGTATTTGGACCGATTCCTCCTTGAACAGTTCCAATATTGGCTGAAATACCTAAATCCATTGAATTTAATTTTTCTATTGCAATTATCTTTTGTGCAAGTTCCAAAATAGCGCTGGCTTTATTTATATTGGCAAATGCAGCATGACCTGCCTCTCCTTGTATTTCAAGTTGCGCTGAAAAATTGCCTTTTCGTCCTGTAACGATTTCCCCATTTAGACCACCGGCTTCAAACACAAAGGCCATTTTACTTTTTTTAGCCTCGCTTCTGATGATTTTTCGGGAACTGGGAGAGCCAATTTCTTCATCAGAATTAAAAATAAATGTGATTGGAAGGTTTTTTAAGCAATTACTATTTAGAAGGGCTTTTAATGCGAAAATTCCAACAACAAGCCCGCCTTTCATATCAGCAACACCGGGTCCGTAACATTTTGTGTTATCGTGGTTAAAAAAAATGAAATTTGTATCATATGGAAATACAGTATCCATATGGCCGGTTATAAGAATTTGATTTTTATTCTGGTCTGTAGCAAAAGATCTGGCAATGATATGATCACCAAATGTTTTTTGTCTTACTCTTTCGCAACAAAACCCCATGGATTCCATTTCTTTTTGGATAAACCTGCCCACTTTATCAATACCGGATTTGTTTTTAGAGCCGCTTTGAATACAGACCAGGTTCTCTAAAAGAGTAAGCATCTCTGATTTGTTCTGATTAATAAATGTTTTGATCTGCTGTTGTGCGTCCATTGTTAAACCATTATTGATTTTTCGTTAAATGGGGCGTTCTGTTTGTTTTCCACGTCGTCTTTATATGTTTCTCATTTTCCTGTGGTTTAATAAAGGAAAAATTCTTATTGGCAACTGTTATAAATAATTTTGGATTCAAAGATTCTCAAGATTATGTGTGGAGGATGCTACATGGGATAGCACCGCTTTTATTTACCAAGGATATTGGGATAAAAGCGGTGCAGTTAATTATCTGATAAAATCAGTACTGTCTGATAGGGGACTGCAGGCGGGTTATGATGACAGCTTTGGTACAATTAAAAGGTTTGAGTAATTTATTCAACCCGGTACCAATCCTGGGTTCTGGAAATAAATAAAAAGCTGCCCTGAACCTTGAGTTTGTTGTTCCCGTCAAGCCAGATAGAACATTTGTATTCTTTGCCTTTTTTGGGGTCAAGAATTTTTCCCCATGCGTATTTTCCCTCATATTTCTGAAGCCCCCTGATGATTTCCATGCCAAGGGTCAGTTGGTCTTTTCTGTCATCGTCGTCATCACATTTATCACAGGTAGGGTTCTGGTTGTCCCCCTCTTTTAGAAATAGCTCAATAATTTTTCCATAAAACTTCCCTTCTTTTTCAAAAATTTCCACAATGGATTTTGGCTTATTGGTTTCATCATCAATGGTTTTCCATTTTCCAACAATGGGTGCGTCCTGAGCATAGGATGAAGCAATGAAACAAAAAGAAAAAAGAACAAGCAAAGGCAAAAGTTTAAAAATGTTTTTCATGGTATGTCTCCAATAAGTTGAAATTAATGTAATTAACACCGTTATTGTTTTTTAGTCTTATGTTTATTCAGTGTCAAGTCAGAAAACTTTTTAACAAGGATTGATACAAAAAAAAGCAATAAATTGATATTGTTATTTTTAATATTTATTCATGTTTAGCTTCTCGGCCTTTTTTAAATTTTGTGCTTGAAAAGGTATGAATATTTAGGTGCCGGATTGAATGTAAAAATATTTAAAGTAATTCCTGCTGGAATTCAAATTTTATTTTCTGAACATTCTATAAAACTACGGGTAAACCCTTAGGAAATGTTTTACACACAGATAGTACATTTATTTCTTATTATTTGGATTTCTATTACACAATTTAATTTGTTGAATATTATATAAAAATTATTAAATTATTAATTTTTTTGTTAACAATCTTATATCATTATATTTTAACACTTTAAGTTATTTCATAGTGAAAACAAGGGCATGATTATTGCTTCAATTACATGAGATTAATCATGAGATTAATCATGAGATTATTCTGGCGTGAATATGCACTTTATGACAGTCATTTTATAAAAAAGTTTTCTAAGGTGCTAAAAGAAATTTTGTTAATTTAAAGAAAGAATAGGAATCCTGTTTTTTGAAAGAATTTATTTTCACATCTGTTAAGCTTTTAGGTTGTTTACTTTCAGTATTTATTTTTTCGAATCTCGTAGATGCAGCTCCCCCCCAAACCATTGAGCAAATTGCCGCACTTAATTCTACAAAGCATATCCAGCCTGATTTCTCTTGTTTCCTTACATGTGGCGAAGTCATGATGAAAATAAAAGCAAAAAAAACACCCATTTTAATCGATGTACGGCAAAAAAAAGATTTTGATTTGATTAGAATTCCCGCTTCATTAAATCTTCCATTACATAGTGTAAAAACAAAAACCGTTTTCAAAAACAATGACATTATCCTGTTCAATGGAGGACACTCTAGCAACTCTCTTTTAAAAGAATGCCAAACTTTACGACAACAAGGGTTCTCATCATTTGTTATGTATGGTGGTTTGAATTCTTGGCAACGGAGCAATGGAAAACTAGAAGGATATGCATTTACCAAAAATAATTTTGGCAAGATGTCCCCCGAGGCTCTGAGCCAGGAATTAAAATTCAAGAACTGGGTCTTTATTAACGCATCAGACACGGTAGACCCAATACAGAAAAATCTGATTCCTGAAACCATTCATATCCCTTTCTCCACTAATGTAGAGTCCTATTTAAAAGCAATACAGAAGCTTCCTAAAACAAATAACAGATTTTATTCTGTCCTTATATTCACTCGGGAAGGCGAAAAATATGACAAAATAAATAAAGCACTTTCTCCTCTAAAAAACGTATTTTTTCTCGACAAAGGATTGGTTGGGTATGAGCATTATCTAATGTCTCAGTTATCAATATGGAATCGAAATACTGGCTCAGTAATAAAGACAAACAAATGTGGGACGTGTCCATAAAGAGAACTTATGAACAATAATTTTATATATAATTTTAGAGGTCTATTATCCAAATTTATTGTTCTTTGTGCAGCTCTCATCCTCTGCACGTCAGTTTGTTATGATTCATTTGCGTCTTCTGAGTTGCTCAAAAAAAACACAACAGCTAAAATATATCCAATTAAAAAAAATATCATTTATTCTTTTACCTTAGAAAACAAAACCAACACAACTGTCGAAAATGCTCAATTCTGGACATATGCGCCTGTAAAAAAGACAGCCACCCAACTCTGTGGAGATATTGTTTCATCGCATCCATATAAAATTATGATCGATCCAATCGGCAATCAGATTTTGTGTTATACATTTGATATTTTCCCGCCACATGGGAAAAAAATTATATCGATTACAGCAAAATTAAATATGTCAAACCAATCAAATAAAATGGCTGGCAGTACTGTAGCAAGCTATCTTAATCCCGAACCATTAATTGAAACAGACCATCCTCTAATAAAAAAAAAAGCGTCGCAATTGGTAAGTTCAGACCAACAGAAAACCATAAAACAAACCCTTTCATGGGTAAACCGTCATATCAAATACAACGGATATGTCAGCAAAGACCATGGCGCGCTGTATGCGCTGAAACATAAAAAAGGGGATTGTACAGAATATATGTCTCTTTTTCAGGCATTATGTCGTGCAAATCAAATTCCCACCAGGGGGATAGGGGGGTATGTTTGCCAGGAGAACACTGTTTTGAAACCATCGGGCTATCATAATTGGGCTGAAGTTTACAGCAGATCGGTGTGGCAGATAGCAGATCCTATGGAGAATAAATTAAATGAAACGCAATCCGCATACATTGCAATGAGAATTATTGTTAAAAATCAGGAACAACCATTACAAAATCATCATCGGTTTCGAATTGACGGTAAAGGACTGATCGCCAGAATGAATGGAAGCTAATGCAGAATCACAAAATGGCAGAGTCGAGAGGAAACAATGCAGTATAAAAATAGAAAAGAAGTGTATCACCGGGCAATTGAAAATAAGATTTTAAAGAATCAATTTAAAATTATACAACTAAATGCCTTACTCAAAAATGACAAACAGATTGAGGGGGCTATATGAAACGCTTTTTAGGGGTTTTATTTTTCATTAGCTTTGTTTTGTTGACACCTTTTTTTAGCTTTGCCTCTGAAAATAACGCCTTATCCTTTGATGGTTCTGATTATGTCACCATTCCTGATTCTTCGGTTTGGGATTTTGGAAGTGGTAACTTTACCATAGATTTCTGGGTAAATTTTGACCAATTAGACGCCCATACCAGTGGATTGCAAACATTGGTGCACTGTGGCATGGATGGAGATAATAACTATTGGGCATTGATGTATGGCGGTGGGACCTACCCGACCAATACCGGCATAGGGTTTATAGATAAAGGCGGAGCTGGAGAACATTTTCAAGGGAACCAGGACGGGTGGCAGCCAGACACATGGTACCATATCGCCTTTGTAAGAGATGACAATGGGTATAAAATTTTTAGAAATGGCGAATTAATTCTTTCCTATAACTATACAGGAATTCATACCAATTATAACGCGCCGCTACTGGTTGGTATTGCGCATAATCATAGAGAGTTTGGCGGATATATCGACGAGCTTAGAATATCAAAAGGTGTTGCCCGATGGACCCAGAATTTTACTGTACCTAATAGTCCCCATTCCATTGATGATGCAAATACAGCGCTGCTAATCCATTCTAACGAATCAGGCGGTGTTACCACTTTTAATGACAGTTCATATTATCGCCATTCGGTTAATATAAATGGAGATGTCAAGCACAGCTCGACCCAGTCAAAATTTGGAACAAGCTCAATTTACTTTAATGGAAGCACCGATTATCTGTCGCTTCAAAATCGTTCAGACTGGAACTTTGGAACTGGTGATTTTACTATCAGTTTCTGGGTGAACCACGATCATATCAACCAGCAGAGCTACCTCTGGCAGAACGGCCAGAGTGCCATTGGTATCAGATGGACGGGCTCGCAGTTTGAGGTTTGGATGGGACCACCGTTTACGGCAAACACTTATAATGCACAAATCGAAATTGACCAATGGTATCATATATCGCTCGTGGGTCAGGGCGGGAACACAGTCCGATTTTACTTGAATGGTAAACAGCTGGGAACAGACTGGAATTTTAACTACGACATCCAACCCAATAGTTTTTCCAATATAGGGACCCCATCCGGGTACAGTTTTACTGGCAAATTTGATGATTTAGAAATATGGAGAATCGCCAAAACACAGCAGGAAATTCTAAATGACTTTCATCGTACATTTACAGGAAATGAACCAGGCTTGATCGCCCACTGGCCAATGAATGAAGGACAGGGGCAGACCTTGTCTGATGTAACAGGAAATGGACATCAACTTGAACTGGGGTCAAACGCCAGTACAGATAGTAATGACCCAACCTGGGTACAAGGGCTTGCTTTTCCTTGTCTTAACCGGGGACTGGTTGCGTATTATCCTTTTGATAACACTACGGATGATGCATCGGGGAACGCTTTGAACGGGACAGTAAATAATGCGGTTTCCACCTCTGATCGGTTAGACACCCCAAATTCAGCTTATGGACTTTATAGTGATGGTGATTATATACTGGTCCCCTCCAACTCGGCCATTGATCTGTCAGGCGGAGACCTGTCCATCAGCTTCTGGGTAAAATTTAATGAAAATTCATTGGCAACTTATCCATTGATATCATCAAATGATGACGATGATGGCACAGGATTTCAAATCATTTATGACTCAGCCACGTCGCAGATATCAATTTGGAATCAGTCTGTTGGCGGTGGATTAGGCCCCCATGTCGTTAATTTTAATAAGACGTTAAATGAGTGGGCTCACTTTACTTTGATCAAAAAAGAAAATACCTCTACCTGGTATGTGAATGGCAGTATGTTAGCTGTCGTACCTGGCAACCCTGATTTTTATTTCAGTGATAACTCACTTATCATTGGTTCATACGGTGTTACTCATCGTGCGGGAACTTTTGGTGGTGATATTGATGAGGCCCGATTTTACGACAGGGCTTTAACAACCCAGGAACTTTCTCTTCTGGCATCATCACAACCCTCTCAAGACAGCGACTGCAATGGTGTAATAGATGGACTTATTGGGTATTATGAATTTAATAGTATTACAAAAACATCAATTGTTCATGATTCATCGGCTATGGGTAATCATGGTCAGGCGATTGGAGGTGTTTCACTAACTACCGACAGGTGCGGGAATAATGACGGGGCTTTTGCTTTTAACGGTTCT
>JAAEKY010000337.1 GCA_024227235.1 Desulfobacteraceae bacterium | reverse complement strand
CCCAGGAGCTTTTATGACTCCAATTTTTGAAACTGTAAAAGAACAGATGGATCAGATGGTTAAAATTGATTTAACAAAGTTAGAATATCTAAATTCATCAGGGATAAAAAGTATTGTGTCTTTTGTAATGGGAAAAGATCCGAAATATAAAATTATCTTTATTGCTGATAGTGGCAAAATATGGCAAAAAACCTCTTTGGAAGTTATAAAATCCTTAGACGAAAATAATATAGTGATTGAAACCCGATAAAAAGCATAACGTCCCTATGGAAAACACAGGCCTTTCACCATCAGAGGCAAATGTGTATTATTATAGCCTGTCGGAATCATCACCTGATGGGTTTCAAAAGTTTTCATCATTTGAGACAGACATCGAAACTATAAATTTATGCTTGTTTGCCGATACTATTCAAGACGGGTTAAAAGCTATTGAAGAATTGCCTGAAAAGACAGCTGTAATTTTGATTACACCTTCTAATAAATTGAGTTATACATACTTGAAGGACCATAGGTGGCAGGTGGCGCTGCCCAAAGCCTTATATCCAAACGCTATAGACATTATTAATACATTTTCTAAAATTCAACATACCTTGATAGCAAAAACAAATGACTACCAAAAAAAGATAAATCATTTAAAAAACCAAAATACTTTGCTTGATGTAACAGCCAAAACTGGGGATGCTCTGCAGACGGCACTTAAGAAACAGACAGATATCGCAGAAGAGATGCGACAGAAAGCAAATTTTGCCAACAAATCAAAGTCTGTATTTCTTGCTAATATGAGTCATGAAATTCGTACACCTATGAACGGTGTGATCGGTATGCTTGATTTACTCATGGACTCTAAGCTTAAACCGGAACAAAAAAGTTATGCCGCAGCTTCTATGGACAGCGCGAATTCTTTGCTAACAATTATTAATGACATCCTGGATTTTTCAAAAATTGAAGCTGGGAAATTAGATATTGAGAATAATAAGTTTGATTTAGATGTCATACTGGATTCTTTTACAGATATCGTATCGGTTAAAAGTTTTGAAAAAGGAATTGAGTTTGCTGTTCTGATAAAAAAAGATGTTCCAACTAAACTAATTGGAGATCCTGGGAGGCTTCGTCAGATATTAACAAATCTTTCAAACAATGCTATCAAATTTGTGGAAAAAGGTGAGGTTGTTATCAAGGTCTCAGTAAAGCAGGATAAAAAAAATGAAGTCAAACTCTTATTTGAAGTGTGCGATACAGGGATTGGCATTCCCAAAGAAAAGCTTAATAAACTTTTCCGACCATTTGTACAGGCAGATGTTTCAACGAATAGACTTTATGGAGGAACAGGATTAGGGCTTAGCATTTCAAAACAGCTTGCCAAATTATTAGGCGGTGAAATTGGTGCTGATAGTGAATTGAATAAAGGTACTCGCTTTTGGTTTACTGCTACATTCAGAAAACAAAAACACTCGAAAGAAAAAGTTGATATAGCCAGCGATATAAAAAATCAGAAAATACTTATAATTGAAGACAATGCTACCAATCGGAAAGTATTTAAAGAATACTTAGAATTATGGAAATGTAGATTTGGCTTTGCAAGTACCTCCAACGAGGCTCTTTCTAAACTCAAGGAAGCCGTATCGATTAATGATCCTTTCACCATTGCAATAATTGATTCTTCAATATCTCAAGTTTCAAGCCAAGATCCGGGTCGAATTATTAAACAGAATAAAAAGCTGTCAAATACTATTTTGATACTGTTATCCTCGTTGCCTTTCAGAGGTGATGCAGAAAAAATAAAGGAAATTGGATTTGCTTCACTCTTAACAAAACCCATAAAGAAAACAAAACTATATGATTGTATCAGGACCATTTCCAGCCTTCCTCTTAGTAAGCTTAATGATCCGTTAATGGATCTGATAATCACTTACAAGGATGAAGAAATCAAAAAAAGTCCTATTAAGACTATTTCAAAAAAACGGATATTGCTGGCAGAAGATAATAGAGTCAACCAAAAAGTTGTCGTCGCAATGCTTAAAAAGAAAGGCCATGAAGTTGTGATTGCAAATAATGGCAAAGAGGCTGCCTCTCTTTATAAAGGGCAGGAGTTTGATTTTGTATTTATGGATATTCAAATGCCGGTAATGGATGGCTTGTCAGCTATTAAAAATATCCGAAAATACGAAAAGAATAATAAAAAAAGGACGCCTGTTGTCGCATTGACTGCCAATGCCCTGAAGGGAGACAAAGAACGTTATCTTGAGGCGGGCATGGATGATTATCTCACAAAACCTATAAAAGCAATAGAACTTATGGAAATGTTGAAAAAATGGGTATAATTGCACATAAGAATGAAAATGTATCGCTTCTTTTAAAGAAAGATTACCACCGCCACCAAGGAGTTAAACAAGAATACCCCTAAATAAGAATGGAATCCATAGGTAGTATTAGAGTAGTTGCCTTAAAGCCAAAGCCTCTTCATTTTTAGGGTCTATTCTCAGGATTTCATTCAAATAGTTGTCTGCCTGCAGCTCTTTTTTTAATTTGTAAAAGATTTTTGCGATCTCAAGCTTTACATCTATTCGCTGAAATCGATGTTTGTCAATTTCCATAAAATATTCAAGCGCCTTTTTGACATCCTCCATTGCCAGACAAACAACACCGGCTCTATAGGTCAAATCGTAGTTTGATGGATGTTCTCTAATAAAGCGTCGCAATAGCTTTTTTGAATATTCATACTCTTTATGTTCAATGCAGATATCCAAAATTCTTTCTTTAAGGGATACGTCTTTGGGAGAGATGGTAAGAATTTTTGAAATAATTTTTTTTGCCAATCGGACAAGATTTTTTTCCAATAGCACGTCACAAAGATCGATAGTTCTGTCTAAAAATTTCCCGGTAATAGAAAGTGCTTCAAGAAAATTTTTGCCGGCTAAAACCAAATCATTTTTCTTCCAGTACAGTTCACCGAGCATGTGTCGGGTTACCGCATCCTGTGGGTTCACAACGGCAGCCTTGTGAAGACACATTTCCATTTTTTTTTCATCCCCGTTTTTTTGATATAGCAAGCCGAGGTTTCGTAAAATTCTAGATGCAGAGGGCCTTAGCTTAGCAGCATGTTTCAAATGTTCAATCGCAGGTTGAAAGAGACCCTCTTCTTCAAGTGTACGCGCTTTTTTAATATGGAGATCTGCCTTTTCAGGATGGTTAATTGAACGAATAATCGACTTGATTTTTTCGTCCAATACAGCAGGTGTTAATGGTTTTATAAGGTAACCGTCTACCACTATTTCAGCAGCCTCTAACACAACATCTATTTCAGACTCAGCGGTCACCACAAGAACAGGAGTATCTCTTATAGACCGGTCTGCTCTTAGGGTTTCAAGTAGCTTGGCGCCGTTCATAATCGGCATTTTCCAGTCAACAATTGCAAGATCAATTTGGGTTGAGTGCAGGATCCTTAACGCTTCCAACCCATTTTCTGCCATATGTATTACACCGCCAATATCTAAACGCTTGAGCATCTTTCGTACAATAGATCGCATGCTTTTTACATCGTCAACAATCAAAACCGTCATGTTTTTAATAGATATCATTTTTAAGGTCGCTGGCCTGCAATGTGAAAGTAATATAATACCAATATTTTTAACCTCGAAAATATATTAATACGATACATCTTCATTGTAAAACAAAAAAAATTTGAAGGTATTCTGTCATGATATTCTACTGGTATTAAAATAGCAGATATAATACCATGATCATTGTAATCACCTGGCGGTCAAAATGGAGAGATAGAATGCAGATACAATCGATATATAAGCGGTTTGAAGATGTTTTTAAATCTTTTGGAGATAAGAAGGCCATCTCATTTTTTAGGAATGGGAAATTAGAAACACAATTGACCTATACAAAATTTTATAATGATATCAACAGGGTCGCAAATTTTCTATCAAGATATGCTCTTAAAAAGGGAGATAGGGTTATTTTGATGCTTGAAAAGTCAGTCGTCAATGCGGTCGCTTATTTTGCTCTATTAAAAACAGGTGTTATCGTTGTGCCGATAAATCCTGGATTCAAAAAAGATGAACTTGAATATTTACTCAATGATGCAAAGGCAGAACTGATTCTGGTGGACTCAAAAAAAAAAGAATTGATAAACAAGATCGATTCTAAAATTAAATATTTAGACATATCAACACAGATACCATACGAAAAGATTGATTTTTTTAGATCTGAACCAAACAAATCCAAGACAACAGCCGTATCTAAAGCAGACCCGGCATTAATCGTTTATACATCCGGAACAACGGGTAACCCAAAAGGTGCAGTACTTACCCATAATAACTTGATTTGCGATGCAAAAAATATCATTTCGGTTTGGAATATTTCTCATACTGATGTCCTTTGTCATGCACTTCCCCTCTTTCATATACATGGACTTTGCTTTGCCATGCATACAGCTCTTTTAAGCGGAGCCCATGTTATTATGGTGGACAGTTTTTCTCCACAGACTGTTCTTGAAAGGTTATTGTCAAAGGCTTCTTCAGATAAATGTACCCTCTTTATGGCTGTGCCTGTTATGTATACAAAGCTAATGGATTTTATGGGAGATCATCGGCAATATGATTTTAGTCACATACGACTATTGACATCTGGGTCAGCCCCTCTGTTGGAAAGCCAGTTTGAAAGAATAAAGAAGATATTCAAAAAAGAACCTGTGGAAAGAGAAGGTATGACAGAAACCGGAATGAACTTTTCAAACCCGTTAAATGGTAAGAAAAAACCGGGTAGCATAGGACGTGCCCTGCCTGGAGTCAAGGTAAGGATCGTGAACCATAAAAAAGGTCAAGATGTAAAAACTGGAGCAGTTGGTGAATTTTGGTTGCAAAGCCCTTCCATCATAAAAGAATATTGGCAAAAGCCCATTGAAACAAAAGCTGCGTTTAACGACGGATGGTTTAGAACAGGCGACCTTGGTAGAATAGATGATGAGGGATATTATTATCTAACCGATCGTATTAAGCATTTAATTATTTCTGGAGGAGAAAATATTTCTGCCAAAGAAGTGGAGACGGTTATCAATAATATTAAAGGAGTAACAGAATCTTCTGTGGTAGGGCTGGCTGATGAGACCTGGGGTGAAAAAGTGGTGGCCCTGGTTCAAAAAGATCCTGAATTTGAATTAAAAGAATCCCAGATAAAACGGTTATGCAAAGAAAAACTGCACGACTGGAAATGCCCAAAAAAAATAATATTTACAAAAAATATTCCTAAAAACACTATGGGGAAAATTTTAAAAGAAAAAGTAAAACAATTATTTATATAATTAGTGTCTGACCGAAAACCCGTGTTTGGGTGAAAAGTTGCCCATATGCAAGGCGCGAAGAATCTTGAAACCAGAGTGTACTACTGTACATGAGGATTTTAAGGTTTTGAAGCAACGAAGCAGATGGGTGAGTTTTAGTTCAAACATAAATCAGGAAAGCTTTAACATGAAAAACACAATTAGATTAAAGGCCATCCATGGTCTTAAACAAGGAGAGACATTCACAATTCAAAGAACATTCACCAAAGAAGACACCCGGTCATTTGGTGATATGACAAGGGATTACAATCCGGTTCATTATGATGAGCGCTGGACAGAAAATAAAGGGTTTAAAGGGCTTATCTGTCATGGTCTTCTTGTCGGTTCAATGATCTGCGAGCTCGGCGGTCAGGTGGGATGGCTTGCCACAGGTATGAATTTTAAATTTATAGGCCCCGTCTATTTTGGAGATACGATTCAATGCGCCATAACGATTACAAAAATCCAAGAAAATGGCAGGGCAGAAGCAAAAGCTGATTTCACAAATCAAGAAGGAAAACAGATTTGCCATGCACAGATGACAGGTCGGCTGCCAATGAAAAATGGAAAACAGGTGTTAAGTACGATGGTTAAAGAAGGCGATCCAACCAATAAACTTGCAGACAAAGACTATAACCCTTGCCATTAAATCTTTCTTGGAGTTAAAGATCATTATAATTTTATGGTCTTGATATCAATGTTTCGTCGTGTTAAACTTTTTTCGAATTTGTTAAATAATATTAAAAAATTGAATCTGAAATATTTTTGTGGAGGAATAGAACTAAACGATGTCGCCTCAGATGGGATCCAAAGTAAAAGAAGAAGTTGCCGCACTCAACCTGGGTAATAAAATTAGAAACCTTAGGAAGCAAAGAGCATTAACGCTACAGGAAGTCTCGGATTTGGCAGGGCTTTCAAAACCGCTACTCTCACAGATTGAAAATGATATTGCCGCTCCCCCCATTGCAACGTTGATTAAAATTTCAACGGCATTGGGTGTAAAAATCAGCCATTTTTTTAGAGACCATGAGATGGGAGACAGGATAGTGGTTGTAAAAAAGAAAGATCGGTATGGGGTTAAAAAATTATTTCATCATAAAAATGAGTCCAAGGTTGGTTATCGTTGGGAATCCCTGGCATATCCCATGGTGGGAAAACAGATGGAACCCTTTATTGTAGAGATCGAACCAAGAGAAGAAAAAAAGCTGCTTTATAATGATCATAAAGGGGAGGAGTTTCTTTTTGTCATGAAAGGAAAAGTTGAATTTAATAGTGCCGAACAAACCCATCTGCTTGAAAAAGGTGACAGCATCTATTTTGATTCAAGCATTCCTCATGCCCTTCGCGGTATTGATGGCTTAGCAAAATCTTTAATTATTATCTATACAGCCAAATAACTCGTTTTTAAAGGCAGACGGATAATGAACTCAGTCCCTTCCAGGCATTGATTCGCAGTCTATTTTTCCTTCATGCTTATTTGCAATCGTATGATAAGAAATTGTAAACAAATAATTTTGAAAAGTGTCTATGACAAATTTCCCTAAATGTTTAAGGAAAACAAATTTAAAAAAATGAAATACATCAAATATCCGTGTTAGAATAAATTTTTAGTTTGATTTACAGATTTTTGTTTAAAGGCAACATTAAATCCTGATAATTCCTTGCCATCAAAATTAACCAAAACCATACCGGAAAATTTTTTAGATTTATAAACTTCTACCCTAAAAATAGACCCTTTTTTGTTTATGGAATATCTTTTTATTATGTTTTGTTTTGTGACAGGAAGACCAGATTCATTGGAGACACCCTTTTTTGTAAACCCGATAATATTGACCCGGTGGTCTTTTAATTCTTTGACTATAAAATTATCTTTCACTGTTACAATATTGCCAAAAGGAATTGTTTTATGATACCCGTCAACAATCATATCTATGGCATCCAGGGTGAAATCATAGTCAAAGTACTGGGGGGACAAACGAGTGAGTTGACGGTTTCCATGAAACACACTATATGCATCACCTGAACCAACAATGGTCATCAAAGGGTGATTCACCTGAAATTCTATTTTACTGTTTTTTTTCAAAGGGATATAATTCAATCGTTTTCTAACATTTTCAATTGTTAAAAGGATTTTTCGATTGTTAAGCGCTACTTGAATATTGTCATTGATTGCCTTTTTTATATGATATTCATTCAGTTTAAAGTTTCTTTTATACTGAATACCTGCCTGATTGAAAAAAGACTCAATTGCTAAAAGATGATAATAGGCCCGTTTAGGTGTTAGAAAAGATTTGCTTGCCTCAACACCGAATGCAGATTTATTGTTTTTAATGGCAAAATACGTCAAGGTTTTTGCCATTTCTTTGTTCCCTTTTTTTGTTTGGGTATTGTTTAAATGAAAGCGTTCCTTTTGATTTAATAGATTTTTATTTACATAGGCAATCGTGTTATTGGCAATATGGGATAGATTTGAAAAATTTATAGCATCAATGTTGTTCTCATCAATAATGAGGCATTGACCCCACCGGTTTTGATTGTGAAGGTTGTCATAGTATTTTTTACGATAAAACCCAGAGCCATCATGAAGATTCAACACAAGGTCTACCTTGGGATCAACAATCAATTTTTTTATTCTGTTAATGGTTTGATATTCAGGATCTTTAGGGTGAAGCTTATCAAATTTTCTATTTAAATCACCATAAACGCCTCGGGAACGTTTAATAATACTTAAAAAATTCAAGTTGGGAACGATCCAGACATTTCCAGATAAAATATCATAATGGGTGACAATAAGAGATGCTGCATTGAACCCGCCGGGTTCATCTCCCTGGATACCGCCTATTATCAAAACAGTATGACCGTCAACGCCGGATGCAAGTTTGTGAATGGTAAATCCTAGATCAGGGACAGATGATGCAAAAGATGTGCTAAAAAGACAACAGTTAAACAGAACCCAAAATAGCCAGACAGAGTAATTTTTTTTAATGTTATACAACTTCAATATGCCAGGGTTCAAATCTCACACCAAGATTGTTATCGCGCTCATATCTAAATTTCAAATACCCAAGAGTTGTCAGTTTTTTATACACATCTGTTTTTGTAAACTGTTCTGTAAAATTATGGATGCCGTATCCTATTTTCCCCACATCAAAATCTCCAACACCATGAAAAGAATAACCTGGAGGAGCAAGAGATCTTGAGGCCATGGAAAGGTTTCCCCGGCTATTTTTTGCCTTGTTTAAAAACAATAAAAACTGTTTCATGACGCTGCGGACGCCGGAAGTCAGAATGACATCATTACCGACTTGTTTCTTTATGTTGCTATACACTTCCATTGGTCTACCACGGTATAGATAATTACCGGTATAGGGGATTTTTTTTACTTCCTTTTTTTTAATTTTCCCGGTAATGGTTTTAATCGGTTTTTCACCGAAAAAACCATAATCATTTACCCGGGAATAAAAAATCATTTCAAGAAAATTAAGTTCTTGTTTTGAAAATGCACCAATGGAAGCGTATGATTTTCCAAGCTTTAGGGCATCATCAAAATTCAACAGACAAAAGTTTCCATAACCCACTGTTTTTTGAACTCTTTTCAAACGCTTAAGAGAGGTTTCTAAAAGAGGTAAATATTTTTTATCCAGAAGAATATCTTCATCATAATTTTTATCAAAATGACGTTTCTTTAATAATCGGTCTTTAATGTGGAAATCAAAAGAAGGGGTATCGTCTTTAACAAGCAAGGATGTTTTTGCAAATGCTGTAGGTACGTTTGCCGTTGCGAGAAGGAAAGCTGCTTGTTTTAAAAATGTTCTTCTATGCATCAGTTATTATTTTCAAGGAAACCTAAAATTTACCAATTTGTGTAATAAAGCGTATAAAAGAAAATAGTATAATTTTTCATAAGGTTCAAGTTAAAAGTCGAAAAACAAGATAAATAACCGTATCACAACTAAAGTTGTTTAATTCAGATTTTACTATAGTAAAATCATTCATATTACCTTGCATAATCAGACTTTCAGACCTATCATATATCCTGAAGAAATGATCTTCCTGAACATTTAAAGGTTTTTAAAGAAGGATTAAAAATGTCAAAATTAAAGATTGATATAGAAGCGCCAAATTTTGTGTTGAACGATTTTAATGGACAAGAAGTTACTCTAAACAATTTTAAAACCATTAAAAATGTTTTACTTGTATTTAACAGAGGATTCTTATGACCTTACTGCCGAAAGCACATGGCACAGTTGCGCCAAGAGTCAGAGAACCTAAAAAAATTGGATATTGAAACAATCGTTATTGGTCCAGAAAAAACCAAAGCGTTTAAGAAATATTGGTTAAAAGAATCAATGCCCTTTATTGGCTTACCTGATCCTAAACATTTAATTATGAAGCTTTATGGTCAACAAGTAAAATTATTAAAATTAGGAAGGATGCCTGCACAGATGTTAGTTGATAAATCCGGAATTTTAAAATTTGTTTATTATGGCAATTCAATGGCTGATATTCCAGAATTTACCAAAATAGAAAAGTTAATAAATCCTTAAGCACACAATTAAATCAAAACAACTGGAAAGGCAATTGGCAATAAACTGATGGCCAATGGATAAATTTTAATGACTCCACACAGTTCTAATATATTTGATACTCAAGACTTGGATGTTGAAAATCTTGAAAAGATCAGCCTGGCATTTTTTAAATCCTTTGGAACACAAAAGCTTTTAGGGCAGCAATTTTTTTCTAATTTGAAAGGTATTGATGAAAAGAATGCTTTTGAAAAACTCATCACTAAGTGTGGGTATAAAAACAATATTACCGGTTTTTTTAAATCGGTTTTTTCCCAGATTCGCCACTCGGAAAAGAAAATAATCATTAATAATATCCCCATTCCTTTCCTTTATTTATACCAACTTATCGAGAGCGTCTTGCCTGAAAACAAGCTTCATAATATCAAAACGGTTGATCAACTCGAAAAGACAGCATTTGTATTTGCGAAAAACAAATCCAAACTGCAAAAAGTGTTAGATCGTTTCCCTGTTAGACTTTCTGATCATGTCATTCGACAGTCACTGGTATCTCAAGGGGTTGCAAAACAATATCTGCCATTTATTGAGGAGTTAGATCAAAAAGGGCATATCATTACCTTTGACGGGCATTTAAAAGAGGGTGTATTGGAACAGATGTACCAAAATCGAGCCATTTTTCTTTTGGATATGCGGTGTCCTGTTTATTGTCGTTTTTGCTTTAGGAAGCATAAAAGCACAAGAAAACAAAATTGCCCAACATCTGAGGAAATAGAGGCCGCAGCGGATCATGTAAGCGCCCATTCAGCGATAAAAGAAATATTGATTACCGGTGGGGAGCCCTTGCTCAATAAGCCTAACCTTGAAACAACGATCAATGCCCTGACAAAAATAGACCATGTTGAAACCATTAGAATTGCGACAAGATCCATTGCCTATTATCCTGATCTCTTTTTAAAGAATAATAGTGAATATATAGAGTATCTTTTAAAAAAAAATACTCAATGCCTGGATCATGGCAAACGAATTGAGCTGGGGCTTCATTTTGTTCACCCTGATGAGGTGTCAATTCAAAGTCTTGATATCATTTCACAATTCGTTCAAAATGGTATCCAGGTTTATGTTCAAACCCCTTTTTTAAATGGGGTGAATACAGAGGGTAAATTACTGGGCCAGCTGTTCAGTCTTTTACGGCAGGCAGGGGCTAAAATTT
>JAAEKY010000336.1 GCA_024227235.1 Desulfobacteraceae bacterium | reverse complement strand
CGATGAAGATTTGTTAATGATGTATGTGCAGCAACAAGCGATGCAGCACACTGGATGGTTGATTTGTGAATCGTGCAGTAAAATGTTCTCTTTTGATAAATTGGTCAGTAAGGGATATGCCCAACGCATGGAGAATCCTCCAGGATGTGGGACAGCAGATATAAACTATGTTACCGCTGCTGCTGCGAAGGCTTGGGCGAATAAAAATGGAACACTACCATCTTGGGCAAGTTGAAAAGCCAATATCCAATGTCATTCTAATATCGTAATTTCGTTTTTTGGATGCCAAAAAAAAGGTTGCTTGAAACTAAGAGGCCTTCTTTCTTCGGGCCGCTGAGCTAAACGTGTTATACAAAAAAGGAGGCTGATATGTCAAACTGTGATATCTGTAATATCAATATAACAACAAACTCTAAAAGATTTTCTTCAAATGATTTTAAAAATATCATTAAAAATGGATTCAATCCTTTCAAGGAAAATATTACATATCCAACTGGAATGAAGATCTCAGAAATGGGAGCAGCCATGGGTCTGTCAGAAGATGAACAATATTCACAATGGAAAACAAATGCTATTGAAGATAATACTGATTGGATACTATGTCCGCAATGCTTTCCCTATGCTGACAAATTCAAAAGATAATTTAAAAATAAAGTAGCTCTTCAGAGGACAGGACAGAGGTAATTTGTCAGTTTAAGGTTATTCTGACAATTTAACTAACATCAATCTTTAAACTAGAAGGTGAGTACAAATATTCGGACAGAAAAAGTGTCAGCAATTCGGAAATGTGCTTCTGGTCGATTTCGAAGTCGATCGGAAGTATCCGCAAGGTCACCAGGATTTTTTTGGAAGTGGAGCAGATATAGTAATCAGGCAACGGATTACCTTTAGTAAAAGAAACGGGGAATGAATGCCGTTGGTGGCCGCTCTTGTGGATAGCCTTAGTGGTATAACTCAGTTATTTATAGTGAGGTGTATATGAAAAAACTATTATTTGTTTTGTGTTTTGTGTTTTGTGTTTTTATTTGGGTGTGCAACACATAGAGTACCAGTCAAACCATTATTCCAGGGGGAAGCTATTGAACAAGGAGAATCAGTCCAAACCAAAAGAATTGTAATAATCAATGATAAAAAAACTAAGATTGGCTTTCAGGAAGCAATGGAATCTTGGTTACAGGTATATGATTATGAGTATGTTGTTACTCCGGAAGGTTCAAGACATGAATTGCCAAGTTTAACTCTTGAGTACGTTGGTTATTGGAACTGGGATTTAGGTTTATTCATGAGAGAAGCTCGCATAAATGCTCACCATGAAGGACAAAAAATTGGAGAGGTTGAGTACAGGGCACCAAACAACCTAAATATGAATAAATTTGGTGATGCATCTAAGCGCATTAAATATATGATGGATATCCTATTTGGGAAGCTTTCAGTAAGCGAAGCTAATAAGCTAATAAATCCATCGGAAAAGGAATAGAAATGTAACAAGTCACGCAACTCTGATAATTTAAAGCGTTGCTTGAAAAACAGTAACTTTTTAGATTGCAGGTTCACTCGACGTTACATTAACCCAATTAATTATGATAAGGAGCTTTAATTATGAAAAATTTAGTTATCACTGTTTTTATTTTCTTTTTGGTTTGCAATTATGCTATGGCAAATGATCTTAATTCTGATTTGTTGAAATCGGCCGTATCAGGCAGCCCTGATAAAATAGCAGCTGTTATCCAAAAAGGTGCAAAGTTAGAGACAAGGGATTCATGGGGGGAAACCGCATTAATACTATCATCTGGAAATGGGAAAGCAGATAATGTAAAAATATTGTTGGATAGAGGCGCTGATATTAACGCAACAAGTAACACAAAAACCACTGCACTTATGAGAGCAACAGCTTTAGGGTATGGTACTGTGGTAGATATCTTATTAACAAAAGGAGCTGATATAGATAAGAAAAATATAAAAGGATTTACTGCTATCATGATGGCAGCAGGGCAAGGATATCTTGATATATTTCAATCAATTTTGAAGCAAGGTGCCGATATCAATCTAAAGAGCGATAGTGGACAAACAGCATTAAAACTTGCAAAAAGCAAGGGCCATTCACAAATTATCAAATTGCTACAACAGGCTGGTGCAGTCGAGTAATCATCATGATTTTCAATTTTCAAACGACCCTGTAAATTAGATTGTGT
Organism: Desulfobacteraceae bacterium; assembly: GCA_024227235.1. Classification (GTDB taxonomy): domain Bacteria; phylum Desulfobacterota; class Desulfobacteria; order Desulfobacterales; family Desulfobacteraceae; genus Desulfobacula. The sequence goes on along the minus strand of JAAEKY010000336.1, from coordinate 677 downwards.
ATCTGCTCATAATTTTATATTTTAAAAATCATTTAAAATAAAGGATGAGCAAACCAATGGATGATAAAAAACTTAAAGCACTGGCAAAAGAGCTTGCAAAAGACATCAAATCAGAAAAAGATTTATCAGCCCTTTCCAGGCGACTTGTAAAATTAACTGTAGAAACGGCATTAAATGTCATTCTGTTCAATTTAAATATGATAGTTATCAATCTATATACATATGTCAAAATTGTGGATGGACAGTCAAAGAGAAACCACAAGGTAATATCAATATTATATCAGAGGATAATAAAGTAAAAGACAGGATCGCCTGATGAAATTTCAAAATATCACACACAGTGCAGGTAGGACTATCACAAAGAGCGCGTGATTTAAAAAAAAGTCAGGATTATGTATACAAAAATTTCGAGAATCCTTATTGTAAAGTTTGCTTTGAAAGCATGCTATTATAGCCTTTCTTTGTGGGGGTTTTGGAACCCTATATGGGATAAGCTCTTTTATAAAAAGATAGATAAATAGAAGGGAAGGGAAGACAAAAAAAGGGATAAGACTAAAAATCTTATCCCTTTTAATATTTAAATGGCGGGAGTGACGAGACTCGAACTCGCGGCCTCCTGCGTGACAGGCAGGCGTTCTAAACCGACTGAACTACACCCCCGCAAAACTTTTAAAGAT
>JAAEKY010000335.1 GCA_024227235.1 Desulfobacteraceae bacterium | reverse complement strand
TGGGTGTTACCTGCGGGATGTTATTCGCCCGGTATCAGTTCTGCTTTGCCGCTGCGGTAAGGAGTTTGATTTCCTTTCGCAGAACAGACAAAATAGCTATTTTCCTGATCATGATAATTTCATCAACGGTATTGTTCAATTTTTTAATCGGCATGGGTCTGCTTGAAGAAACAGTCAAAGCCTTGATGCCCATGACCTTTTTTGGTGGAATCATTTTCGGGATCGGGATGGTTATCGCCGGAGGTTGTACGGCGGGCACACTTTATCGAGTGGGAGAGGGAAATGTCCCGTCTTTTATTGCTGCCATCGGGATGATTATGGGCATGGCAGCATTCGGATTTATTGTGGCCTCTCATTTTACAACCCAATTACCCCATTTTGTTGGGGATACGACTTTGATAAATCTGAATATTAATCCCCTTATCTTTTCCTTAGTTGTTGCTGCATTAGGCATCATGGCCTTAGTCTTGATAATGGCCGAAAATCCGGAAACAAAACGAAAATTTAGATTGTCGCTAACGTTAGGCTTTGTTGTGGCGCTCAACGTGGCGATATTGAATTCTCTTTTTTATTTTAGCTATTCCAATTGCCAGGAAATGAGCCCCATTTTGCTGAAGGAAGTAATTGCCCGGGGGGAAGATGTCGTTATTTTAGATATCCGTCCAGATAAATTTTTCAAGGATGATCATATAGAAGGCGCCATTTCTAAAGCTGCCTTACCCAATGGCTTGAAGGATATGGTTAAATACAAGGAAAAAATGGTGGTAGTGGTTTGCGGAGAAGGTATTATTAGTGAATTGTTTTGCGTTAAAATGAATAAAAACGGGTTTAAGAAAATATACAACCTGAAAGGTGGAATGAGCACATGGCATTGAATTCAAACCCTATGGGAATAACCGACAGGTTTAAATTTAATGAAATCTGTATTATTATTGGTATAAGCTGCTGTATAGGCATGGTTTTTAATTTATTCTGGATTAATAGAGTGCCTTTTATTACACCTCCAAAGGCTGAGATGTACGCCAAAAGAGATATACCTACGATTAGCTTGGAAGAGACCAGAGAAAAACTTGATCGGCATGGGATTATATTCCTAGATGCCAGGGGAGTAGCTGATTATGAGTTAAAGCATATCAAAGGTGCCCTGAATTTACCGGTGAGCTATTTTGATCTATATTACCCCAAGATGAAAAAATTTCTGCCAATGGATGCCGAGATCGTCGTCTATTGCGAAGGTGAAGAGTGTGGCGCAAGTTTACATCTTGCGGAAGAATTGATTGCCATGCAATATAAAAATGTTTTAGTTTTTCTGGGAGGGTGGGTCGAATGGAATAAGGCAGGGTATCCTGCGGAGTAATCCCCACAGTTGCATAAAAAAGATGGCAAAAGGGTTGAAAAGCCTTATGAGCGTTGAGCAAATATCGTGTTTAGGCCATATATTAGGAATTAACCAACGGTTAACTTGTGGATCGGGTCGATTTTATGCCATCTTTTCTACCCTTGGAAAGTCGGAGGACTCCAAATCCTGCGTTGTCAATGGCTCGCGGTAAATGACTACAGCTTCGCCATCGACGCCTTGACTTTGGAGC
>JAAEKY010000334.1 GCA_024227235.1 Desulfobacteraceae bacterium | reverse complement strand
TTTGCCCTTGACCAGGACAATGAACTTGTACCATTCCCGGAAAAAGTAGATGCAAATTTCAAAGCATGGCTTGCTCAACAACAAAAAGAATTTACAAAAGAAAAACTTCACTGGCTTGAAATGATAAAAGACCATATCGCAGGCAACCTAAGTATTGAAACAGATGATTTTGAATACACACCTTTTTCCCAACAAGGCGGACTTGGTAAGGTGCATCAGTTGTTTGGCGATGAGTTGAACGATATTTTAAATGAATTGAATAGGGCGTTATCAGCGTGATAAAGGCTGTTACTATGCATAATGTTTTACCAAACAGTTGGAAACTTATAAAAATCGGTGACATTTGTTCAACAACTAGTGGCGGTACCCCAAGTCGAAAAAATAAGAACTATTATGAGGGTAAGATACCATGGCTAAAATCAGGCGAACTAAACGATGGTATGATATTAGATATTGAAGAACATATCACAAATGAGGCTATTGCAAACTCAAGTACAAAAATTTTCCCTTCGGGGACTTTACTCATTGCCCTCTATGGTGCCACTGTTGGTAAACTTGGGATATTAACAAAAGATGCTGCTACAAACCAAGCAGTTTGTGCAATTTTCCTACCCAAAAACATTATTAAAACCTTTATTTTTTGGTATTTACGTTACATAAGATCTGATCTAATAGCCTCGTCTATTGGGGGAGCGCAACCAAATATCAATCAAGGAATTATTAGAAACACTTGTATACCTCTTGCCCCTTTTAACGAACAAAAACGTATTGTCAAAGAAATCGAAAAACAATTTTCCCGCCTTGATAAAGCTGTTGACAACCTCAAATGCGTAAAATCCAATCTCAAACGATACAAAGCCTCTGTGCTCAAATCTGCTGTTGAAGGTAAGCTCACTGAAGAATGGCGCAAAGACAACCCTGATGTTGAACCGGCGGAGAGACTTCAACAAAAAATAAATAGAAAACGAGATAGTTGGATCGAACAAGCGATTAAAAATGGTGAATGCGAACCAAAGCGAATAAAAAACAAATTAAAGAAACATACATTTAAAATTCCTAAAAGATGGAGTGTCCCTAGTACTTGGTTATGGACTAGTTTCCTTGCTGGATGCAAAATGGTTATTGACTGCCACAATAAAACAGCGCCTTATGAAACAGAAGGAATCCCACTCGTTAGGACGACAAATATTAAAAAAGGTCGCTTATTATTAAAAAAAGTAAAGCATGTATCACTTGAAACTTATACATATTGGTCAAGGAGGTGCCCCCCTGAACCAAACGATATTTTATTTACCCGTGAAGCCCCAATGGGAGAAGCCGCTATTATCCCAAAAAATATCAAATTATGCATGGGACAACGAATGATGTTATTGAGAGTATTTAATGATTTATTAAGTATTCAGTATTTATTATATACCATCATGAGCCCTCCATTTCAGAGCAGATCAGAACGTGGAGCAGTAGGCATAGGGGTTAAACATCTTAGGGTTGGAGATGTAGAATCACTTGTATTTCCTATGCCTCCATTTGATGAACAAAAAAGGATTGTTGAAATTGTTGAGCAAAAACTATCAGTAATTAATGAGGTTGAGGCAGAAGTTGAAAATAATTTAAGCCGCGCCGGCCGTTTCCGCCAATCAATCCTAAAAAAAGCATTTACCGGCAAACTTGTGCCCCAAGAAAACAATAGTGCATCTAACATAAAATATAAGAAGGTAATATGAAATCAAAAACATATTCCCCAATAAACATATATTGTGATGAAAGCCGTCATACATCAGATCCTGCTGATGCCTATTTTGTTATCGGTGGTATTGCCTGCCCACGGGAACATAAAAGGGAAATCGTTCATAAAATTCATTTATTGAAGAAACAATATAATACTCAGGGAGAATTTGGCTGGAAACGTCTTTCTCCTAACCGAAAAGATTTTTATTGGGCTATTCTAAAACTGTTTATTGAAGAAAATAATTTGACATTTCGATGCATTGTTGTTGACAGGAAGAATTTAGACCATGACAAATATAATCAGGGCGATCAGGAACTTGGTTTTTATAAACTATATTATCAAATGCTTGTTCACTGGCTAAAACCGGAAAATAAATACCATATTTATCTAGACTGGCAGCAAAATAAGATGCAACACAGGTTTTCAACTCTTCGGGATATTCTTCGAAAAAAATTGAGTGGGCGAGCCAAAATAGACTGCCTTGAACCAGTTGGCTCCAAAAACATACCCATGATAGGGCTGACTGATTTAATTATTGGAGCTGTTGGTTATGAATGGAATAAAAGAACAGCCAGTAATATAAAAATCGATTTTTGTAAAGATTTAGCCGCTGCTTTAGGAAAAGAGACTTTGAAAATTTCTACTTTCTCGATTAAAGATAAATTTGATATTTTTCATTTTACAGGAAGATAGTGTGACAAAACATTTATGGCCTTTCTTACGATTAAAAGCTGATACAAAAGAAAAATTAAAAGAATTGTATCGAAAAGTTTATATTGAAACATATGTAAGAGATATTGAAGGCAAAGAAATAAAAATTTATGACTGGCATGGGACAAGAGTGCATTTTAATGCCAGGACATTTAACCATGCTTTTTCAGAAAGCTCGGATTACAGATTTAGTGACGGAAATCATGATATTCCTTTTTCCAAACGCAGAGCAAGGTGTATTTTATGGATTAAAGAAGCTTTAGCAGCCTCAGCAGGTACAATTGAACGATGGAATCAGACACGCAATGATTCTCGTGGGCGACCAAGGCAGCGCAGGCTGCTTTTAGTTGTTGAAGAACGATATGTTATTGTTTTGCAAGTACGGGATAAAGATCATGAATTGGAATTTATTACTGCATTTATAGCAGACAAAAATTATATTAAAAAAATTAAGAGAGAAGGAGGATATGCAGAAACAAAAAAGCCCCAGTCTTAATGGCGACTGAGGCGCAGCCACAACCCAAAGCCTTAGGCAAAGGATCTAACAGCTTTTATAAGCTTACCTAAAGAATACCACCAGTTACCTATTTGTCAATGATTTTTTTGTTGAAAACAGTTTTCACGTTCACAACATTTGTGTCTTGAATAAACTTAGGGGTTTACAAGAGCAACTAATGCCTGGGTCTGATTGTCTTTTTTGGAAGTTTGCTTGTTATTTTTTTGTTTTTTAAAAAATGTTCAAGCTGTGGAAAAAAAGATAACCAGATTCAGGCATGGGTTGTGTCAATATAATCCATGCGACAAAATTCACCTAATAATTGAACTATAACATGCAAAATATACCTTGACAGATAAAAATAGTATATGGTATGTGTTATTATTCAGTTAATACTTGAATAATAACACTTTAAATATACTATATTATGGAAACACTAACAGGAATAGGAAAAACTGACAGGCAAAGAATAGCTGCGATTATTCGTGGTACAAAAGGTACAATTTCTGTTAATGATGCAGCTGAAATTTTAAAAGTTAAATCTACAGATGCAGCTAAAATGCTTTCCAGATGGTCAAAAAAAGGCTGGATGTCCCGTATTAAAAGAGGGCTTTATATTTATGTACCATTGGAATCCAAATCTGCTGATATATCCATAGAAGATCCCTGGCTGATTGCTGACCGTATTTTTTCACCCTGCTATATCGGAGGCTTTAGTGCAGCTGAATATTTTGATCTGACTGAGCAAATCTTCA
>JAAEKY010000333.1 GCA_024227235.1 Desulfobacteraceae bacterium | reverse complement strand
ACGCTGTGAGATGAGATCATGCTCGATCTCTGCGGCCATAGAAAACGCCATGGCGATTATCTTGCTCTGGATGCTTTTATCCAGTTGCCAGTTGCCCTTTACAGCGTAAATATTAATCCCTTTTTGCGAGGCGATAGATAGGATCTCCATGCATTCAAGCATGGAGCGACCAAGCCTTGAAAGCTCGCTAACAACTATATTGTCGCCATCTTTGAGCTTTTTCAGGACATCGGCAAGCTTCCTTTTTTTCCAAGAAACTTTGCCGGAAACTTTTTCCTCGATGAAATGAACTTTGCCTAGGTTTTTGTCGTTGGACAGCTCTAGTATATCAGACTTGTTTTTGGCCAGATCCTGATCGATTGTGGAAACTCTGAGGTAGCCTATCGTTTTGGGAGATGATTTCATGTAGAAATTTCATTAATCCATTTTTCATCGGTTGACTCATCAATTGGACGCCATACCCCCCAAATGCTTTTCAGGATCAAAAACAGCGTCACGATACATTACCTCGACTGCATACTCAATTTCAGCGCTCATGTCAGCATCAAAGCATACGCCGTTTTTTTCGGAAAGGGTTTTAAAGTAACGGATAAATATTTCTGTGACCAATTCTTTACCCACTGTGTTACTCCTTTTTTGGTCTGAAAAACCATTATTAAAAGATAACCTCAAATTATGGCTTATTATATAGTATTTATTATAGAATTGTCAATATATTTAACCTAATTTATATTGTTTTATATAGGATCATTTTTACGATAATTTTAGATGGGGAGAACGGTGCTTCAGATGCTTGTCATTTGCATTGTAAGGTGGGGAGCAACCTGCCCAAGGATAGCGGGCGGGTTATTTAATTGTCATCGCAATTTGCAGTGTGCTTCTCCAAAAATCTAGTTT
>JAAEKY010000332.1 GCA_024227235.1 Desulfobacteraceae bacterium | reverse complement strand
TTAGGAATTGTGCTCAATAGATTAAATGTATCTCTTATTGCATTTAACTGGCACCTGCCATCGGCTGATCGCTATTTCCCAAGTTTTATGGAAGTTGGAACAACCCTCTTCATTGTTACCATAGGAGTGGTTGCCTATAAATTTATCGTCACACGGATGCCCATACTTTATGAACATCCTGAATATAAAGAAGATCACTAAACTATAGGAGAAAACAAATGGAATTTTTTACTCTCCACGATTTTATGACATATTCCAAAGGGATTACCTATCTTATTATGGGAGCAATTTTAGTTTTCATGCCACTATATTGGATGTATTTGACAGACAGGGATGACTAAACTAACAAGAATTAATTGGGATATATTAAAATAAATATATTTTAGAATACGGAGGCACCGAATGCATGCATTATTAACAGGACCCATCTTTTATCTGAGTTTAGGGGTCTGCATCATTGGAATGATAGTCAGGTTTTATCAGTACTTTAATGGGTTATCCTGGCAATTGGACAGGGTGGCGTATAAACAATGGCCAGCCAGAGGATTTAAAGGCGCCATAAGATCTATTTATAAATGGCTGATACCTTATGGTACATATGGTTGGAGAGCACAGCCTGTTATGACTGCAGCATTTTTTGGCTTTCATATAGGGGCTGTTTTTATACCGCTTTTTTTAGTCGCCCATAATGTCTTTTTACAAGAAAAGCTGGGAATTTCCTGGTTTACCATCAGTACACCCATGGCTGATATTTTAACATGGATAGCGGTTGCCAGCTTGTGCCTGCTCATTCTTAGAAGATTGGTCCTTCCTGAAGTCAGAATTTTAACAGACAAAAAAGACTGGGGAATCCTTATCATGTCCATGGCACCATTTGTTACGGGGTTATTGGCCCGGTATCAAGTCGGCGATTATTCGTTTTGGTTAAATGCCCATATTTTGACAGGTGAAATTGTCCTTTTTGCTATTCCATTTACCAAACTATCTCATGTGTTCTTATTCTTTGCATCAAGAGCCCAGTTGGGAATGGATTTTGGAATAAAAAGAGGTGGAGTAAGAGGAACTAAAATGGCCTGGTAGTTTAATTGATATTAAAACCAGCTTTTAAGGAGATAGATCCATGCCAGAAGGAACATTATGCAATAAAAAACCCGTTGATACTGCAGAAGGTATTACAACTCTTTTAGCGGACCAGAGCGGTAAAACATATTATGAAGAAATGAAAAGCCTGGATATTGATTCAGATCTTTTATGGAAAACAATTCAAAACACCTGTAAATCACGAATCAGAACGTGGCTTGAAATTTGTGCCCATTGCGGCATGTGTGCAGATAGCTGCTTTTTGTATCTGACCAATGATAGAGATCCCAAACAGGTCCCTGCCTATAAGATCCAGTCAACTCTTGGTGAAATTATCAAAAGAAAAGGGAAAGTTGATAACGCATTTATGCTGCATGCCATGGAAGTCGCCTGGTCTCAGTGTACCTGTTGTAATCGTTGTGGAACCTATTGCCCCCATGGAATTGATACTGGCATTATGTTCGGATATCTTCGAGGGCTTTTATATCAGCAGGGATTTGTCCCCTGGGAAATGAAAATCGGTGCAGGTATGCATAGGGTTTACCAGGCTCAGATGGATATCACAAATGAAGATTTTATTGATACTTTTGAATGGATGGTTGAAGAATACGAAGATGAATATCCAGGGTTGACTGTTCCCGTGGATGTCGAAGATGCGGATATCATGTATACGGTTAATGCCCGGGAAGCCAAACATTATCCTGAAGACCTTGCTGAAGCTGCTATTTTATACCATATTGCAGGAGAGAAATGGACTGTTCCATCAAAAGGGTGGGAACTCACTAGCCTTGCTATGTTCGCAGGTGACTGGGCTGCCTGTAAAATTCAGGTGGACAGTGTCTATGATGCCATGGATCGGTTAAAACCAAAACGGATGGTCGGAACAGAATGTGGACATGCCCATCGAGCCACTGTTGTTGAAGGGCCCTATTGGGCAGGCAGAAAAGATGGAAGGCCACCTGTTGAATCTATTCATTATATCGAATGGCTGGCAGAAGCATTAAGAGAAGGAAAATTGAAAATTGATCCTACAAAGAGGATTAAAGAAAAGTGTACTCTGCAGGATTCGTGTAACTATGTCAGAAATCATGGGCTAAGAGATGTTGCAAGAGAAATCGTCTCTTATATTGTTGAGCCGGGATATTTCGTAGACATGGCGCCGAACAGAGAACATAATTTTTGTTGTGGTGGTGGGGGTGGATTTAATGGCATTGGATACTTTCGAAAACAAAGAAATGTAGGCCTTAAATGTAAAAGAGATCAGATCCTTGCAACTGGGGCAACGCTGGTCCTTGCTCCCTGCCATAACTGCTGGGATGCTATCCGTGATCTGGAAGAAGAATTTGAAATTGGTATAAAATGGTCATTTCTAAAACCTTTGATTATTGGGATGCTGGATATACCGGACCATTTAAAACCTGAACCTGAGGAGTAAATTTTATTTTTGGGTTCTACGCAGGTTCATTGAAAAAAAGCAGATTAAGAGGGCGTTGTGAAAAAGAAAATTCTGGTGATAGATGACGATATAAATATACGGGACTATCTGGTCTCTATATTTAAAGATAATGGCTATAAAGTCATTATTGCCGGAAATGTTAAAGAAGGATTAAGTCAGACAAAAAAGAATACCCCTGATTTGATTACCTTGGACATTGAAATGCCTGGAGAATGGGGACCCAGATTTTACCAGCAGCTTTCACAAGACCCTGAACTAAAAAATATTCCTATTATTGTCATCAGTGGACTTCCTGGTCACGAGTGTGCTGTAGTCAAAGCTGTGGCATCTTTCCCCAAACCTTTTGACCGTGAAGAACTGCTGAAAACTATAAAAGAAACACTCAATTAAAAAAAAATGTTTATCCGATCATGGCAAAACAGATATTATTTATTGATAGTGAATTAAAATATGCTAAGATTTTAAAAACGCATATTGAGCGTCAGGATTATAATGTCACTACAGCGGCATGTTTTGTTCAGGCTCGCCAGGCACTTGAGAAACCCATCTGGGATATTATTATAGCCAATCCATTCATCGATGTTAAAATTGTGCCCTGCTTAATATCTGCAAAAGAAACAAATTCATTTATGCAGATCATTATCCTTGCATCAAGGGGTAAACTTGAGACAGCGATGGATCTTTTGGGTGCTTGTGCTTTACAATATCTTGAATCGCCGATTAGTAATAAAGCGCTTGATCTGGCCATCACATCTGCCTGCAAAAATATTGCAATGAATCAAAAAATTAGTCGCTACTCTGAAAAAATTGTCAACCTTCATAAAGAACATGATTTATTAAATCAATTATTTGAAGAAGTCCCTTGCTATATTTCAGTTCAAGATAAGCATCTTAGAATTACAGCCGCAAACAAGAAGTTTAAATATCATTTTGGTAACCGGGTGGGTGGATTTTGTTACGAAATTTATAAACACAGGACATCTCAATGCTCAGATTGTCCAGTAGTTAAGACGTTTCATGATGGCAAATCATATTGCACTGAAGAGGTCCTCACGACTCAATTGGGGAAACAATATAATGTGCTGACCCAGACAGCTCCTATTAGGGACGAATATGGCGATATCAGTCAGGTAATGGAAATGTCAACCAATATCACTCAGATTAGAGAGTTGCAAGACCACCTTATTTCGCTCGGATTGATGCTGGGGTCGATGTCACATGGGGTAAAGGGTATGTTGACAGCGCTGGATGGTGGAATATATCAGCTTGAAATGGGAATTGGTCAAAAAGATAATGACCGAATTGTTAAAGCGTATGGGCAGATCAAGTTGATGGCTGGGCGGATTAAGAAAATGGCGCTTGAGATGCTATATTATACCAAATCAAGAGAGCTTGATTATAAGAAAATAAATATTAAAGATTTTTCTCAAAAAGTTGTCAATACAATAAAAACATCGGCAAAGAATCATGCGATTACCTTAGATATTTCTATTCTTGAAAATCTTGGAAAATTTGAAATTGATTCCAATTGGATGGATGCAGCACTGGTGAGTTTTCTTGAAAATGCTATTGATGCATGTGTGTTGGACCAGGATAAAAAAAAGCACACAATAAAATTTACTGTCCAAAAAAAGCCTAAAGAGAGACTTTGTTTTACGATTAAAGATAATGGAATCGGTATGGACACTGAAACAAAAAATAAAATGTTTACCCTTTTTTTTACATCCAAAGGCTCCCAAGGTACAGGGCTTGGTCTTTTTATTGCTCACAAAGTCATTGGATATCATGGGGGAACAGTTGAAATAGAATCAAGAAAAGGTAAAGGAAGCACATTTGATATCTGCCTTCCTATTCTAAAACCGAATAATATAAAAACCCCAATCAATTAAATTAATAATTTTAAAGAGGAGATGCAATGCGCCTGACAACAAAAAGTAGATATGGGACAAGGCTTCTTCTTGATATTGCTGTATATGGCAAAGACAAACCCGTTCCGTTAAGTGATATTTCCGCGCGACAGAATATTTCTTTGAAATATTTGGAACAGATGACACGAAAACTTCGAGAAGCCAGTATAATAATAAGTCACAGGGGACCTTTTGGCGGTCATATGCTTGCAAAATCTCCAGAAGATATATCCATTGGTGAAGTTGTAAGGGTTTTAGAGGAATCAACGGTTATTGTTGATTGTGCTGAGCAGGAAAATAAGACTTGCGGTGTCTGCAATAGAGCAGGAGAGTGTCTGTCACGGTGGGTTTGGGTTGAAGCTAGTAAAGCTATGTTTGATCGGCTGGATAAAATTACGATATCAAGTCTTTTGTCTATCAATAATGGGCAGTTCATGGAAAAATAAGCATCCATTAAAATAAGTTCATTTGCGATTTATTCATTTTTGTCCAACCCCGAGAAAAGGTATGTTCAGCATTTTAGTTCAGGTAGTGGAACCGAAGCTGGCTAAGCGAAAAAGTAGGCCTGATGATGCGGATTATAGCCAGTCAACGCCTAAAATTTCATTAAGACACTGTGATAACGATGGATTACACTCTTTGCTATTTCTTTTATCAATTTGATTTTCATTTTTTCTGATCAATAAAAATTACAGCATTTTAAAATCCTCATCATCACCAATATTGGAAAGGTACTTATATTGCCTTTCGTATAGTCGCATTCCTGCAACCTTTTTTAAAACAATGATTTGTTACTCTTGCTCCTGGCAATCATAACTAACTGAATTTAATGTTGTTTTTTTAGTTCAAGCATAAGTCTGTGCTTATGGCATATCACTTGCAAGCTTAATTTGACAAGAATTGAAGACTCATAACCTTTGCAATAAACCAAACACAAACAAAGGGGGTGAATCATATGCCAGGAAGAGACACAACCGGCCCACAGGGTAAGGGTCAAGGATCAGGATGGGGCATGGGTAACTGTAACATCAGTCAAAACCGTGTTCAGGATAGGCGACAAAAAAGAAATCAGGTTCAAAACCGCGGAAACAATCTTTGCAGGCGTAACCAAGACCAGAGGCAGAGGTTTAGAAAAGGTCCATGGAACAGATAGTCTCCAAAAATAAATTAAACGGAGTCATTATTTAAATGCTTAATGCACTTATCATAAGCAGAGAAAAGAATATTTTTAAAGGTATCGAAAGCGTATTGGCTGAAAATGGAATAAAAACGGATTGGAGTGATACCGGAGTCGAAGCATTGTCCATGCTAATGGAAGAACCCAATGATCTTATAGTTGTTGATGAAAACTTGCCGGACATGGAAAGTAGAACATTCATTGAACAAGCTATTATGACAAATCCAATGATAAATTGTGTTATCGCAAGCCCACGAAAAACAGAAAAATTTCATGAAGTATACGAGGGGCTTAGCATATTAATGCAATTTCCAGTTGTGCCTGGCAGAAAGGAGGCTCAAAAATTAATTGGGCACATGAAAAAAATTTTCATTCCACAGCCAAACCATAGTATTTAAAGGAGAACAATATAGATGATTATCAGTGTTGCCAGCGGAAAAGGCGGGACCGGAAAAACAACAACGGCCACAAATCTTGCGTAGTGTCTTTCACTTATAGTACAAATTCTTGACTGTAATGTGGAAGTACTCAATGCCCATCTCTTTCTCAACACGGTTTCCCGCCAAAAAGAGCCCGCAGGTATAGGAGGAGATGTTGCAAACTTCAGAGTTCGAATGAACACCAGTACAATCATGGCCGATACTATCGGCAATAATCTCTAATAGAAAACAATCCGACATTTGTAAATTGCTTCCATTTCTGAATTTAACGATTAGAGAAAGGAGTATTTTTAAATGAAGATAGCTGTTACATCCCAAGGAGATAATTTAACTTGCCTCATTGATTCAAGGTTTGGAAGGGCCGCATTCATCATTCTTGTTGATATGGAGACGTTTAAGTTTGAAGCCATTGATAACTTGAGAAATAAAAATGCTTTCAAGAATGCAGGTATTCGAGCTGCTAATATGGTATGTAAAAAAGGGGCTGAAGTGGTTATTACGGGATTTTGCGGTCCGAATGCATTTAGTATTTTAAAGGTTGCTGGCATTAAGGTTGCCGACAGGATAAATGGAAGGGTTCTTGATGTGGTTCAAAATCTAAAAAACGGGCAGCTTGTTTTTTCAAATCGCGCCAATATAGAGAAACATTGGTAAATTATTCATAACAGGTGCAATTTTTTCCGAGATTGAAGGTCAATAGAGAGTTATTTGCAATTGTATTGAGTTAAATCCTATAATGGTCCTGTGCGCATGAGCACAGACTGTATCACCGCGTCAATCAACTGTATCGAAGCCTTATTAAAAAGAAATATTTAATGGCAATGGCTATGGTTGCCTAATTCAATATGGTGAACGCTGTTTACAAAATTGATCCCCAATTAATTTTTGCTTGACATGATTACCTTTGATAAGTAAATTTTACTTACCTAAATGCATACAACTATTAAAGAGGTGAATAATGGCCCCAAAACTGACAGATCAAAGAGATATTGATTTTGTTCTTTATGAACAATTCCAGGTTGATATGTTCCTGAAATCTGATAAATACAAAGCGTTTAATAAGAAAATGTTTGATATGGTGATCAAAGAAGCAAAAAACCTGGCAGTTAAAGAAATTTTTCCCACTTATACAGAATGCGATCAGGTGGGTGTGATATTTGAAAATGGGGGTGTTAAAGTACCGGAATGCTTAAGAAAACCACATAAGTTACTGGTAGAAGGAGAATGGGGGGCATTAACTGAAGATCCCAAATATGGTGGCCAAGCGCTACCCTTTACCATAGCCCAGGCCGCTATGGAGTATTTTACAGGCGCAAATTATATTCTAACAACGTATCCGATACTGGGCCATGGTGCTGGTAAAATGATTGACCTATTTGGAACTGAAAAACAAAAAGAATTATTTTTAGAAAAGCTTTATACCGGTGCTTGGGGCGGTACGATGCTCCTAACCGAACCCGGTGCTGGATCAGACGTCGGCGCATTAACTACCACAGCAAAAAAGCGAGCTGATGGCGCTTATGACATCAGCGGCAGTAAAATTTTTATTACAAATGGAGAGCAAAATTTAACCCCCAATATTATCCATCCTGTTTTAGCCAGAATTGAAGGCGCTCCTGCTGGAACCAAAGGCATCTCACTTTTTATTGTTCCAAAAATTTGGGTCAATGAGGATGGGACTTTGGGTGAAGCAAATGATGCAGTCTGTACAGGTGTTGAAAAAAAAATGGGCCTTCATGGCAGTCCGACCTGCTCTATATCGCTTGGCAGTAAAGGCAAGTGCAAAGGATTCTTGCTAGGCGAACCCAACCAGGGAATGGAGATCATGTTCCACATGATGAATGAAGTCCGTTTAGAGGTAGGGACTCAGGCATTTACCAGTGCAAGCCTGGCCTACCAGCATGCACTTGATTATGCAAAACAAAGACGCCAAGGACGGAGTATTGAAAAGCTGTCTGATCATGAAGCCGGCCAGGTTCCGATTATCGAACACCCTGATGTGAAACGAATGCTGCTTAAAATGAAATCCTATGTAGAGGGTATGAGAAGCCTTGTTTATTTTGTGGCCTTTTGTTTTGATAAAGAAAAAACATCAAAAGATGAAAAAGAAATCCTACACTATTCAAACCTGATTGAAATATTAACACCGGTGGTTAAGGCCTATTCCAGTGAAAAAGGGTTTGATGTCTGCGTGGAGGCAATGCAGATTTTTGGTGGATATGGGTATACAAAAGAGTATCCAGTGGAGCAGATGGTCAGGGACAGTAAAATAACATCCATTTATGAAGGATCAAATGGTATCCAGGCAATGGATTTTATTGGAAGAAAGATTTCCGGGAGCAAAGGTGCGATGCTGGATGTACTCATTTCTGAGATTAAATCCATCATAGCAACAGCCAAAGAGCATGACCGCTTGAATACGCTTGCAATAATCCTTGAAGAAGCATTATTATTGTTTGAAACAACCTGTAAAAATACCAGCAAGGCCTTATTTTCAAAACAGATGACATCTGCTTTTGCCTGTGCCCATCCATTATTGGAAGCAGCCGGTGATATTATTATGGCGTGGATGCTGCTTTGGAGAGCAACAATTGCAGATCAAAAGCTTGACACCAAAGATGCTGCATTTTATCAAGGTAAAATTAAGGCGGCTCAATTTTTTATTACAACGATCATCCCAATAACCATTGGGAAGTTGAAAGCTGTTACATATGAAGATAATCCAGTAGCCACCATGGAAGACAACTTGTTTTAAAATGTAATTAACTTATAGTGGGAAATCGCCAGTCTGAAGTTTGTTTTTTTCCGAGGCTGTCGCTTAACCTACAGAAAACAGACATCAGGTTGGCTTTGACCACGAATAGTCAAAAGTGGTTACTTTAAAATGATATAAGAATATAAATAAAAGAACAGGAGAAAATAATATGGAAGATGTTGTCATAGTATCGGGTTGCAGAACCGCCATCGGCACGTTTGGTGGGACACTGCTTCCAATGAACGGCGCAAGCCTTGCCGCGGTCACAATGAAAGAAGCCATTAAAAGAGCCAAGATAGAACCTGAGATGATTGATGATATTCGATATGGCTGCTGTATGGAATCCTGCGATACGCTGAATGTAGCAAGAGTAGGTGCTTTACTGGCTAAAATTCCAGATTCAGTACCGGCAGTGACCATTAATCGGGTATGTATTTCCGGGATGGAAGCCCTGATTTCTGGAATGGCAATGATTCAGGCAGGTATGGCTGATATTATTCTGGCAGGTGGAACAGAGCATATGTCTTCAGTGCCATACAGCGTTCCCAATGCCCGCTGGGGTTGCAGGCTTCAGGACCAGAAATTTGTAGACGACATGATCCATGCCCTGCACTGTGGCTCTTATATCATTCCTCATCCTGAAGACGGACCTGTTGATGAAACCAAAGCCCCTTTGAGCATGTTTGTGGGCAAGCCCTATATTATGGGGCATACGACTGAATTTATCGCTCAACATCTTAATATCTCCAGAAAAGAGATGGATGAAGTGGCCTTAAGAAGTCATAATGAAGCCGAACGGGCCACAAAGGATGGCTCCTTTAAAGATGAAATCATTGAAGTAAAAGTACCGCAAAAAAGAAAAGACCCTGTTATTTTTGATAAAGACGAGCATTTCAGACCGGGTATTACCATGGAGCAGCTTGAGGCACTTCCAGCAGCTTTTGTCCCTAAAATAGGTAAAGTAACTGCCGGGAATTCTTCCGGGATTAATGATGGATCAACCGGTATGATTATCATGTCCGCCTCCAAAGCAAAACAATTAGGCCTTACACCCATAGCTAAGATTAAGGCCACATCACGGGGCGCATGCCATCCATCTGTGATGGGATTATCGCCTGTGCCGGCAGTTAATAATCTTTTAAACAATTCAGATCTGAACCTTTCAGATTTTGAACTCCTTGAAGTAAACGAAGCTTTTGCCGGGCAGTACCTGGGATGTGAGAAAGAATTAGGATTGAACAGGGACATTACCAATGTTAATGGTTCAGGAATAGGATTGGGTCATCCCGTGGGCTCGACAGGTGCAAGAATTGTGGTGTCCTTGATGTATGCTATGAAAAACAAAAATAAATCTTTGGGTCTTGCCACGCTTTGCGGCGGTGGTGGGGTATCCATGGCGTGTGCCATTGAGATGCTTTAAGACAAATCTTAAAGAATTTTTGGGGGGTATTGAATTAAATAATAATTGTATTAGAAATTTTTGCAGGGGGATGGCTAAAAAAACTTAGTTTTTAAGTTTGCAGGACCATTGCAATAGAAAGGCCTTTTTGATACTCATGGTGCGATGCATATCAATATATAAATAATAGAAAATTCAAGGAGACTTTAATGCAAAAATCTAAAATATATCTACTGGCTCTGATGTTTCTTGTTCTTTTTAATTTTCAAGTCTTTGCAAATGAAAAAAAAGAACAATCCATGGAAAAAGAAGATCTTGAAAAGCAAATCAGTTATGCGCTTGGGTATGATATTACTAATAACCTGAAAGCAAATTTTAAATTTAATCCTGAATTTTTTATGATGGGGGTAAAAGACAACGTGGAAAATACCCCCAAGCTTACTGAAGATAAATTAAAAGAGATTCTGATATCCTTTCAACAGTTGGCGCGACAAAAACAGATGGACAAAGTAAAAAAAGAATCTAAAGCAAATCAGGCTGAAGGGATAAAGTTTTTAGAAGAAAATAAAAAAAATAAAGATGTGGTAACCCTAGCGTCCGGGCTTCAATACAAAGTGATAACAAAGGGAGAAGGCCCTTTGCCAACCGCAGAAGACACAGTAGAGTGCCATTATAAAGGCACCCTTATTGACGGCACTGTCTTTGATTCTTCCTATCGAAGAGGGAAATCGGCAACATTTCAAGTGGGTGGCGTGATTCAAGGATGGATTGAGGCCTTACAGAAGATGAAAGTGGGATCGAAGTGGATGCTGTTTATCCCTCCTGAACTTGCATATGGTGACAGGGGAGCGGGGGCTGTTATAAAACCGGGGTCTACTTTAATTTTTGAAGTCGAATTGTTGTCCATTATAAAGTGACCCACAGATGTTTGAAACATTGAGGTGATCCAATATGTATGTCTTAGGAATAATTGGCAGCCCTCGTCCAAAAGGTAATTCGCATTACCTTTTATCTGTTTTCATGGAAGAGATGAAGATAAAAGGATATAGTACAAAGATATTGGATGCTGCCAAACTAAAAATAAATAACTGCATTGGCTGTGGTAATTGTGAAACAAAAGGTGAGTGTGTCTTTAAGGATGATTTTACCAGTATTGTTCTGCCAGAAATCATAAAGGCCGATAGTATTGTAATCAGCTCTCCTGTCTATTTTTATGCTTTCCCAGCTGCACTCAAGTCATTAATCGATAGGATTCAGGTGCTGTGGTCACGAAAATACAGATTGAAAACAAATGATTTCAAAACCCGCGAAAGAAAAGGAATCCTGTTTGCTGTAGGTGCTTCTAAAGGAAAAGATTTGTTCCAAGGATTAAAATTGACCACAAAGTACTTTTTTGATGCAGCCGATATTAAGTTTGAGACTAAACTTTGCTACACAGGGATTGATGAAAAGGGCAAAATACAGGAGCATCCCACTGTTAATAAAGATATTAAAGAGCTTGCCAGTTTATTTTAATTTTTTTTAATGGCGTCTACGCCATATTTTTTCTTGTTGGAGTTTAGTTTTAGCGCAGTGAGCAGCCCTTTGTCTTTTATGGTGTGAAACATGAGTTTTTTCTTGTTCATACTAAAGAATTTTTTGCCGTATTTGTTTAGTTTTTTCTGGTCAATCTCAAATCCAAGCCCGGGCGCATAAGTGGGTTCTAAAAACCCTTTTTCATGCATAAAAGGTTTTTTTAATATCCCATCGCGTTTTTCAATAGTCCATGATGGTGGATTAATAGGATATTCTAACGGTTTAGTTCCATTAAAGCCACTGGCCAAAAGAACATGGAGGTTGACTGCAAATCCAATTCCGTTTGTCCAGGTATGGGGGGTAAATTTTAGATCATGTTTGCGGCAATGGTCTGCTACCTCAAGAGTATGTTGTATGCCACCAGTCATAATGGCATCCGGTTGAAATATATCATAGCATTTTTTTTCAACCATATATTTTAATTCACTTTTCCCATTGGTATGAATCTCTCCCCCAGTGATGGGAATTTTGCTGTATGCTGATAATTCGGTAAGGCTTTGGTAATCATCCATTGGAAGCGGTTCTTCAAGCCAGGCAATATTCATATCCGCACAGGCATCGGCAAAATATTTGGCACGATCTAAATCCCATAACGGGGCATCATTAATAATGGTGACCCGCCAGGCTTGATTCGCATCCACACCAATAGCCATTTTATCCCCAACAGCATCCACAACTGCTTTAACATGGCTGATATCTTTTTGGACATCAAATTCATGAACTCTTATTTTTATGGTTTTAAATCCTTCGTCATATCGCTTTTTGGCCTCAAAAATCCGGGAATCTTCATCTTTGATTTCACCGGTAGAGGCATACAATTCAACAGGCTCCCGTTTGGCGCCAAACAGCTCAAAAACGGGTTTGTTTTCAAGTTTTCCTTTAATATCCCAAAATGCCGGCTCAATCCAGTTGGCCCGGACACCCAGGTATCCAACTTCCCTGAGCCGTTGAAGCATTAGATCGATGTCTGTGGCATCATGTCCCAAAAGATAAGGCGCGATCAAATACCCCAGGCCCATTCTTTCATAAGAAATGGCAGGGCCGGCAGAATATCCTTCTACCCCCTCTTCTGTGATGATTTTTACAAGATCAAAACGATTGTCTGTAGCTGGATAACCAGGAATCCAGCTAGGATAAAAAGGTTTGTCCAAAGGGATTCTTACATGATATAATTCGATACAGGATATTTTGCTCATTGGGTCTCCAAGTTAGAAGTTAGGGTCAAGTCTGCTCATGGCTCGTGATCTCCAGTTCAAAAGCCATGAGCAGACTTGACCCTTCAATAGCTACTTTATAAATTTATCTGGTGCCACAATACTTCCATGGGCCTCTTTTAAAGCAATTAAATCTTTCTTTTGTTGGGCTAAAATGTCGAACAATTGTTGAGGAATCCCCTCTTCTTTACCATAGGCGTCTTGTTGGAGGTTCACTCGTTTAAGAATATTATCCAGGTATAAAGAAAATTGTTTAGTATACAGTTCTTTGGAATAGTCTTTATCAATAATCTGTTTAAACAGGGATTTTAAATCTTCATATTTGGGCAGATTCCCTACGGGAGTGGATATGTAGTCTATTTCATCGTGGGCATATCGTTCAAGCCAGGACAACCATACTTTCACATCTCTTTTTTCCCCCAGAAGCTTTGAAGAATCTCCCCCGCGGGCTTGATCGGTCAAAAAGTAATTGAGCCCTGCCATCACCGGTTTATAGTCTTGTTTTATTTTATCGTTGCCAAAAAATTTAAACTGGGCATCCATATAATCGCCTAAGGCGCCGGGGATGAAAGGCGCATTGGCCCATGGCGCTCTTTTAACACCGGTTGCCCCCACTTCTGTGGCAGTGGCAGCAGACACAATGCAGGCCCCGATAACAACACCCGCATCAGAACTTTTAGCCACCCAGACAGGCGGCATGGTATCGGCATCTCTTCCAGAGTATGTA
>JAAEKY010000331.1 GCA_024227235.1 Desulfobacteraceae bacterium | reverse complement strand
AGAAACTTACTGGCAGACAAAAGATAATCGCCAATGGTCAGATCTTTATCAGAAACATTGTTTTTCTTACCACTTAATGGAGCATTCCAGAGGCTATCAGCCAAGGCATTATCTTTAGGATGCAACTTATCATCAACACCAGCAAGACTATATTCAAAAACAAAAAACTTATCTGTCATATTTTATCTGTGAGGCTCAAGTTCGACAAGAAGATCTTCTACCACATCGTATCCAAGCTCTCTTGCTTTATCACAATGTTCTATAGCTTTTTTGTAATCTTTGAGTTCAAGATATGCAACTGCTAAATTATTATGTGCTATGGGAAAATTGGGCTCAATTTTTATAGCTTCTTTATTAGCTTCGATTGCTTCTTTTACAACTCCTTTCATAAAATATGCTGTTCCAAGGGTTGTAAACGCCTGCACAAACTGAGAATTATGAACAATCGCTTTTCTCAACATTTTTATTGCTTCTTCAATCTTTTTAGTATCTTCATCAGGATTAGCCCCATCACACTGCTGTAGTAAAACAAAAGCAATGTTACTATATCCTTCTGAAAAACCTACTCTCACTTTTATTGCAAGCCTGTTATATCTCAGACATCCTTCCATGTCATTTCTTTGAAGACACAGTCCTCCTAAAAGAACATATGCCTCGGCAAGACTGGGGCTGCAATCTATAGCATCATGAAGTACATTTTCTGCTTCATCGTATTCTTTTT
>JAAEKY010000330.1 GCA_024227235.1 Desulfobacteraceae bacterium | reverse complement strand
TCTCTATGGAGAAGCAATGTATAATGATGCTGAATATGCAAAACAATATGATCACTAAGTTTTATAATTTTGGATAATGAAAGGTAGTTGTTTGATATTATCAAGCATCCCCATCTCCTTATTATGCATTATCCTCTCTGACTGCCATGAACAGCCCTCATGGCAGTCAGCATTTTAAAAATCAAGAGATCCAGGTACTTATTGCTTTCAATAGCACATCCGGATCAATTGGTTTTGGTATGTAATCGTTCATTCCAGCTCCCAGGCATTTTTCTTTATCACCTTTCATGGCATTGGCTGTCATGGCAACAATAGGTATATCTTTATAATTCTTTTTAGAAGTCCGTATCTTTTGAGTTGCTTCATATCCATCCATGACAGGCATTTGAATATCCATGAGAATCATATCATAGGATTTGTTTTCCAATGCTTTCACTGCCTCTAATCCATTTGATGCAACATCAGAATTGTACCCTAGTTTTTTAAGTTTAAGCATGGCAACTTTTTGATTAATAACATTATCATCAGCCACTAATATACGTGTACCATATTTTTTTTGTTCTTTTATTGTATATTTTGTGATTAGTTTTTTCTTATCATCATCATCTGTGGCATGCGTACGATTGCTTAATACTGAAACAATTGCATTATAAAGATCAGATTTATTAATGGGTTTGTTAAAATAAGCAGCAAAACCAACATTTTTAAATTTTTCAGCATCCCCACGACTACCACAGGAGGTAAGCATGATTAGACTGGTGTATGATAAAGCTGAACTGCTTTTAATTTTTTTTGCCAATTGCAACCCATCCATCCCCGGCATCATCATGTCAATGAGAGCAATATCAAATTTTTCATCTTTGTTTGCAGCTATACTCATTTTTTCGATAGCTTCTTCACCACTTTTAGCAATTGTTAGAGAACATTCCCAAGATGTCATGTGTTCATATAGTATTCTCTGGTTGAGATCATTATCATCAACAGCAATGATTCGTTTGCCTTTTATATCAGGTGGTAAGTATTTGGATTCTAAAGAATGATCAGAGTCCATTTGTTTGTCAAAAAAAGCTGTGAACCAGAATTCAGAACCGTCTCCTTCAACACTATTTACTCCGATTTTTCCATTCATGATCTGGGTTAACCGTTTTGAAATAACAAGCCCTAATCCTGTACCACCAAATCTTCGTGTTGTTGATGCATCTACCTGGGAGAATGATTTAAAAAGGCGGTTAAGCTTGTTTTTAGCAATTCCAATCCCTGTATCTTTGATTTGAAAAAGAATTTCAACTTGAGTGTCAGATTCAC
This sequence comes from Desulfobacteraceae bacterium, assembly GCA_024227235.1. Lineage (GTDB taxonomy): Bacteria > Desulfobacterota > Desulfobacteria > Desulfobacterales > Desulfobacteraceae > Desulfobacula. Next base: position 2,669 of record JAAEKY010000330.1, on the reverse strand, counting down.
TTTGTAATTCAGCGCGTATTGAAATTTTTCCATATTCGGTAAATTTTATGGCATTTGTTGCAAGGTTTAAAATAACTTGGCGAAGGCGACCAGGGTCACCTTGGATCAGAGAGGGTACTTTGGGATCTATAAAACATGCAACTTCAAGGTTTTTCTCATTTGCTTTCATAGAAAGCATTTTAATAATTCCTTCAATGGTAACTCGTAAATCAAAATCAATGATTTCAAATTGAAGTTTTCCTGCTTCTATTTTTGAAAAATCAAGAATATCATTAATAATGCCAAGGAGTGCATCAGAGCTTTCTTTAATGTTATTAGCATAATCTTCTTGCGATGCGTCAAGTTCAGTTTCCAAAAGAAATTCCAGCATTCCCATGATACCATTCATAGGAGTACGTATTTCATGGCTCATGTTGGCTAAGAATTCACTTTTTGCAAGGTTTGCAGCTTCTGCATCTTCTTTAGCAATTGTTAGAGCTTTTTCAGCTTTTCGCCTTTCATTGTTTTCTTTTTCAAGCTGTTTGTTGGCTTCTGTCATTTTAAGAGTTCGTTTCATGACTTTTTCTTCTAAATGGTCTTGGTGGTCCCTTAATTTTTGAAAAGAGCCTTTTAATTGATATGCCATGAGATTAAATGTTTCGGCAAGCTCTGTCATCTCATCTTTGCCATGTACAAGCGCCACAACCTCGAGTTTCCCATCACGGAAAGATTCAGCACTATCACGCAAGTTTGAGATGGGTTGAGTAATACTGTGTGCAATAAGAAATACAACAAAAAGGCTGAAAATCAAAAGAATAATATAGGCAATAATATAAAAAATCAGCCTGCTTTGTGCTTTCATTTGGACAGCCATGTTTGTATGTAATATATGCTCTTCTCTAATTTGTACAATCTGCTCTATGCGTTGAGTGATATCGTTGCCTGTCTTGGATGCTACAAATGCTTGTCGAATAACCTCAGGATGTTTTTTTTGCTGGTGGGATTTTTGAACTTGTTTAATTTGATCAATAAACTCATCTAAAACTACCAAAAGTTTATCTATGGACTCTCTTTCCGTTGGAACTTCTATGATTTTGTTGGTTTCCTTTAACAATTTACGAGCATTTTGAGCTTCGTATAGAGCATCTGAGGTTGAAGGAAGATAGTCTTTTATAAAACGAAAGAGATTTAGTTGGGCATGAACAACCTTTACCGACGATTGAAGAAGAAGACGCTCTGATTGGGTTTCAACTTCAATAATATGCTTCAGGTTATTAAGAATTGAATGTTGAAATGATGCCAAAAGAGGTATGGAACCAGCTATTAACATTGCCAGAATTATAAAGGCACCTATTATGCGCACCTTTACAGATATGTTTCGCAAAAGACTACTAATCATAAAAATCCTCTTTGAAAAGCAATATCAGATTTTATTTAAAAGCTGATCTGTGTAAATTTCATCAAGTTCTACTTTGGTCTCAATTACTTTATATTTTACCAATAAATTAATCATGTTTTGAATGGCATTTGGATCAGTAGATCCTATTCTTACATTAGGGCTTTTAACTAATTTTGATATTTCGTTCATCATTTTTAATTGGTGCTCTTTGGTTTGAACACCAGATTTATCATATTTAAGTACAATATTAACTGCTTCTTCTGGATTTTTTAAGGCATATTGCCATCCTTTGAGGCTTGCACGAAGCATACGTAAACATAAATCTGGGTTTTCTTTATACATTTTTAGAGAGGTGAAAAATACATCCCCTGGAAAGTCAAGTTCATAGTCTGCATAGTCAATGATTATTAATTCATCTTTTTTAATACCAGAAGCAAGTACCATATGATATTCATTATAAATCATGGCTGATGCAACATCAAGATGGTCTTCAATAAAAGGGGTCATACTAAAACCCTGAGATATAACATTGATTTGGTTTGTTGAGATCCCTTTTTTAGCAAGGAGGGCATTGAATTGAACTTCCCAGCCACCAAGCCAGATACCTATTTTTTTATTGATAAAATCTTTAGGCTCTTTGATGTTGGATGATTTTTTTGCAAGGAGTCTTAAACCATTATTTTGTTGGATCTGGGCAAGGCTGATTGCAGGTTTTCCTTTTTGGATGGATACAGCAAGATCAGCAAGTAAAGTTGTACCAAAATCTTTTGTTCCGGCACTTACAAGGTCAATCGGAACTACATCAGGACCGCCAGGATAAATTGTAAGTTCTATATCTTCATCAAGATACCATCCTTTTTCCAATGCAACATAATAGCCGGCAAACTGACTTTGGGTAAACCATTGCAATTGAAAAGAAACAGATTGTTTTGCCGGGGACTTCTCTATAGGTGCTTCTTGCTCAGGCTGTTGCTGGCACCCTGTGAAAATCAATGATAAAAAGAAAAAAAGCCAAATAATAATCTTACTCTTCATTTTTGTCTCCAATCGAGAAAGAAAATTAAACCATAACGAAAATAGTTAAAAAAACCAATATGGCTCGAATCGCCTATTTTATAAAAAAATGATTATTTGTACGAAATACTCCCAATAGTATCCTTGATAATACGATATAAGTCAAGAACAGAATAATAACATCAAAATTCTTTTGAGCTAAATAAACCTTTAAAATCTTCAAGAATGATATAAAGACAAGGAACCATAATCAGGGTGATAAATGTGGCAAACAATA
>JAAEKY010000329.1 GCA_024227235.1 Desulfobacteraceae bacterium | reverse complement strand
CTGGTAAAGGTTCGGGGGATCGGGTGAAAAAGCAAAGATCCTGACCAACGGAACGGTTGCGCTGAATGCGGATTTAAAAGTTTTGAATTTGGGTTCTGGTGGCAGACAGTTGAGGAATATTTTAAATGGATAAAATCTCAAACAGCAAAAATATTTTCATCCTCATTTTATCAGATACGGCTCTGCTGGCTATCGCCTATTTTCTGGCATACGCTATCAGATTTGAAGGCCGGTTAGGTCCACCTAGAATTGAAAATATCAGACAAACCATTGCTTTGGTCATTATATGCAAACTATTTGTTTTTTATATATTTAATTTATACAGCGGTATGTGGCGATATACCGGTATCATTGATCTGATTAATATCATCAAATCCGTTTTCATCAGCAGTGCGGTTATCTTGTCCATTTTATTGATGTTCAGCCGATTTCAAGGGTTTTCACGTTCTGTTTTTGTGATTGACGCCCTGTTTACACTTATATTTATCGCAGGAAGCAGACTTTTAATCCGTTTATTATTAAGCCATGGTTCAGCTTCGTTTTTGTCTAAAAATGTTAAGCATGACGACTTTAATCGCATCCTGATTATAGGGGCCGGAGATGCCGGTGAAAAAGTGGTCCGCGAGATTAATGAAAACCCTTCCATGCAATATAAAGCTGTCGGTTTTCTGGATGATAATAAAAGAAAAACCGGTAAAGCTATCCACGGTATAAGGGTTCTGGGCACAATAGATGAACTGAATGCCATTGTGGTAAAACACAGCGTCAACGAAGTCTTGATTGCCTTGTCATCTGCAACAGGTGAAGAAATCAGAAGGGTAGTGGACATTTGTAAGCAATCTGACATCACTTACAAAACCCTGCCTGGCCTTTCAGAACTTATCGACGGCAAAGTCAGCATTAAGGCCATGAGGGATATATCCTACAAAGATCTGCTCAGGCGATCACCCGTAAAACTTGAAAATGATAAAATATCCCTTTTTTTAAATGAAAAAACCGTTTTGATTACCGGGGCAGGCGGTTCAATTGGATCTGAGCTTTGCAGACAGGTTTGCCGATACAAGCCGGCGATAGTGTTGTTGTTTGATGCAAGCGAAGCCAATTTATATGCCATTCAGATGGAACTCAAGCATATCATTACCTATATCAAGTACAGGGCAATCCTGGGAAGAATACAGGATGAAAAACTCGTTCATCAGGTTTTAAATAAATACAAGCCGGACGTAATTTTTCACGCTGCCGCATACAAGCACGTTCCCCTTGTTGAACGCAATCCATGGGAAGGGGTTTCATCAAACATCATCGGAACCCAGATCCTTGTTAAAGCCGCCATATACCACCAGATAGACCGATTTGTCCTCGTCTCAACCGATAAGGCGGTCCGGCCCACAAATGTCATGGGGGCTTCAAAACGGGTTACGGAAAAAATCATTCAGGTTCAAGATACCGGCTCGACAAAATTTATTGCCGTGCGATTTGGAAATGTCATTGGCTCTTCAGGATCTGTTATTCCCCTTTTTCACAGCCAGATAAAAAAAGGGGGACCGGTTACGGTAACCCATCCTGAAATAACACGCTATTTCATGACCATAGAAGAGGCTGCGCAATTGATTTTACAGGCGTTTACAATGGGGGAGGGAGGCGAAATATTTATTTTGAACATGGGCACCCCCATTAAAATAGCGGATATGGCAAAGGATCTGATCAGGCTCGCCGGCAAAAAACCGGATTCTGAAATTAAAATCAAATATACCGGGTTAAGACCCGGAGAAAAACTGTATGAAGAACTGATCACAGAAGGAGAGGGGATCGTAAAAACAGGGCATGACAAGATCATG
>JAAEKY010000328.1 GCA_024227235.1 Desulfobacteraceae bacterium | reverse complement strand
CCAGACAGCATTGGTAACAGGACCCAAAGGCGAAGAGATCCACGTGGACGAGCACGGCAGAATAAAAGCTCAGTTCCATTGGGACAGAAAAGGTAAAACAGATGAGAACTCTTCATGCTGGCTCAGAGTAGCTCAACCATGGGCAGGTGCAGGCTGGGGCACAGTGTTTATCCCACGTATAGGCCAGGAAGTAATAGTAAACTTCATAGACGGTGACCCAGACAGACCTTTAGTAACAGGAGCCCTGTACAACGGAGACAATAAACCACCGTATTCTCTGCCCGAAGACAAAACCAAATCCACAATAAAAACCAATACAACCCCCGGAGGCAACGGGTTTAACGAACTCAGATTTGAAGATAAAAAAGAAGAAGAAGAAATATATATCCACGGCCAAAAAGACTGGAACATAGAGATCAAAAATGACAAAGGTCAGCATATAGGTCATGACGAGACAATGGCAGTGGACAATGATCGTTCAAAAAAGGTGGGTAATGATCAGAAAGAAGAGATTGGCAACAACAAAGATATCAAAGTCACTAAAAACCATACAGAAGACATAGGTGAGAACAGCACCCACTCCATTGGTAAAAACTCTGATGAGAAAGTGGGAGAAAACAAAACAATTGATATTGGTAAAAACCGTGAAGAGAAAATAGGTGAAGAATCAACAATTGAGATTGGTAAAAACAGTAAAATCACAGTCGGAAAAAATCTTACAGAATCTGTTGGTGAAAAATTCAAAGCAGATGTTGGAGATTCGGCAACAGCAGATATTACAAAAAATTTGGCTGTAACAGTTGGTACAGAAACCATTCTGACAAGTGAAGATAAAATTACTTTAAAATGTGGTGATGCCAGCTTGGTCATGAAGAGTGACGGCACAATACTAATTAAAGGTGCTGATATAAAAATTAAAGGTAGCGGCAATATTATTAATGAAGCTAATGAAATTCTAAATAATTAACAAATGAATTTTGTTAAAACAATATATAAAGAGCACCTTGAAGAAATATCTGCTTTATACGCAAAGCGAGCTGGCTTTACAGCTGATAAAGGGATAAGTTTTCAAAATGCAACCAATATAGAAGAGCGATTGGAAGCTCATATTGATGCTCTGATATGCGGTGGTGAAAAGGCTCTTGAGATTTGCAATGAGCAGGATGATTTTGGTGAGGTTTTTGGTGCTGTTTCTGTTTTTTGCCGGCAAAATCAAATTGATTCAGTAAAACAAATTTTACTTAAACTTGAAAATATAAATGGAAAACAGAATAAAGCTTTAGCTGAAGCTCTTCTGCTCTATATGCCTGAACAATGGCATAATGATTCTGAGATTTCAGTTTTTGTTAAAAACTCAGAAACACAAAATAAGACTATCCCGGAAATTATTGAAATTGGTCTTGATGGAATACCGGATAAAATTCCCGCTTTAATTGAAAAACTATCTCTTGCAGAGTCGGCTGAACAAGCAGCATTCGCCTTGAATCTAATTACCGGTGCAGATCTTTTTGAAGAAGTGTTTATACCTGATGAGATTGATAAAGATATGCTTTTTGATGACGAGCTTGAAAAACTCAAAAAAGGTGAGCCACTATATCCTTCCGGCAAAGAACCCGGGATAAATATAACCCGCCTTAGTCAAAACCCAAAATCCTGGCAGGCTTTCTGGGAAGATAATAAAAACAGGTTTGACCCAAATTCAAGATATAGAAATGGTGAACTTTATTGCCCGGCCTGTCTTGTTGAAAATTTAAAATCTAAAATATATCCAAACTATATTAGAAAACTTGTATATCAGGAGCTTGTATTTAGCTACAATATTGATGTGCCTTTTGATACATCAATGCTTGTTAAAGAGCAGCTCAACGCTATAAATGAGTTGGAAACTATTTTAAAAGGCACTAAAGAAAAATTTGAATCCGGTAAATGGTATGTTAACGGCAAGTTAAAGCAATCAAATGGTGAAATATGAACAAAAAAGAAAATTTAAAAAAAACAGAACACCTGCATCAGAGTTTCCCACAGCCCATAATTGCAAGTATTGCTCAATCCAATACTCCCGGAAAAGTAATGGTTCAATACAATAGTCATGAACCAAAACCTGCAAAACTTATTTCAGGCATAGACCGCTATCAATTATCCCAGGAGCAAAGCATAGGAACCGAGGTGCTTATTGTCTTTGAAAACGGTGACCCTGATCTTCCAATCATAACAGGAGTTATGGAAAACTTTCTTGATGAGATAATATCTGAACAGGAGAATTTAAAAACAATTGTAGATGGAAAAGAGATCAATATTGAGGCAAAAGAAAAAATAGTTCTTAAATGCGGAAAAGGAAGCATTACAATAGATAAGCATGGAAAGATAATCATAAAAGGTGAGGAGTTGATTTCTCGATCTTCAGGAAGCAATAAAATTAAAGGTGGCAGCATACAGCTAAATTAAAAAGCATGTTACTAATTAAAAATAAAACACCATTCCAGGCAGGTTTGAGCCTCATAACCGATCAAACAGGGGCAGATAAAGCTTGTGTTATGGTCAAAGGAACTTTTAAACTTAACAGCAAAGCAGAACCAAAAAAAAAGCAATTACCCCTGTTTCGAGCAAATCAATATTATGGTGAGCCTGGAAAATCAAGCATCAAATATCCAGCAGATTTTATTTTGGGTAAAATCAATACTGATATTGGTCTTATTGGTGCAGCCCACAGCCCTAAACCTGTAACCGAGCTTCCTGTATTGCTGCAGGCAGGTGAATTAAGAAAGATCATAACAGTCTTCGGAGACAGACATTGGGAAAAAAATTCAATCATGCCTGGATTTTCCAAAAGCATGCCAATACCATTTCAAACAATGCCGCTATCATATGAACGTGCCTTTGGTGGCAAAGATAATACCCATCAAGATAATAAAAAGCATGAAAAATATGAAAATAATCCAATAGGCACAGGGTTCAGGTTAAACAAAGAAGCAGTCAAGGATCATAAACTTCCAAATCTTGAAAATTCAAAAGATTTGATCTCTGCATGGCGAGATAAACCACAAGTTGCAGGGCTTGGATTTATAGAGACTTTTTGGGGAAAAAGCTCTGAGTACGCCGGAACCTATGATGATGAATGGAAAGAAAAACAATTTCCTTTGTTGCCAAAAGATTTTGATCTTCGTTATTTTAATACAGCTTCACCTGGTCTGGTGGCAGATGGATTTTTTAAAGGTGGGGAGTCTGTACAAATAGTAAACCTTTCACAAAAAGGAGATCTGAAATTTAATTTGCCTGAAATTAAATTAAATTGCATGCTCCGACTAAGGCAAGAAAATATTTTTCAAAACCCTGATATCTATACTGTACTTTTTGAGCCTGATAAAGAGAGATTCTATATTGTCTGGGGCACATCATTTGCTATTGGTAAACAGCCATCACTTGCAAGATATGTCAATATAGAAATTGAGGAGAACGATAAACAGGTATGATAGTCACAGCAGTCAACAATATAACAGCCATAGGGCATGATGCAATAATGACAGCAGCATCTGTCCGTGCAGGTTTAGTTCGTTTTGTTAAATCCGGAGATTATGATGATACTAAAACAAACCCCATAATTGTATCTGTTATCAAAGGAATTGATGAAGATAATTATAACAGAAAAGAGAAGATGGGAAATATTGCTGATTATTGTCTTAAACATATGCTCGATGAACACCCTGTTGAGCAAAAAAGACCAATACATCTGCTTATGGGTTTTGCCGCCCCGGAACGTCCCGGACTTAAGTATGAAGATGACAATCAGGAACTTGTAAAAAAACTTCAAGCAACAATACAAAAAAAAGCAGAAACACAAATTATAACCCAGGGAAACACCTCAATAATTGAGTGTATTGATGTTGCTGATAAAATAATCAAAGAAAACCCCCTGGCTATATGTATAATCGGTGCTGTGGATTCTTTGTTAGATGAAGACACCCTTGACTGGTTTGAAAAAGATGAACGCCTGTTATCTGACTCTTTACACAGGCAGCACTCTTTTGTTGCAGGAGAAGCAGTTGGTTTTATGATACTTGAATCCAAACAAAAAGCTCAATCTGAAAAATACATGGCTGAAATTACAGGCATTGGCTTAGCTGATGAACCTGCCTGCTTTGTTTCTGACAAACCATGTACAGGAGAGGCGCTTACCAACACGTTTAAAGCAGCTATATCTGAAAAAACTGATATTGGCACTGTGATTTGTGATCTTAATGGTGAATTTTTTCGTGCAAAAGAGTGGAGCTATGCAAACCTTCGCTACTTTAAAGATAAAAACCAGATTGTTATTCAGCCGGCAGACAGTATAGGAAATATTGGCGCAGCATCAGGAGTAGTTTTTGCAGGTATTGCTGTGCAGGGTTTTTCCCGGGGCTGGATAGAAAATGATGTTTTAATATTTTGTGCAGATGATCATGGCAAGCGAGGAGCATTTGTACTAAGCAAACCTTTATAGTTTATATAAAATGTAATTAATAAAATAAGCAAGGAGATAAAAAATGGGGTCTTCAACAGTTTTTGCAAATAACATGGGCATATCACATAAAGGCAGTGGTGCCAACAGTACGGTCTTTCCTGATGTATGCATGACTCCTGTGGGTAAATCATCTGTCCCCATTCCATATTCAAACCTGGCAGAATCTGCTGATATTGCAGACGGTAGTGAAACAGTAAAACTAGAAGGGGAGATGGGAGCAATTAAAGGATGCAATTACAGCAAAAGTACCGGAGATGAGCCTGGAAGTGATAAAGGAGTATCCTCTGGTACAACAACCGACAAGGCAGAATTTGTCACATACTCTCCAAATGTAAAAATAGAAGGAAAGAATGCATGCCGTAATGGAGATATCATGACTCATAATAAAAAAAATACTGTGGGGTAGAAAAATGGATAACGATGCAGTCACAGAAGCCACGAAGGCTGATGAGGATAAAACCAGCAAAAAGCCTCCGATTTCCATAAGAGCATGTCTGTTTTTTGATGGGACAGCAAATAATAGAACAAATATTGATGATTTAGCTAACAACACAACCCCAAAATATTACAAATCGTATTTCGATATTGAAAAAGGCAGTTATGAAGGGGCTTATTCAAATATTGCCAAACTTGCTAAATTTTATATAAAGGATAAAAAGGCAATGCACTCATTTCGATTTTATATTGAGGGCATTGGAACAATAGATCACGGGCCAGACAGTCTAATTGGAATGGGAACAGGGACAGGCAATACAGGGGTGAAAGCAAAAGTTAAAAAAGGTATCAATAATATAATTAATGAGATTGAAAAGATTCAAGGAAAAAAATCAATTGAATATATTTACTTAGATGCTTTTGGCTTCAGCCGTGGTGCTGCTGCTGCCCGGCATTTTATTTATGCTGCCATGACCCAAGAAAAAACCAAATTGATTAAACGTTTAAAAAAGATGGGACATTCTGTTAAAACACAGAATATCAAAGTAAAATTTATCGGATTATATGATACAGTCGCTTCATATGGCATAAAAATTACTAATGATACCGATCAATTAAAACTTAACTTCATACAAAAAGCTGACAAAGTTGTTCAACTGGCAGCATCTGACGAACATAGAATAAAATTTCCATTAACTAACATAAACAGTGCCAATGGCAAAGGTATAGAAAAATTTTTACCCGGAGTTCATTCTGATATAGGTGGAGGATATAATGATGATGCATCTGAAAAAGATCTTAATCTTCTGGATTTGGATATAAAACATGAACTTATAGGTGAGATCCCTGTCCCGGTTGAAGATCCCAAAGCTACAGCGCGCCTTAAAGAAGAAAAAGAGCGGTTAGTCAAAGAGGGATGGTATGATGAAAAGGATCTTGAAATATTTGAAGTTCTAAACAACTTAATAGCAAACCGTACAGTTAGTAATAAATATAGCCGGATACCGCTTCATATTATGGCAGATTATGCTAAAAATGAGGGAGTAATTTTTGATGAGGAAATAAAATCGGATCATCCGGTACCGCCAGAATTAAAAAATGTTGATAAGGTATTAAGACAATCATATAGTGCAACTCCTGACGCCTGGAACAAGGAAGCCGTTGTTAAAGAAATCAGGAAAATCAGGCGTAAATATTTACATTTTTCTGCCCATTATAATAGCTTCGCTTCTAAACCACGATTTACAAATAATGACAAAATGAATGGTCAAAGAGAAAGAGAAAATCATGATGGATAAAAAAAAAATTATAATATTGTTTAGTGTAATTATGGCATGTTTGACAACCGGATGTATGCAAAAGGATAAAATAATGAAAAAATTTGAATGGTTACCCACTGAGTGCGCCCCAAAAAATTATCCAATGAAGATAGTGCGGGGTGATTTTATTTTTAAAAACAAAAATTCTATTTATATACCAGATGGTAGATTTATTATGGACGGCTGGGGTGAAGTGGGATCAATTGATATAGTTGGAGAAGATTTTAAACCACTTCCTGTAAGATTGAGAATCTTATGGTTTTCTTATACAGAGGATAAATTTTATGCAGGAGATTTTGATTTGCCCTATGAAAAAATTTT
>JAAEKY010000327.1 GCA_024227235.1 Desulfobacteraceae bacterium | reverse complement strand
CTATCTGGATTTATACATAAAATTCATGGAATTTAGCATTCGCTAACCCCTTTTGGATATATTTTTTTCAACAGACTTTAGTGCTTCAAGTGTTACTGTTAAAAAAGGGGGTTACATTTATTTGTGACATTTCCACAAGAGTGGGGGCGGGTTCTTACGTGAGCATGGGCTCTTGAGTGGATGTTTACTGTAAATCTCCTCTGCTGTGATATGTGCAGGGCTGCCAACTCGTAAGGATCTGTCCCTAAACACAAGAGCAAAAGTTTTCAAAATTGAAGATTTTTTTTTGTCATATTTTTATGCGAGATTGAAATTCCCCATCAACAATTCTTCCAAACAACAAATCCGCGAAATTAAATGGCAGCAAAATAAATCATCTGCCAAAACCGCAAAATTAAACGGCAGCAAATATTAATGGATTCACAGTATGAGGACATGTTGCTGCTATTAAGTTAGAATGGCTAATCTTACACATGCCAGTATTTTTGTCAGTTAGAAAGTGGTGTCATGAGAGCATTTAAGTCACGTTCACAGTAAGAAACTGGTGTTTTTCATGTTTTAGCACCCTGTAGATAATGTGTACAACATCCAGGCTACACTTCCTCTAGGAATGACCGTGGCTGCATCTGAAAGCCCGGACAGTACTGATTCAGATGCAAGAACTCCCAAGTGATTATCGATTGGGAAAAGATGTATGACATGTACATATCTTTTAGGTTTATGGGT
>JAAEKY010000326.1 GCA_024227235.1 Desulfobacteraceae bacterium | reverse complement strand
CTCTACTGAACGCAATTGTATGGAAAATAGGGGTTAGTGATGCGTTTCAAATCAAACTTTTGTAAGGGAACCAGCATAACCATTAAATCTAGCTGGCACACTTGTAACTACCCAGGCAAAGAGATTGGAAACGCAGTATGACCAAATAACACGCGATGCAATGCGTTCGAACACACTTTTACAAACATGAACCAGCACGACTCGATTATGTGATCGGGCGGCTGTACAAAATGAAAACTTATGAAGGAAAGATGGATTCGGCGATTATTCTTTGAAAAATACAAGAAATCAGGGCGAGTCGGTCGATTTAATATAAAAAATCAGGTAGACCATGTTTTTTTTCACTAGTCGGCCCCCTACAAGACCGGCGGCGGAAATCTGAAACAACAATAAAAAATTAAAAGGCCTAATTAATTTAATATCTCTGAGCTTAGATTCAGGGCTGGATTTATTAAATGGTAGCGTTTGGAGGGTTATAATAAATCTAGCTGTGAATTGAACTGATTGAACAAAGATTTGATATGCAGAGTTGTACTTATTAAATGGTAG
>JAAEKY010000325.1 GCA_024227235.1 Desulfobacteraceae bacterium | reverse complement strand
CGTCATTCCCGTGAAAACGGGGCACGCAGTGAAGCTTTAGCGCTATCCAGAAATTCATACAACGATAAACAACTTGGACTTTCCGGATAACCGGGAAAGGTTTTTGGGTTATCTGGAAAACGCTATTTTTCTTCTTTTTCCAGTTCGTCCAGTTTTTCCTGAAGCGGTTTGATCTGGGCGTCTTTCATCCCTTTTGTATAATAGGGACCCAGGCCCCGCGCCTGAATGGCGGCGATTTGCGCTTGTATGACGGCCTTTTTTGCGGTGATCTCAGCTTTGCGCAGGGCAGCGGCCTTTTCTTTTTCCTTTTGTTCTTTTTTCAGTTTTTCCTTGCGTTCCTGCGCTTCTCTGTTTGCGGTTTCCGCATTCACCCCTCTAACCATTTTATCATAGGCGGGTCGCCGTCTTAAAGGGCGGTTTTTTGAAGTGATTTTTCCTTCAACTTCAACGTCCGCGGCTTCGGGACCGTCCCCCGGCCTGCCGGTGTCCGTATAATGTTTGACGCCGTTTTCATCCGTCCAGAAAAAGATCTTATCGGAGGCCGTAGCCGTGGCAACAGCTGCGGCCAGAAAAATAAGGGCCAGTGCGGGGATGATGGTTTTTTTCATTTTAAGACCTCTTGCCTTTTTGTATCAACAATAGATGGATCAAACGCTGGTTATATATACCAATTTAAGGATAAACAAAGCTTAAGTCAATCAAGGGTTTTTTGTCCAAAAAGGCTTAAAGGCGGGTTCGAACATGGATCTGCCATTTTAGTTAAGCCAACGCAGTCGGTGTAGTTACCCAGTCCCTATATATGGATCAATTGTGAAATGTTTTACACAATTTCCATCATTGTATTACAATTATTACATAATATCAGCGCAATGATTTAGCTAACTTATTGAATTTAAATGTATTTATTTTGGCTCCTTTTTTGCATGTCTAAAATAAACTTATTGTTTTCTAACCATAAAAGGAGGACATATGAAAATTTTTACTGTTTTTTTATTATCTCTTATGCTTATCGTATTCTCAGTCGGTCAAGCGTCAGCTTTATTAATTTCTGGGCAGGACATTATTGCAGCACCATTGTCTGTAGAAGATGATGCTCCAGGTGCAGAAAATACGGCCCAACAAGCTTTTAATGAAATCCAGAATGTGCTCCTATCATCAGACCTAAGTGTTGACGGTGGAACAATCTCTTCTGGCACTCTGGTAAGCAGCCATATGATATTTTTAAATACTCCCGACAGTTCAGTAACTTCTGATTTTAACGTAAAGTGGGAGTTTGATGGAGATATATTAGGCGTAATGTCAGATAGATACGGCCAGCTGGAGGCTGCGAGCAACACGATTCTCGGAGTTGTAGGTACAACTTATCCCGGAAGTTTCAGTGCCCGTGGTATGGAAAACGCGCAAGATACGTATTCATTTACCGGTAACGAAATAACTGTAAGTATGTTGGTTTCAGAACCCGGCGACTGGATTCGAGTTGTGACCAGAGCTTCTGTACCCGAACCGGCCACTTTAATCCTTTTGGGAACCGGTCTTCTCGCAATTGCTGGACTCAAAAGAAAAATCAAAAAATAAGTTAACCAAATTATCAAAGAACGTTGGGGCAGAATCAAAATTTGATCTGCCCTTTTTTTGTTACGTTATCCCCTAAATTACGAATATTGTTTTATATTAAATTGTTGCTTACCGAACCCTTTAATTCTTGCACCAAAGGAATTTGCGATATTTCTTTAATGCCGGGGCGGCATGATTGACAATCATGAAAAGAATCGAAAACTTGATTGGCGGATACAGCTATGATATATATCGGTATATATTATATGCACAAAGGTGATCATCATGGAATCATTTGCAAAACTTTTTAAGAATGGACGCTCTCAGGCTGTCAGACTGCCGAAAGCCTTTCGTTTCGAAGGAACCGAAGTGAAAATTCGAAAACAAGGCAAAAAAGTTATCCTGGAGCCCGTGAAAAAATCAAAGTGGCCTGATGGGTTCTGGGATATTTTTACACCAGATACAGAGTTCGATACACCAGCGCCATTGGCTTCAAAAGAGATCCAACTGGATTAGGATTGTGAATTTTATATTAGATACGAACATCATCAGCTACTGGATGCGCGGCGATTTGCAGCTGATCAACAAGATCAAAACCCATAGCCCTTCAGATTTGTCCCTATCTGCCATTACGCTTGCCGAGATCTACTACGACATTGAAAAATCACCCGTTAAAAAGAAAGAACGGCGTTTGAAAATTGAATATATCAAATCCGAATTGAAAATATATCCCTTCAATGAACAGGCGGCGTTAAAATACGGCGCCATTAGAGCCGCGCTTGAAAAGCAAGGCCAACCGATCCGTGAAAGGGATACCCAGATTGCATCTATCGCCCTGGCAAACAAGCTTTGTGTAGTAACGCATAACACCAAAGAATTCATTCGCATTCCAAAGCTGAAGGTTGAAGGCTGGGTTTCAAAGTAAATTTTCGTTGATATCCATTTTTCCGTGTAAAACACCTATGATATCAATATGGTTGCCGGATTGAAGATAGAAAATAATGTGTTTTTTGACAGGGAATGAATAATAACCGGGGTTGATTTCGGGTCTTTGCCTTCCAAGTTCCGGGTTG
>JAAEKY010000324.1 GCA_024227235.1 Desulfobacteraceae bacterium | reverse complement strand
TATAGCATTTGGAATATTATCAAAAGGCTGTGGTATTACCCTTTTAGAATGTTTTTTGTTTTCTGCTGTTGTTTTTGCCGGGGCCAGCCAGTTTATAGCGCTGAACTTGTTAATGACCGGGATGGGGCCGGGCGGTATTATCTTAACAACCTTACTCGTTAATTTCAGACATTTTTTAATGAGTGCTTATTTATCCACAAGAATAGGCAGGGTTGCAAAAAAATATTTGTTCCTGATGGCCTTTGGTGTGACAGATGAAGTGTTTTCTGTTTTATCCTTTAAAAAAGGACATCTTTCAAAAAATTATGTTTTCGTTTTAGAATTGTCTGCTTACTCTGGCTGGGTCAGTGGAACATTAGCCGGATACATTCTGGGCGGATTTCTTCCTGAAATTTTAACTAAGAGTATGGGGGTTGCCCTATATGCATTGCTGTTAGCTATTATATTGCCAGAAATTAAAAAATCTGTAAAATCATTAATGCTAACTATTTCATCAGGAATTTTAAATACTATTCTCATCAAATTTGATCTTCTTCCAAATGGCTGGAATGTTATCGTGTGTATTCTTATCATTGCTCTGGCAGGGTCATTTGTTTTGACACAAGAAGATGAGGAGTGCGTCTATGAATAATCTAATTTTTATTATCCTGGGTATGGCTGCAGTCACATATGGGCCAAGATTGGCACCTTTTCTACTATTATCAGATAAACAGGTCCCTAAACGGCTGGATGCTTTTTTAAAATGTATCCCGGTTGCTGCCATCGGTGCACTGATTATTCCAGGGGTATTCAGTGCTACACCGGATATGCCCTTAGCTGCAGTCGCAGGGATGGTCTTTACGCTTATCGTTGGGTTGTGGAAAGGAGGGATAATCATACCGGTATTAGGATCAGTGGCCGTCACCTATCTTGTTTTGCTTTGTAACGTTTAAAAGAGGTTATCTATGGATCAGCAACTCTTGATAATGAATGACATGAAAAAACTTGGGTTTTCTGAATATGAATGCAAAGCTTATCTGAAACTTATAGAAGATTTCCCTTTGAATGGTTACGCACTTAGCAAGAACTCCGGTATACCCAGATCTCGGATATATGAGGTATTAAAAAATCTGATTGATAAACAAATGGTGTTTGAGCAGGTCCAGGAAAAAAATAAACTCTATTATCCGGTGGAACCTGATATCTTTATTAAGAAGCTTAAAACTCATTATAAAGAGGTGTTCTCTAATATTTCAAAATTTGCCGGTAAGCTTTATAAAGAAAAAAAACAAGATGACAAGCTGGTTGTGATCAAAGGCCGACAGAACATTATCAGTTTTTTAAAAATTCTAATCAGAGGGGCTCACAAAAGAATTGCTCTGTCTGTTTGGGAAGAGGAAATAAAAGATCTAACAAAGGAAATTGATAAAGCGCTTAAGCGTGGGGTGGTTTTAAAAGGGATCTATTTTGGGGAGAGCAACCCCTATGACACGCTTGTGCCCCATCGAAGAATAAAACGGTATATGGCAGAGAAAAAAGAAAGATATATGTGCATTATCATTGATGGGGCTCATACCATATCTGGCATAGTCTCCCGGGGGGAAAACAGTAAAGTGACCTGGAGTCAGGATGAAGGGTTTATTGAAATCAGTGAAGATTATATTGCTCATGATTTGGTTGTAAATCTATATTCAGC
>JAAEKY010000323.1 GCA_024227235.1 Desulfobacteraceae bacterium | reverse complement strand
TATTGTTTTAAGGGTTCCTCTAATAATCAATCAATTGATATTGTAAATTAGTCATTTTTATATTATCCGGAATTCAGGATAAATTTTGATGAACATACACCATAATCACAAAGGATAAAATTTTGCAGACAGGACTTTTTGACTGGCACGATCGACTTGGCAAACTGGATAAAAATGAAGATCCCCTTACTCAGCTTGATAAATTGACCGACTGGGAACGATTTCGACCGATCCCTGAACAAATTCGGAAGAAAAAGACTAAACGCAGCCCTGGTCCAAAATACTGCGACGTTATTATGATGTTCAAAGTCCTTATCCTTCAGTCCCTTTATAATCTTTCTGATGATGCTGTTGAATTTCAGATTCTTGATCGTTTGTCGTTCATGCGTTTTTTGAAACTTAACCTGGGGGATCGCGTACCTGACTCCAAAACGATTTGGCTTTTTCGAGAACAGCTGGGCAAAGCGAAACTGGTTAATATGTTATTTGCAGAATTTAATGCCTTTCTGAAAAGCAGTGGCTGTTCGGCAAAAAAAGGGCAAATCGTTGATGCCAGTATTGTTTCGGCTCCTGAGCAGAGAAACAGCCGTGATGAAAACAATAAAATCAAACAGGGTGAGGTTCCCAAAGACTGGAAACATGCAAAGAAGCGACAGAAAGATACAGATGCCAGATGGACTAAGAAAAACAGAAAGAGCTGTTACGGTTATAAGAATCATATCAGCGTTGATGTGAAACACAAAATCATACGAACATATGAGGTTACTGATGCATCGGTACATGACAGCACTATGTTTGAAGAACTTTTGGATGATTCGAACAGCAGTCGTGATGTATGGGCAGATTCGGCTTATAGATCCAAAGATTCGGTTAGATGGCTTAAGAAACAGAATTTCAGGGAACATCTTCAGCGTAAAGGCAGTCGTAATAAAAAATTGACGGAGTGGGAGAAGCAGGGAAACAAAACCCGTTCGAAAATCCGATCCAGAGTGGAGCACATTTTCGGGGTTCAGACCATGACAGCCGGGAATTTGATTCTCAGAACAATTGGTTTTGTGAGGGCCAGGGCGAAAATCGGTCTCAGGAATCTGGCCTATAACATGAATCGATACAAAATCTTGTCCGGTAATGGAATTTAGCCGGATAGCGGCTGGACATATCCCTTCGGGGAACATTTTTAGCTCCTTTTGGGGCACGAACCCGACCAATTTAATGGCGTGTTCGCAGTCCAAAGGTAGAATTTACTATCCGGTTTCATGAATCCTATAAATTTAACCTTAAATCTCGATTATTAGAGGTGCCCAACACACCTATCCCTGAAATTTTTAATTATGGCCAATTTTCTCAAAGATAAAGTTAAGTTCCACTCAACCGATGAGATATTTGGAAAAACATTTTTGGGTAT
>JAAEKY010000322.1 GCA_024227235.1 Desulfobacteraceae bacterium | reverse complement strand
CAATTATGCCATTGATACTCCTTGGGTCAGCTTAAATCTTCTTTTTATATTGAAGGCGACCTGCCTGAACCAGATACTCTTTAAATGAGTCTCTTTAGAGTCCTTAATCTGAAAAATTTTATTCATAGTGTTTAAAATCAGAGGTATGGGGTAATCTCGCAAATCTCTCGGGCTGACATGGCTGTTAAAATCTTACTTTTTTTAGGCATTGGCCTTCATTCTTATATTCATTTCTTTAGGGAAACATAATATATCTCCAAAATCTATTTTTCCAGGAGGAATAGATGGATCAATAGGATCGAAAATATCATATTCATGCTTTTGGATTGAATTTATTACTTCCCTTGATGATGAACCATTTTCTTTTAATAAGGAATTGGTTAATTCAGAAAGGATAATTGGTCGTTTTTCCTTTAAAATTTTCTGGGCTCCCTTAAAAACCAGATGTTCCATACCCTCCGCATCAACTTTTAGAAACCCTGGATCCAGTAATTTTTGTTCAACCAATTCGTCTAAGGTTATGCTCTTAACATTTTCTATCGTATAGCTATCTTTTGAGATAGAAGGATGTTTCATCTTGCCCATGCTCGAGTATTCTTCCCTGCCTTTGATAGTTTTTATTTCAACGGTGCCATTTTGATTGGAAGCTACTCCTTCAAAGATAACGACATCTTCTATGACATGGTTTAGTTCAAGGTTATATCGTAGGCGTTTGAGTGCATTCTTTGTTGGCTCAATAGATAGAACTGTTTTATTGTTTAGTTGCTTTGCAAACATTACGGTAAAGAACCCAATATTCGCTCCTACATCAATGACGTCTCTATTTCTATCAAAATATTTCTGGCAATGCATTACCAACGTTGGCTCGTAACTTTTAAAGAGAACTAATCTTAAAAATAGATCACTTCGAATGTCCATAGCAAAGATTCCGTTAAATTCTTTAATTTTGATGATCGGGTCATTGTATAACAATTCACCAAGATTGGAAACGACCTCTTTTTGCAGGTTTACTTTTCTTTTTATTAATTGTTGTCGAACAATATTTGCTGGGTATAATATGGTTTTTATGGCCGGATATTTCCTGGCAAGTTTTTTTAGTCGATCAATATTCATTGGGCCCCTTTTCAAATTTTTTGTTTGTAACATTCGATTTTTTTTTAAAAAAATATTGTTTG
This sequence comes from Desulfobacteraceae bacterium, assembly GCA_024227235.1. Lineage (GTDB taxonomy): Bacteria > Desulfobacterota > Desulfobacteria > Desulfobacterales > Desulfobacteraceae > Desulfobacula. The sequence continues at coordinate 3,605 of JAAEKY010000322.1, read as the reverse complement.
ACTATAGTATAAGCATTGTGTGTGTTAGCGTATAAATAATAATCTATAAAAGTTAACACCAATAAAGTTGAAATAGAAATAATAGTAAATAGCGCTATCGTAGCAATCGGAGATGTTTTAAATAAAATCAAATGGCTGAAACCTAAATGAGTCATAAAAAAGAGTACAAATAGGACTGTCGATAATAAAAATTTCGTTTTCGCTTTTTGGGTAGGTTTAAGATAAAATAAAGCGATAAAATTGAACCCAATAAGGAAAATGTTCATTAGCTTTGCATATGCAGCTCCGATTATTCCAAACGTTGGCAACATTAGAAGATTGCATATCAATACAAATACTCCAGATATTATGGACACATAAGCAATGTAATTATTTTTTCCGATCCCTTTAAGTGTATAATATCCAACAATTCCCATACTCATTAATGAAATTGCAATTAGCTGTATTCGAAAGATCTCAAAACTTTTAAGAGCAAACGATGGCCCCATCCAAAGATCTATCAATTCATAGGCGAGAAGATAAGAAGGGATAAAACCAATGAGAAGTATGCCAATAATCATTCGACCAACAAAAAAGAAAACTTGGCACATTTTTTCTTGCCCTTGTTGTGCAGAAAGGCTTGAGGTCAGAGGGAATAAACTGTTTGAAGCAGAGGCTAAAAGGCCCTGAATTTTATTGGCTATTTGCATAGGCACCTGATAGTATGCAAGCATGCTAATCGGACAATAAAAAGCGATTAGTATTTTATCCATTTGTGATTGAGCGATTGACCCTATTAGTTCAACCATGGAATAGAAGCCATAGCTAAATACCTCTCTAAATCTTGAAAAGTCAATTCTCCATTTTAAATAGGGTAATAAGTGCCTTGTAAGAAAAAAAAAGATAATAGATCGAATGGTATAGACAGTTAATATACCAACTAACATTTGATTGAGGGTGCCATCAAAGGCAAGTATTAAAACAGAAATAAAAATTTCTGCTGCATACATCACGATATTTATGATGTTTAAAAGATCAAATCTTTCTAAGGCTTTTGCAATTGCTGAAAATACACTCATTAGTGTATTAACAAAAAACATCAACCCTGCAATATAAAAAATTACGGGTTGGAAAAGTGTATTTGATTTGAATCGTGATGCTATTTCGGGACCGAAAAGACAAAGCAATAAACAACCGACTGTGGCGGATATTAGATAAATAGAAAACGTTGTGTTTGCTACCTGCGACACCGCAATTTTATCTTTTTGAGCATGGTACTGGGATACAAATTTAATAGTTGCATCTCCCAATCCAAAGTTAATAACTCCAAAAGTACCCACAATTGCTATAACGAATGCCCAGACACCATACTGTTCAACACCAAGCTTGTAAACGACATATGGGGTGGAAAAAATTAATAAAGCGATCGGGAAAATATAGCCAAGTATCCCGTATATTGCGTTCTTCATATTTTTATTAATTATATCGGTCATAACTATTTTGGCATTTGTAATATCCTATGAAGAGTCAATCTGTGACCTTTGCAAGGCTCATAATGTGAGAAGTGATATTTACTTAAACTTAAAATTTGAGAATTTTATGCGGTATTTTTAGCAATTTTATAGATAAAATATTAGCTGTTTTTTTCAGATGAAGTTGTGCAAAGGTCTTAAATATACCCTTTTTGACTGATGTAAAGCAGGACTTCCTGAGCTGCTTCATCAGGTGTAAGACTGGTGGTATCGATTCTCAGTTCAGGCTTTGATGGATCTTCATAGGGGTCATCCACGCCTGTAAACCCTTTTAAAAGACCTGCCCTTGCTTTGGCATACATGCCTTTTCGATCTCTTTTTTCACATTCTGTGATGGGGGTGGAAACATGGATTTCAAAAAAACCGCCATGGGCTTCAATAGATTTTCTGATCTGGGCGCGCGTTTTTTCATAGGGCGCTATGGGGGCACAGATGGCAACCCCTCTGTTTTTAGCTATTTCTGCTGCTACAAACCCTATTCGTTTGACGTTTATATCCCGGTGTTCCTTGGAAAAGTTGAGTTCAGAAGATAAATTTCTTCTAACAATATCCCCATCAAGCAGGGTAACAGGTCTTGTCCCGATTTCAAGGAATCTTGAATATAAGATTTTGGCAATGGTAGATTTGCCGGCACCGGAAAGTCCGGTACAAAAAATAGCAAGCCCTTGTTTTGATGGGGGAGGGTACGACTTTTGAAGTTCATGGATTACATCAGGGAATGTGGCCCAATCCGGGACTTTTTTCCCATTGCGGATTCTTTTTTGAATATCCGTTCCTGTAAATGAAATCGTGTCTGTATCTTTTGGAACCTTGCTGGCTATTTTGTATTCATCTTCAAAAGGAAGATAGACCATTTCTTCAAAGGTAATGGTTTCTACGCCCAATTCTTTTGTGGTCTTACCTGCTAACAGGGTTGCATCATCATATTTGTAAAACGGGTTATTTTTACTGTCATTACCCGGAGAAGCATGTTGATGTCCGATGACAAAATGGGTGCACCCAAAATTTTTCCCAATGATCATATGGAGAATCGCTTCCCTGGGCCCCGCCATTCTCATGGCCATGGGCAGTAAGTTTAGCATGTAGGAATCTGGGGGATAGTGGGCCGCGACTTTCTGATAACAGCGCATCCGTGTAAAATGATCAAAGTCTCCTGGCTTTGTGACACCGGCAATGGGAAGAAGAAGTAAATTTGCCCTGGCTTTTTGCATGGCCTGGATGGTCATTTCAAATTGAGGCCTGTGGATAGGTTGACGGGTTTGGAAACCGACAATGCGTTTCCAGCCAAGTTTTTTAAACAGTTTTTGAATTTCAGCCGGTGTATTCCGGATTTGCCTGAAATCAGAATGGATCGGAAGGTTTAAGGCCTGAATTTCTCCACCAATATAGTATTTTCCTGATGTATTAAAAAGATAGTCAACACCCGGGTGAGATTTATCTGTGGTGTCGTATATGGCCAAAGCTTCTTTTTCTATATCCAAAGGCCAGATGTCTTCTATGTTCATGACGCCAAGAAGAAAACCTTCGGAATCTCTTAATACGACCGATTGACCCGTTTCAAGAGTTTTTGCAAGGTTTTCAGGGATATCAAGACAGATGGGGATTGGCCACAGCTCCCCGGATTCAAGTCTCATTCGGTCTAAAACAGACTCATAATCAATTTGCTTCATGAATCCTTTTAGAGGGGAGAAAACACCGGTTGTAAGGAGTTCAAAATCACAGATTTGCCGATCATTTAAAATCACATCCGGCATTGAAGCGCTTATTTTTTTCAGCAGGTTGTGTTGCTGTTCATTGACAAGAAGATTTACAAGATTGTTAAGCGCGTCTGATGAATTTAATTTCTTATTCATTATTGTATATAGCTCCGCTCTGTCGGTTACAATTATTCATGCACCAGGACTATTTGGAATTGTTACTAAAAAAAACGATACGTCAGTCTTACCCAAAATGCGCACTTAATATTTAAAATTACGTAATGTACGTATTGAAAAAATTATTCTTTTGCATTTTCATGAGCCTGTGAAAGCCTTTGTTTAAGATAATTGATTTCATCTTTATCATATTCATACAGGTCAAAGCAGTAACCGTCTT
>JAAEKY010000321.1 GCA_024227235.1 Desulfobacteraceae bacterium | reverse complement strand
TAAAAGGCACAATTTTTGAAATCTATCTTGATTCAGCTGAATTAGCAGCCAGTGAGTATTCTTTTATCAATCCATTTTATAACGACCGTTTACACATGGATAGGGTTTCACATATGCCTAAAGTTGCAGAACTCTATAAAAATGAAAAAATTAAGTTCAATTTCACAGATCAACATGCCAAGCTTTTGAAATCAGTCAATGCAGGTCTTTCAGATTATATAATAGGTATTAATCCCAAGAGACCATATGGTGATGCTACTTATTTTGAACCAGATATGGCGGATATTCTGGGTATTAAGTATTCTTTAAATAGTAAAAAACATGCCATAATGTCAAAAGAGCAATTAGAAGAAATGAGGGAATTACATTATGAGCTTTTACCTGCTCTACAAGTCTTATTGATTTATGGCAGTATCAAAACAGGTAAGTATTGTCGAGATACTTCCTATTATTCAAGATGGCAGAAATTTTAAGCTAGTATCATTTGTGTTCAAGGGACGGCGAGGACCATGCCGCCCATTACACAAATCGGAGACTAAATTCGAGGAAAATGCGAGATGGATGATAAAGACATATGGGTAGCTGAATGGCAGGAGACCAGAGAGTCTCTACGTTATTTTGGCAATAAACGCTTTGCTCAGCTCACTGTCTTCATTGCCGCGAGCGGCTTTTTATTGAATGGTTTCATTCAACAGGCCGCTACCATAAGGTTAGCATTGGCGTTTATTGGGATCCTTCTGAGTATCTTGTTTTTTATAATGGAGTTGAGTTCGGTTAGATATTGGAACAAATTTGCGGAACGAGCAGAAAATATTGTAAAAAATAAAGTGCTAGAATTGGAACTCATGAAAAGATGGAGGCCAATAGAACGCACCGTCTCTGGAACGAATGCAACATATGCAGTTTACGTTATAACTTGTTTTCTTTGGATTGGTACGTTTATTTTGCCAACTGAATACGATCTTGATGCAGTGAAGCTTGTCGAGAAGGCCACAACTGCAATGCCGAGCTTTAGTGCTGATAAACAAGTAGAATGGACTCTTAAGCTACTAACCTATGATGAGTCGAAACGTGTCTATGACATTAGTCTGGTGAAGGCTGGAGACACTGAGGCTTGGACCCTCACATTGAATCCGAAAGGAGAAATCCTGAAGGTTTCACAATAGCTAACTAAACTAAGGCCGCCGAACCCATCATTTAAGGTGGACCGGCAAACTTCGCCGGCCGCATAATTCATCGTTAGAATATGATTAAATATTCTGAGTTCCTGTGGGAAAAAATTGGTGCAATATCAATTTCTTTATTGATTGGTGGTATCTATGGCTTAATAATAGCGCCAATCATTATCTATTTGTTTCCACAAGTAACTATGTGGCAAGTGGTAAAAGTATTCTGCCTGGTATTTTCAACTATAGGATTGATTTCAAGTAATTTTCTAATAAATGCCACAGTTGGCGTGATATACACAATTTTAGGTTTCATCTTTTTTATATTCGAAGGGGGAAGTATGGTGAGAGTAGTAGAAAAAAGCTTTCGAAATTCAATTTGGTTCACCTTATTAGGTTTAATTTGTGGTTTGATGGTTGCCATAATTTATAAATGAATGTTAGTTGACAATTCTAACCTGGGGCTGTTGTCGGATTCGCAAAGCTCGCCGCAAAGCCCCGCCGTAGACAGCGAAAAATAGAAAGAAAATAATGGAATCTTGTGAACTTAATGCGATTGACATATTTACTCGGAACCGGCACGCAGACTACCCAGAAGTAGTGTTCTCATCACTCTTATCAAACATTATTGATCCAAGAACGCCAGTTGTTTTTGGATCTGAAATCCTTAGGGACATACTGGCCACTTGTGGCTTCAGCGATTACGATAGACTTTCCCAAATTAAGGTCGAAGCAGAAAAACCTTTGCCCGAAGCTGGTTCTATCGACATTTTCGTATCATCATCAAGATTACTTGTCGGAATTGAAATCAAAATCTGGGACCGGTCTGCAAGAAACACCAACGTAGAAGGAATCTCACAACTACGCCGCTACGCAAAGGCGCTTGCTCAAAAAGCCGGAAATAATAAAAATTGGATTTTGATCTACGTTATCCCCACACTTGAATCAAGAATCTGTTTAACTGAGTTTGAACAGGTCTTTAACGATTACCCCAACAACCTTCGATTAATACCTTGGAATAATACAACTAGTATTCTTCAAGATGAAAATAAATATCCCGACAATTCAATTCTTGAGATTCTAAAAAATCAAGAACCCAATATCATTAGGGACCCTATAAGCCGCTGGATTTATGACAGTCTAATAGAAAGAATCCCAGATCTAATTGAGGAAATCCCTGATCCAGGGAGGTTTCCTACGAAAGAGGAACTTTTCAAAACCCCTGATTTGGGATGTCTCTTCCGACAACTATTCAAACACTCTAAAAGATACCCAAGCAGTATACACACAACCGTGGGAGTTCCCTATGGGAAGGGAATTGACCGAACGACGATAAATGGCAATAGTTTGTATGGGATACGAACGACAAAGGCTTACTACCAGACGAAAGACGAAAAAGATAAAAATATTCCAAGTGATTATGTAGAAATTGAAATATTCTACCCTTTATACCTACAAAAGGAAAATGAGCTAAACGATCTGGCAATTCAATTCGGCCTTGATCCTATACGATTAGGTAAGCATCTGAATCAAACTAAAACCCCTGATGTTGCTATTATATCCATCAAGCCCAATGGATTTAAAATTGAAACCTTTCTTGATGAATTTGAGGAAACTTTGCGCAATGCTGTTAAAGAAATTGAGAAGAATTCTGTCTAACGAGTGTTTCCAGCCGCCGTTACCCGTCGCTCGTTCCTCGCACGGGGCAACGCATCTGAAACCAGTGTTAGAAGGATTTTAAAAAGCATATTATACTTTCTTTAATACTCATTTTTTAAAAAAAAGGAGAATGGCTATGACCGAACGGAAAATATCTCGCCGCGCCTTTATTGCAGCAAGCGCCATGGCCGGACTCGCCATGGCGCTTGACTGGAGCAAAATCGATGCCCTGGCATCCAAGATACAGACTAAAAAGGATCTACCTGTTGTTGTTGTCGGGGCAGGGCTTGGCGGACTTTGTTGTGGCGCACTTTTGGCCAGGAAGGGATTTCCTGTTACGGTTGTCGAACAACACAATATTCCGGGAGGATATGCAACAACCTTTGACCGGGCCGGAGGCAAGTTCACTTTTGATGTGTCTTTGCATCGTATGTCAGCAAACCAAGAATTGCAGCGTCTTTTGAAGGAATTAGGGGTCTTGGATAAGATCGAATTGGTCAAGATTCCTAATACAAAGCGAATCATTACTCCCAGCCAGGACATCAGGATTTCAGGCGACCTGAAACAAAGGGCTATGGGCTTAATCGAAAATTTTTCTCACGAGAAAAAAGGCATCGAAAATTATTTTGCAGAAATTCAATCTGTCATAGATGAACTCGAAGCGCTTAAAACAAAAGGGGGCGGGAGGAACTTCGCTTCCTTATACCCCAAGTTGTGGAAAATAAAGAATAAAACCATCGCAGGCCTTGTAGATGAATATATTCAGGAACCAGATCTAAAAGAATCTCTTACTGATAATTGGCAGCCATTTGGCCTGCCGCCATCCAAGCTGTCAGCTTTTATGTATATTATGGCCAATGCATCAGGAGCAAATGATCCCTATTATATTAAAAAACGCTCACAGGATTTGAGTTATGCATTGGCTGAATCAATCGAAGAATCCGGTGGGCAAATTCTCTACGAAAATATGATTGAAAAAATATTGCTGAAAGCCAATGCTGTTTCCGGCGTTGTGACATCCCAAGGGGAGCAACTACCGGCCAAAATTGTTATCAGCAATGCGAATGCGATTACAACCCTAAAAAATATGCTGCCTTCGAATACTCTCGCACCCGACTACATGAATAAAATAAATACTTATCAACCAAGCATAGCCACGTTTGTGGTTTGGCTTGGATTGAAGAAAGAAATACATAAAAACATTAAAAATTGTCAAATATTGGTCTCATCCGGCCGAGGGTCTGAAGCCGATTACCTCGCATGTCTTAGGGGAGAGGTCGAAAACGTGACTCCCAATGTCATCATTTACGACCATTACTATAAGGGCTATTCAAAACCCGGTACATCCACAATGACAATAAGTATCATGTGCGGCTATCAACCATGGAAGCGATTTGAATCGGATTACAAAGCCGGTCGGAAGGCAGATTATAACAAAGAAAAGGAAAGATGGACCCGTATCTTGATGAAAAAGGTTGAAGAAAAGGCCATTCCCGGGCTTTCATCCATGGTTGAGGTCAGGGAGGCGGCAACTCCGCTCACCAACTGGTATTACACCAGAAATCCCGGAGGTGCTATATATGGATTTGATTGCACTGTTGATAATTCCTTTATGAATCGAATAAAAAACCGAACCCCGGTCAAAGGGCTTTATCTGTCCAGTGCCTGGGGAAACTCGGGCCCTGGATATGCGCCCGGCCTCAGGGGTGGTGAACGCACTTTTGAGCAGGTGTTGGAAGATTTGGCTTGATGATGAATAAGGAAATGCTTCAAAAAAAGGAGTTGGCATGCTCCTATTACATTGGGTAAACTAAACTCTGTATATTTGGTTAAAGGACTTTCTAACATTTTTCTTCTCGCTGACTCGATTCCATCGTCACTGAGAAATTCGATGCACCAAGGAGTCATTATGTTTAAAGAACTAAAGGTTATAAATTCACGGCCTGCACCTTTTCAATTTTATACAGCAGATGAGCTGTGGACAAATGACCATACATCAAAACAAATGCTTGAATACCACTTAAATGAAACCATCGATGCATCATCTCGAAACAAGCAATTTATTGATCGCTCTGTGGAATGGATTGTCTCCCATTTTGGGGTGGATAAAAACACAGAAATTGCAGATTTTGGCTGTGGCCCTGGGTTATATACAACTAAGCTGGCTGAACGAGGCGCAATTGTTACCGGTATTGATTTCTCGGATAATTCCCTGAAATATGCAAAACAGGTAGCTGCTGAAAAAGGTTTAAAAATAAATTATGTTCTGACAAACTATTTGGATTTCGAAACAACAAACAGTTTCGACCTAATCACAATGATCATGTGTGATTATTGTGTGTTAAGTCCGGAACAAAGAAAGATAATGCTTTCAAAATTCAATTCGTTATTGAAGCCAGACGGATCTGTGCTGCTTGATGTGTATTCTTTAAACAGTTTTAACCAAAAGAAAGAGGCCGCGACCTACGAACTGAATCAATTAAACGGGTTTTGGTCTCCGGATGATTATTATTGTTTTGTTAACACATTCAAATACGAGAAAGAGAAGGTGATACTTGATAAGTACACAATAATTGATGAGTCACGAAAGCGTACAGTATACAACTGGTTACAGTGTTACAGCAAAGACTCACTTAAAAATGAATTCGAAGAAAACGGTTTTTATGTAGAAGGATTATACTCAGATGTTGCTGGTAAACCCTTCACCTCTGAATCAACAGAATTTGCTATTGTTGCCAAGAAATTTTGAGAATAGTGACATATGACTGAAATTTATGTGAGTACAGATATTGAAACTGATGGTCCTGCCCCAGGGTTGAACTCTATGCTCAGTTTTGCATCAGCAGCCTATTTGGCCGATAAGACTCTT
>JAAEKY010000320.1 GCA_024227235.1 Desulfobacteraceae bacterium | reverse complement strand
GATTCCTATACCCCCCTGAACGATTACAAAAAAATCTAAAAGTGTGACGTAGGTCACAGTATTTAATCCTTTCATAGGATATGTAGATACTGCGGCTATCTAAACTTGGGGTCATCTTGCATAAAGGTACGAATCACGACATAGAAATTTAAATTGAAATTAAAGCAACCAATCTAGTAAAAGAGCCCGACACAGGGCCGGGTTAGAAATGCCCCGCATTTTATTTGTAAAATTAGAACTATGCAAATCTTGTAAAAAACATTCGTTCAATGCACGATTTTTATACTGCCTGGATGCTTAGTTAATAAAAATGATATGATGATGATATTTCCCAGTGTAAAAATCCGTTGCTGCCTCTACGGTTGAACAATCTGGCAGCCCGGCACAACAATTTAAAATGTTGAGACAATCAGTTAATTAGGATGTTTTAATATGGATAAGTTAAGAGAATTAATCGAAATATTGTCTAATGAAGAGGTTCAAGCCAGAACTTTGTCTGCCAGGGCCAACCAGGAGTGCAAAATTTGTGGAAATCCGGCCGACACCTTCCACAATCTCCTGGCCAAAATCGAATATGACCTCTCCATCATATGTGAAGATTGCCAGCAGTATTACTACCTTTACCAAAATTAGCCCCACCATATGAAGTTGAGGCGCGGAACCGATTCTGAACTTCCTCGACGCAATTGGCAGAGGCTGCCATGAACATATTCATCAAACGATTGCTCACATGTGGTTTTCGCAGACCGAAACGGCATCGTGTTATAAAACGACTATATGTGGTTTTTGAATATACCTCCGATAAATACCCGATCGGCGATATCAGTATGGGTGGGCTCTCTTTTTTTTATGAGGATAAAGGTGTCAAGCCGGGAGTCGGATCCTATAAATTGAAAATTGTCGGAAGGAATCACCTGTCACTTCGCGATTTTCCATTTATTAGTATTTCAGATTGTGAAGTCGGTGAATTCATTTTCCCAAAAAGTAAAATCAAACGCCACAGTGTCCAATTTGGCCGTCTGACCTCCCGTCTTGAGAATCAGCTTAAATCTGTGATTCAAGCGCAAACCCTCAGCCCTGAATAGTCACACACCTGTCCGGGGCAATTGCGCATTCAAGTTATCTATATTGAGGTGCGGAACATAATATGACCCATTTTCTTATTCATAAAATATCATGTTAAATCGGAACGATCTATAATGATCTGAATATACAATGAATTTAATTTTTATTGAAAAATCGTCCATTTGGGATAAAATAGCCAAAAGCCAAAATTTGG
>JAAEKY010000319.1 GCA_024227235.1 Desulfobacteraceae bacterium | reverse complement strand
TTTTGGGAAAGCCATTCTTCCAATAAGCCTTGATGCTAAGATGTGTTAGGATTACATCTTATGATTTTACCATTTACGGTATAATGGACAAAAAGTAGGCTGTTTTATAGTGCTTGCTCCCAAGTGGACAAAAAGTAGGCTGTTTTTTTTTGCCTAATAATCTTTAATTAGGAGATCATATTTACCTTCATATTGTCGAGCAAAACGGAAGCAGGCTCTGCTGGAGAGCAACCTGCCAGGGATAACCTCGATGGCTGACAAAAATGTCTATTCAATGGGGTTGATATTGTTCAACTCCATTGATATTTTTAGAAGCCATCATGCCTTGAAAAACTCATCTATGAATTTTTTCTTTCTCTTCATTGATAGCCCATTATGATTTCTGAGTTTATTTTTCAGATCTGCAAAGTGTCCATCAATTGCATTGGTAGTATTAGGAATGTTTAATTCTATATGATCATACCAGGTAAAAAGCCAGGGAAGGTTGGTTTTAAGACTTCTATAGGCACTTCTTAACCTTTTATGGGTGTAATGACTCTTTTGGGTTTTTGCATTGACAGTACGTTCATTTAAAAAGGTTTCCCACCTTTCATGCCATTCATTCAACATGCCTTCAAAACTCTCTTTATCTGTTTGTTTCATTAAAGCGACTATTTCCTTTAGCTCAATGGATGCAGGCATTCTGGGGTTTTTGGTAATGTATCTTCTTATTATGGCAGCTTGATGAAACTGACACATTTGAACCGGAATTTTCACAAAAGAATTAATTAGCCCTCTTCGTCCATCACAAACAATAGCTACAAGATTAAAGCCCATTCCCTTCAATTCATTAATCCCTTGCCTATATAAAACGTTTGTCTCTGATTTTACATAGTATTTGAGAAGGTTTTCTTTAGTAATGTCATCTTTGAATAACATCACGCCAATTGTTCTGCCCCAATAAGTAGTATCCATTAAAACTATTACATCCCTGGCTTTTTTGACTGGAATCAATACCTGATGTGCATCTATCTTCCTTTGTATGGTTCGCTTTGAACAATTGTATTTTTTTGCAAGTTGGCTGTAGGT
>JAAEKY010000318.1 GCA_024227235.1 Desulfobacteraceae bacterium | reverse complement strand
GAAGCAATGATTAAAAATTTATATAAAATCAAAAGTAAAGCGAAATTCCGGGAAATTCCGGGGACAGGGAAATTCCGGGGACGGGAAATTCCGGGGACATGATACGGTTTTTTTCCACCGCCCGTCAAGAAAAAGTGCAAGCCAAGTTTTGGCAGACTGGACTGTACAAACTTTTGAAGTAAAGTGCCTTTAACCCGGCCCTGTTTTATAACTTTAATGGCCCTACCCTGTTGTTTTTGATCAGCAAATAATAGATAGGACCATAAGATCAACAGGCGTCTATTTATGCTTTGGCCAGAGGCTATAAAAATGGTTGACCGGTCCATGGCCTTTGCCTGTAATATATTCTGCTCCAGCAGTAAGCGCTTCTGTGATATAAGTCTTGGCTTCTTGAACTGCAATTTCAAGTGGTTTTCCTTTGGCAAGATTTGCAGTAATTGCTGAAGACAAAGTACAGCCGGTACCGTGAGAATTCGAGGTATCAATACGGCGTCCAGGTAGTTTTGTCAGGGTGTCGGTGTCTTTTTGATATAGAAGGTCGCACGATTCTTTTTGGGTGAGATGCCCCCCTTTGAGCAGAACATTGACACAGCCCAAATTTGCAAGATCTTTTGCTGCCTGGGTCATATCTTCCAGTGTTTCAACATCACGTTCCAGCAGAACCGATGCTTCAGGCAGATTGGGTGTAATAATGGTAGCTTTGGGGATAAGGATGGTTTTCAAGGCCAGAACAGCATCATTTCTCAACAACTTGTCCCCACTTTTAGAAATCATTACCGGGTCCAATACAATATTAGGGCAATTCCACTGGTCAAGTTTTTCTGCTACGATTTCAATCACTTCAGGGGAATGGAGCATCCCTATTTTTACTGCATTGGTTCCAATATCATCCATGACAGCGTCAATTTGCTGGCCAATAAATTCTGGTGAAACCGGAAAAATCCCCGTGACCACGCAGGTATTTTGAGCCGTCAGGGCAGTGATTGCAGACATTCCAAAACAACCCAGGGCGGAAAAGGTTTTCAAATCAGCCTGGATACCGGCACCACCGCCACTGTCCGACCCTGCTATAGTCAACGCTCTGAAATATGATTTCATAATTTTTTTCCTTGTTAAAACGTTAAGATTGTTCATAAAGTTTGCTAAGCGATTGTGTTGCTGCAAAAGGATCTTTGGCCGAACAGATGGCGGATACCACAGCAATGGCATTGGCCCCGGCCTTTATAACCGTTTGGGTATTGAGCAATGAAAGTCCCCCAATAGCTACCAAAGGATGGCGAGAATAGTTACTGATCTTTTCAAGTCCTTCAAGCCCCCAGGGTTCTTTAGTATCTGTTTTTGTGGGGGTTGCAAATACTGGACTGACCCCCAAATAGTTTACATCCAACCTTTCGGCTTCTTCCACATCTTTCCAGGTCTCTACAGAAAGTCCTATGATCGCTTCAGGCCCCATCAGTCTGCGCGCATCTTCATAGGGCATATCGCTCTGGCCCAGGTGAACTCCGTCGGCTTTTACTGCCAGTGCAATGTCTACTCTATCGTTGATAATTAAAGGAACCTTTGCGGGTTTCAGAATGGATTTCAGTATCCGGGCTCTCTGTAAAAACAAGCGGGTACTGGTATCTTTTTCACGCAATTGAACACAAGAAATTCCTGCTTTAATTGCATCTAAAACAACGGATTCAATTGGCTTCCCCATGCAGGCCTGTTGGTCAGTAACAAGATAAATTCCTCTCATGAGCATTCCTTACTCTTCAAACAGTTCGGTGATGTGAGCTTCAGACAATTGATAAAGGGCATCAATAAAATTAACCTGGAGTGTGCCAGGGCCTTTTGCATGGCGGCCTGCCATTTCTCCAGCAATTCCCATGGTTGCCATGGCATGGGCGGCGGCTTTTGTATAATCCGGATTTATAGCGGCAAAAGCACCGCAAAGGGCGGTCGCTGTGCATCCAAGCCCTGTAACATATGGCATCATCGCATGTCCGTTTTTCGTCTGGATAATGGTTTTTTGTGAGACAATATAATCAATTTTCCCCGTGATACAAACAGCACAATCAAATTCCAATGCCAGGGCCTTTGCAGCATCAATTGCCTGGTCTGAATCGCTGGTGCTGTCCACACCTTTGGTGGTTTGGTCCTGTTGGCATAATGCCATGATCTCAGATCCATTTCCCCGGATAATGGACGGAGCAGATGCCTGGATAAGTTCTCTGGCCGTTTGGGTTCTGTATGGGGTGGCACCCACGCCTACGGGATCTATAACAATGGGGATCTGCCTTGATGCAGCCTTTTTACCAGCCTTGAACATGGCCTCGATCCAGGGATCACTTAAAGTTCCAATATTGATGACCAGTGAGCTTGCAATATTGACCATGTCCTCCACCTCGGGTGCAGCATGGGCCATGACTGGAGATGCGCCAATGGCTAAAAGGGCATTTGCAGTCGTGTTCATAACCACAAAATTTGTGATATTATGAACCAGAGGCGCATTTTCTCTAATTTTTTCAATGTCACTTAAAATGCTTGATGGATTGATTGTCATTGGGATTCTCCTTATTTCCATATATGGATAAGTTTTTGGGGATTCACTTTATTTTTGATCAGCCCATATTTTAAGGCAAAGTCAGCAAAAGCCTGCCATTTGGCAAGATTGTGTCCGGATTTAACAGCAAAATATGGCAAAGTTAATTCAAACGCTGCAGTTTCAATTTTTTTGTCTGCCTGGGGTACAGCAGACAGATAAGTTGCCAACGCATCTTCTGGGTGTGCTTTTGTATACGCCAATGCTTTTTCAAGGGCTTTAACAAACCCTTTGACTGCATTTTGTTTTTCCTTAAGTGTTTTTGGACTGCAGACAAAGATTAATTCTTCATAATCCGGGATACCCCATTTTTCCAGTTCAAAAAATTGCGCTTGATATCCATGTTGTGCCATCCCCACAGTTTCATACGTTTTAAACGGTCCCATAACGGCATCTACTTTATTGGAAACAAGTGCCGGCAGGATAGTAAAGCCCACATTCACTGGTGTATAATCTTTAATATTGTTGATAGCCGCAAAGGCCTCTAACATGACATCCATAAGTCCGGGCACAGTATAACCAATTTTTTTATTGGATAAATCACCTGGGGATTTAATGCCTTTACCTTCTAAAAATAGCAGCGTTGTTAATGGATGAACCACCAGGGGGGCCACGACCTTGAGTGCCAGGCCCTGGTCTGTAGCAATGATGGTCTGAGGCTGATAAGACACAGCCAGATCCATGGTACCTGCGGCAGCAAGTTTCAGTGCATCCGATGTTTCTGACGGGCTGATAATATTCAGTTCAACACCATGGTCCAAAAAATATCCCTTTTCCTTAGCCACATAAATTGGCAAGTGATCCACATTCGGAAACCAGTCCAGCATGAGGTTAAGTTTTGTATCAGCAGCAAAGGCAACGCTTGTTAAAAAGGTGGCTGCCAGTATAATACCAATAATTTTTTTTTTCATAAGTCGTTTTTCCTTTATTAATTCCATTTAATAATTCTTTTTTCTAAAATACCAACAATCCACCACATGCTAAGGCCCATGGCAGTTAACCAAAGGATCGCGGCAAAAACCAGATCTACCTGGAGCCTTGCATTGGACTGGATCATAAGAAAACCTAATCCCTGCTGTGCGCCTACCCACTCTCCAATTACAGCACCAATGGTTGCCACGGTTACCCCGACCTTTAAACCTGCAAAGAAACGAGGCAAAGCCCAGGGCCAGTACAACAACATTAATTTTTTAAAGAAAGAAGCACCCATGAGCCGGAACAATATTTTAAATTCAGGATCACAGCTTTTGAGCCCTTCTAACAGGCTTATGCAGATGGGGAAAAAAATAATGACCCATGCCATGAACACCTTAGATGCAATCCCATAGCCTAACCAGACCACAAGCAATGGGGCCAAAGCAAATACAGGTATGGCCTGGGAAGCCACTAAAAACGGGGCAAACGCTTTTTCCAAAGCAGGCTTGGCAAACATGATAATCGCCAGGGGAACAGCCGTACACAAGGCAAGACCTATCCCCATTAAAATTTCTGTAAGCGTAATAACAGCATGGGGTAAAATACGGGGCGCCTGAATTACCGCAGTTGTGAATATGCTCGAAGGCGGCGGCAGGATAAACACGGGCACTGCCAGAATGTGGACGAAGAATTCCCAAAGTCCAAGAATCAGTGCGATAAGCAGTGCTGCCAGCAGATTATTACGGTTCATGAATCAAATCCCCTTCAAGTTTGTCCAGAACATCTGCTTTGATCTTTAATAACACTGGATCATTAAATTTCCTGGGTTTGGGCTGATCCAGAATAAAATGCCGGGATATCGTCATGGGTTGGGGACTTAGCAGATAAATTTCATCTGCTAAAAGCAATGCTTCTTCGATATCATGGGTGATCATAAGAATGGTTTTCTTAAACTCTGTCTGGAGCAGCAGTAAAAGAGATTGAAGACTTCTTCTGGTAATCGTATCTAATGCGGATAAAGGTTCATCCAGCAAAATCAGATCCCGGTTGAACATCAGGGTGCGAACCAATGCACACCGTTGGCGCATACCGCCGGATACCTGGTTGGGCATATGGGATTCATATTCTGACAGCCCCAGTCGGTTAAACAGTTTTAATGCCTGTTTCTTCGCGTTTACCATGTTCTGCCCACCCGTTTTGGAAGGCAGCAATGCATTGTCCAAGAGAGAAAACCAGGGCAGCAGCATATCTTTTTGCTGCATATAGGCTGCGTGATGTGTCAGGTTAAAAACCAATTTTTGCTTCCAGGACAGCGTCCCTTCATCCAGTTCAATAACACCTGTAAGCGCATCAAACAGAGTCGTTTTACCACATCCGGAAGGCCCGATGATAACATGGAACTGGCCCTGGTCAACCTTGAGGTTAAACCCTGAAAAAATTTTTTGATCGTTAAAGTATTTTGTAACAGAGGATACCTGTAACATGGAATACCCAGCCGCCTTTTAAAAAGTTAATAAAACCTGTGCAAATTAAAAAAGGCGGATATAAATCCAGGATGTGAGAAGGGTCCGACTTTCCTTCGCCAGCATGACCTGGATCAGGTTCCAGGGGTCGAAACTAAATTCAGTCTCCTCTCAGCTGATGATTATCAGCTCCCCCAGTCCACCAATGCTTGTTGCACCAGTGAATGAACCGTACCACGTATCTGAAAGACTTGTCAATTATCGAGAGATTTAAGAATTACTTGCAGCAATCGTGTTGGTTTTTTTCTTAACCTTGACAAATAAAAACGAGTCTTATAATTAGGGAAGTTGTGCCAATTTTACGTACACTATAAATAAAATAAAGGAGTCTTGAATGAACATTCTATTTTTTGGACCAAACGGAAGTGGTAAAGGAACCCAGGGAAAAATCCTGAAAGAAAAATATAACATTGCTCATGTAGAATCCGGCCTCATCTTCCGCGACAACATTAAAGGCGGTACTGAACTTGGTAAAAAAGCCAAAGAATATATTGACAAAGGCGACCTAGTCCCAGATGAAATAACGATACCCATGATGGTTGATCGAATTAAACAGGATGACTGCAAGGGTGGATGGCTCCTAGATGGCTTCCCCAGAAATAAGGTTCAATCTGAAAAACTCCATGCTGCCCTTGAAGAACAGGGTATCAAGCTCAGCTATGTCATTGAAATGCTGCTGGACCGTCAAATAGCTAAAGACAGAATCATGGGCAGACGACTTTGCGAAAAAGACAATAACCATCCCAATAACATTTTTATTGATGCCATTAAACCGGATGGAGATAAATGCCGGGTTTGCGGTGGTGCCTTAAGCGCCCGTGAAGATGATCAGGATGAGGTGGCTATCGACAAACGTCACTCTATCTATTATGACACAGATACAGGCACCCTGGCCTCTTCCTACTATTGGAGAGATCTGGATAATAAAGACTTTAAATACTTCACCCTGAACGGTGAACAGCCTCTGCCTGATGTTACTGATGAGCTGATCTCCAATTTGTAAGACCTAAGGTAATTTAACTAAAGTTCAAAGCCTTGCCGCCTTGTTTTTCAAGCGGCAAGGCTTTATTTTTTTCTTGCTTTTAAATTTCAGGTTTGTTACAAAGATCGGTTATAAATATCTCGATATTTAAATACACTATGAAAGGGGCGATGTTTTTTGAAGGAAATTACAGTTACAGTTATTGATAACGATGTTGAAAGAGCACTAAGGATACTAAAAAAGAAGATCCAGAATGATGGCCTCTTCAAACGTCTTAAAGTGAAAAAGCATTTTGAGAAACCATGTCAATTTAGACGGCGTAAAATGCGAGAAGCAATGAGAAGGCAACGGATTGCTGCCTCACGATCACGTAGAAGACCTAGATAAACGATTAAATTCACCCGGTATAAATCATTTGATTTTTTGAATTATACCGGGTTTTTTATTGTAAAAAATGAAAAAAAAATCTGCTCAAAAAAATGCCTATCAAGCATGCCTTGATAAAATTTACAAACTTGGTCGTTTCGGTATTAAGCTTGAACTTGATACCATATTAAACATTTTAAGGTTCCTGAACACTCCCCAGAAAAACTATCACGTCGTTCATGTCGCCGGTACCAATGGCAAAGGGTCTACTGCTACCTATATTGCATCTATCCTGCAAAAAGCGGGGTTTAAAACAGGACTTTATACATCACCACACCTGGTTAAATTCAATGAACGAATCACGATTGATGGTGAACAAATTTCAAACGATCAGGTTGTAAAGGCTTATGAAGCCGTTCATGCGGTTGATCTGGGGAAAAGAAAAGCTACTTTTTTTGAAATTGCCACTGCGATGGGTTTTACCATTTTTCCCAAGAAAATGTTGAATGGGCGGTTATTGAAACAGGGATGGGCGGAAGATTTGATGCCACGAATGTCATTAAACCCCAGGTCAGTGTCATCACGAACCTATCCATCGAGCACACAGATTATCTTGGCAATACCATCAAGGCGATTGCCAAAGAAAAAGGCGGTATTATCAAGCATAATATGCCTGTTGTCACTGGTGTGTCACAGCCTTCAGGACTTAAGGTTATCAAAGAAATTGCAACGGACAGATCTTCTGATCTTTTTATCTATAAAAAAGATTTTTCTGCACGAAAAGAGTATAATAAAAGCACCTATACATACTCTGGTTTGAACCATCAATTTAAACACCTGATAAAGCCTTTGCCAGGTGACCACCAGAAAGAAAACTTAAGCCTTGCCCTTGCGGCCTGTGAACTGATTTTTAAAAAATTCAAAAAAACAAATGAACGATATAATTTTAATGAAACGCTCGTCAAAAAAGGGTTGGCTATTGCTAAATGGCCGGGACGACTTGAGCATGTCATGGAAAAGCCACTTGTCATTCTTGATGGCGCACACAACCTTAAAGCCGCCAAAGTGTTAGGCAAGCATCTATCGTCAACACTTAAAAATAAAAAATTGACCATGGTTCTTGGTATTTTGGATGACAAGCCTCATGAAAAAATGCTTGAAAACCTTTTACCTTGCGCCCAACATATCATTATCACTAAAGCTAAAATTGATCGAAGTCTTGAACCGTCAGTGTTAAAAGAGGCCGCCCAACGGTTCAGCAAAAGTCCTGTTACGATTATTGAAGATGTAAAAGAAGCGGTCAGCTATGCCATCAGCAATTCTAATGAAGACGATGCCGTTTGCATAGCAGGATCCCTTTATGTAGCGGGTGAGGCCAAAGAAAAATTTAACAATGACCTTATTGAGAAAACAAAATTAAACTAGTTTATCATTCATGCGCCCGTAGCCGAGTGGATAAGGCGTCAGCCTCCGAAGCTGAAGATCGCTGGTTCGATTCCAGCCGGGCGCGCCAGGCACACTCATGATGTCACCGCTTAAAATAGGTCTTATCAGTTATAGAAGCAACCCTCATTGCGGTGGACAGGGTGTCTATATCCGACACTTGAGTCATGCGCTTTCAGACCTTGGGCATACGGTTGAAGTCATTGCAGGCCCTCCTGATCCCCTATTAAATAATCGATCAAATAATGCGGTAAAACTCACCATGCTTCAAACACTTGACTTATACAATCCTGAAGCGCTTTTCAGAACGCCAAGAATACATGAACTTAAAGATTATATCAGCCTGATTGAATGGCTGGGTATCTCTGCCATGGGGTACCCCGAGCCCATGACATTTGGGATGCGGGTCAAACGGTATCTGAAAAAGACAAAAAAAACATATGATATCATTCACGACAATCAAAGCTTATCATATGGTATTTTATCTCTGGCCCAAAAAATGCCTGTCACGGCAACGATTCATCATCCCATGACTGTGGATAGAAGACTTGCGGTTCAAAATGCACCCTCCTTCTATAAAAAGGTAAAAGCGTTAAGGTGGTATTCTTTTATTGGCATGCAAAAAAGAGTAGCCAAAAAATTGTCCCACATTATCACCGTTTCCCATAGCTCTAAAAAAGATATTGCCAGGGAATACAACATTCCTGAATCTAAGTTTAGAACCATCCCCATTGGTATTGATACTCATAATTTTTATCCCATAGATTCTATTAAAAAAAGACCCAACCGCATCATTGTAACCAATAGTGCCGATACGCCTTTAAAAGGGCTTTACCACCTTCTTTATGCCATAAAAGCTATATTGAAAACTCGCCCTATTGAGCTGGTTGTCATTGGTACGCCTAAAAAAGATGGTGGTATTGCAACACTAGTTAAAAAACTTGCGCTTGAATCGCATATCAAATTCACAGGTCGCATCGATCACGAGCAGTTTGTCAGGGAGTATGCCAAAGCCACCATTGCTGTTATCCCCTCTCTTTATGAAGGTTTTGGATTGCCGGTTGGCGAAGCCATGGCTTGCAGAATCCCCGTGATCTGCACAACGGGTGGCGCACTTCCGGAAGTAGCCGGTGATGCGGCAAAACTTGTCCCCCCTGGAGATGCACAAGCGTTGGAAGAGGCTATCCTAGAACTTTTGGATGATCCTTCTCAATGCGAAACACTTGCACAAAGCGGATATCAACGGGTCCACAAAGAATTTACCTGGGAAAAAACAGCTAAAAGAACGGTTAAAGCCTATAAAGAGATTATCAATGATTACCATTGATTTTAAAAAACTAAATATCACACCGTCAGACAAGATACTTGATATCGGATGCGGTGAAGGCAGGCATACTATCAAAGCGTGCCAGCAAAAAGATACCGTCTGTATTGGGGCGGATTTTGGTTTTAATAATCTTGTTGAAACAAAAAAAAAATTGGAATTTCATCAAGCAATCAATGATCTTCGCTGCAAAACTATGGACCTTTCCTGTATGGATGTGACAAACCTGCCATTTAAAAAAAACAGCCTGGATATTGTTATATGCTCAGAAGTTCTAGAGCATATCCCGGATGATAAAAAAGCCATATCTGAACTGATTAGAATTTTAAAACCCGGAAAATTTCTTGCCATAAGTGTTCCAAGATTTTTGCCTGAAAAAATCTGCTGGCTCTTATCAGACGAGTATTTTAATGCCAATATGGGCCATGTCAGAATCTATAAAAAAAATACATTAATCTCTGCTGTTGAATCCTTTGGCGTAACCTTTTTTTCTTCGCATTATGCCCACAGTATCCATTCACCATTCTGGTGGCTCAAATGCCTTGTCGGGCCGGGAAGGACAGATTCAAAATTAGTGAATCTTTACCATAAACTACTGGTTTGGGATTTAATGAAAAAGCCGAAACTCACTTCCTTTATTGATAAATTGTTAAACCCAATCCTTGGCAAAAGCCTAGTGTTATATTTTAGAAAACCAGGGGGATGAACAATGCACAGACTTTTTTTTATATTCCTTACCTTTTTTATCCTGATTATTATCCAATCGTGTGCGACAACAAAAAAATCGATGATTAGAAAAGACCCGTTAATTGGCAAAATCATAAATACTAAAACAAACCAGGCTTTAGGGTTTGAATCCCTCATTAAGGATATTCGTAACTATGATGTGATTTATCTGTCTGAAAAGCATGACAATCCTGCGCATCATGCTATCCAGAAAAAGATCATCCAGTCTTTGATAAATAAAGGACTGGAGCCCTCTATTGGATTTGAATTTTTTTCTATGGATGACACCCCTGACCTGCTCAATTTTATTGATTCAGGAAAAGTTGCCCATTCAAAAAAGTCACAAAAAATTATTGAAACGGATCTAAGAAAAAAACTGAGATGGGACACTCAGTCGGACACGATGTGGTCCTATTATTTGGACCTTTTAAAAATCGCTAAAAAAGAAAGTCTTAATGTTGCCGGAATCGATCTTTCAAGCACATTAAAAAGAAGGATCACACGGAAAGGAATCAATGGTATCAGCCCGATTGAAAAAGAAAAAATCTTTTCCACTGGATTATTCAATCAAGTGTATAAAGAGTATATGTTTTCCATATTCAAAGCGGTCCACTGCGGCATGGGTCATGGGAAAATGCAGTCAAGGCTGTATGATACCTGGGTAGCCAGAAATGATAAAATGGCATTATCCATTACCCAGTTAAACAAACATAGCAATGGCCCTGTCATAATCATTATCGGCGGTGGCCATACTGAATACAAACTTGGGGTAATAGACAGAGTAAATGCTATTGATGATTCGATCAAACAGACAAATATTGCTTTAAAAGAAATATCGGTCGCCCCTTCAACATTAGAAGAATATAGCCTGCCTCTGGACTTGGAAGGATTTGAAAAAATGCCTCCGGCCAGTTACCTTTGGTTTACTCAACGGGTTTCTTATACAGACCCCTGTGAAGAATTTAAAAAAACTTTAAAAAAAATGAAACAATCTTCAAAAGACTAAAAACGCATTGACATGAAAATAAAGATGAAATGCTTGCCCAGGTGATCAAAAAAAATATGGGAATCAGTATTGTTATGATTGATGCTGTGTTTAAACAACACAATACCGCCCAGGGATATGCAAAAGGTATCACGGAACTGCTTCGGGGTGTAATGGAAAATGATCCGGATTTTTTCAGTCTTTTTTTTAAAGGATTTGCTGTTGCCAGACACAGTCCGATTGTTAACAAAAAATTATCTGTGCGTTATGGCCAATTCAGGAAGGCCCTTGAGAGATGGGTCTTCAAAAAGCCGCAGACCAGCAAATAATAAGCCCTGAACTTTCAATAGAAGCGTTTGCTGCTATTATCACAGGAATAATAGATGGAATGGGACTCCAGCTGCTCACTGAACCCAATTTAAGCAAAAACCTTGTGGTATAGGAAAGTTCAGAGAGCCCTGGATTAATTCAAAAGAAGGAAAACTGCATTTTCAAAAACAATACAAATTCCGCCTTCCCAAATGGTTGAGACGAAAGAGGCGCTTCAAAATATCCCCCCCCCTACCCTGATTCTTTGGGAAAAAATGATTTCTTTTTTAAATTACAAAAAAGGAATATAAACTGATTTAAACCAATCTGCTTATTTTTTTCTTCTGCTGATTCCAGCAAGACTTAAAAGACCGATTCCAAACAGCATCATAGTTGCAGGTTCGGGGACTGAACCAGTAGGGGTTTGGGGCCCAACAGTAAATTTATAATCTTCAACCTCTCCTTGGTTCAGATGTCCTGTGGCCTTAAAGGCGTTTTCTAATTCCTTAGTGGTAGCTGGATCCCAATTTTTACCGCCATAGTCAAAAGTCTGGTCCCAGGAATCATTATCAGTATAAAGGCCATAACCTAAGGAACTGCTGCAGGCCACTCGAGCCCGAAGCCAGCTATCACCAATATGAGCATCGGTAAATGTAATAGTGCTGCTTTCAAAGTCATAAGACTCCACAGGGTCGGCTGCTAAAGGATTGTCGTTTCTGTGTTCAAGCACTTGGTAGTCATATAAGATTACTTCAGCATCATTAAAGCCATTTCCACCCCAATCAACCCAGGATTTAATATGATCAGCATAGTGGGTTCCATATCTTTTTTTATTCATGGTAAATTTAAAAGTAGCTGTTTGCCCTACAAAAAACTGTGTACTATCAACAAGGTCAATATAGCTAAGTCCGCCATCAAGAGAATATTCGACGCCATCATCGTAGTTGTCTGTAGCATTGTCGTTGTCTTCAAAATCAATGTTATCTCCTAAATACTGCCATTGATGGTTACCTTTGTGACTGGCCTCATCATATCCTGCATCGCTGTAATCAATATTGCTTGCACTTGCCAATCCAGTAAAACAAAATAAAACT
>JAAEKY010000317.1 GCA_024227235.1 Desulfobacteraceae bacterium | reverse complement strand
CATAACTTGTCCTACCACATAAGAATTCTAAATTGGGAAAGGTTTATTCGATTATTTTTCAAAGTACGCAATAGGAGATAAATAGGTCAAAATTTTCGGTCAAATTATCTTTAGCCGGGTAGGGTGGGCAAACCCGCGCTTTGAAGTAATACCCATTGCCGTTTGCCCACCATCCCAATCAGATTAAGTATTTTCACTAAACCAACGCAATCGCCCTCGGGTTATTTGTTTCCAATTCTGGATTTTAAGATGCAATTTATATTGACAGTCAAAAATTTTGGAAAAATTGAAGAAGCCAAAATTCAGGTTAAAAATCTGACGGTACTAGCAGGGCCAAATAATTCTGGAAAATCCTTTGTTTCTAAAGCATTATATTCATTTTTTAAGACGATGAATACTTCAAAGATTCGTGATGAAATATTATCTCAACAAAATACCTCACAAATTGTTGGAACGTCATTGAAAAATGAGTTAAAAGGAAATTTTCAAGTGGCGAAGTTAAAAGAATTATCTTCAAAAGAGACTATTTTTAGTCTCGGTGATTTTGCTCAGATTAATTTGTCGGGAGAAGATGTTTTCTTCTCTATAAAAATCAAACCAGTACCTTATCTTGACATTTTCCAAAACCTTTCTCACGTTATTTATCTTGAATCTCCCATTTATTTAAAGCTCAAATCGGCATTGGGTGTACATTTATCATTAGCACATCGACATAAATACATAACGGGGGTTCCAGATTATTTTTACGCGCTAACTGATTTGCTCACCCTTCAATCAATGAATGAACCTGAATTTATTGAGGTACTTCATAGAATAGAAAAATCCATCGGGGGGCAACTTAAATTATCAAATGAGGGCAACTTTGTCTTTCAAGATGATAATGGCACTTATTCGGTTGCAACGACAGCGTTGGGTGTTGCCAATTTGGGATTATTAGCTTTGCTGTTAGAAAAAAATCTGCTTGATTCTGATTCTTTTTTGTTTATTGATGAACCAGAAGCGCATTTACATCCACAATGGCAAGTTGTTCTTATCGAAGTGTTGTATG
The DNA here is from genome assembly GCA_024227235.1 of Desulfobacteraceae bacterium. Taxonomy (GTDB): domain Bacteria; phylum Desulfobacterota; class Desulfobacteria; order Desulfobacterales; family Desulfobacteraceae; genus Desulfobacula. The sequence goes on along the minus strand of JAAEKY010000317.1, from coordinate 1,054 downwards.
AACTGGCTAAAGCCGGTGTTAATATTATGATAGCCACTCATAGTCTTGATATGATAAAATATCTTGAAGTTATTCGGAAAAAAGATGAACTGGCGGAATCATTAATTGCTTTAAATTGTTTAACCATCGAAGGCAAAACCATCCAAGAAGAGGCTAATTTTGAGACTAAGTTAAATGCTATCAAACAGGAATTATCCGAACCTTTCTACAATCTCTATTTGGAGGCCTTATGAAATGGCTGTTACGTTCCTTGGAATCCATTGATTTGGAATGTCACCGGTTTGAGAATGAATCTGTCAATAAAAAAGCCTTACGAATGGATGGTGAACGGGGCATTCGCAAACAATTGGGTTTGGAAAATTACAGTTGTTGTGATTATTTATTCACTCAACAAGATGACTTATATCTTATTGAAATATCTGATTTTGTTATTCAGCGTGAGAGTCTGCAAAAAAATCACTCCATAAAAGAGATTAAAAAAATCATTCGTCAAGAAATACGCCTAAAAATAATGGGCAGTTTGATTATCTTATTTAAAATACCCACCCAGTTTTCTATCAGTCATGAAAAGATACACACGGGTAAAATACGAGTGATTCTCATTTTGTGCAGTGATGATAGCTCTGATGTTGTTGCATTTGATTACTTGCAGACTGATTTAAAAACGGCTCTTTCACCATTAATAACTGAAGTCATTGTTATGAATATTTCTATGTTCAGAGATCACGGTAACAGTTCAAAAAATATAAACCTGAAAAATAGTGAAAAATAGGTAATAATTGGGTTCAGAGTAAAATAAATTGAGCACGTAGCAAGCGTAGGATGGGTAAATTGTAGGGTGGGTAGAGCGATAGCAAGCGTAGGGTGGGTAGGCACCATTTTTTTCTCGTTTCTCGTTTTCTCGTTCCCAAACTCTGTTTGGGAATGCCTTCCTCGACGCTCTGCGTCGTATTTTTTTTCTCGTTCCCAAACTCTGTTTGGGAATGCCTTCCTCGACGCTCTGCGTCGTATTTTTAATCTGAGTACAACGGATTAGCGGAATAAACGGATTTTT
>JAAEKY010000316.1 GCA_024227235.1 Desulfobacteraceae bacterium | reverse complement strand
TGCCAGTTAATGTTTTCTTTCTTTCCCTTTCGAGTCCCCATTTAACCCTCGCTAATTTGATTTGGATGTTCACCCATTTTTTTAAATCGTTCGATTCTATAAGGACATTTTTATAAAATCAACGATAATTGGGTGTTTCTAAACATCGAGGAAAATTACAATAGAGATGGAAAAAGAAGAACGGTACAAACTACTTCAAACAAGTACACGATTAATAAGGTGGTCTAAAAGGATTGAACTTAATTCAGTGCAAAAAAAAGAGTTTATAAGGATAATGCTCGACCTGGGAAAACAGATATCATGGGGACATGAGCTTACTAAAAGGATGTGATACTTTTAACAGATCCCCACGCCAACACCCTCCCCTGCTCAATATTATCATCGAACAAAACCTAAACAATCTAAGGCTTGACACACAGTAACATAAAAGTTACCAATATAGCATATTATGGCTTATGAAGTTAGGGAATATATAAACGAAACAGAAAAAACCTGTTTAGGCAATGGTTTTTAGATCTCAATGCCAGGGCGGCGGCGAAAGTGACAACTGCCATCGCCCGACTTGAAAACGGCAACACATCAAATGTAAAAAGCGTCGGAAGCGGCGTTTATGAGTATAAAATCAACTTCGGCCCAGGGTACCGGATCTATTTTGCCTATTACGGCAAAACAATAATCATCCTGTTGGCCGGTGGGACCAAAAAGAGACAGTCTAAGGATATAGAAACAGCCAAGGCTCGATGGGCTGATTATAAGGCCAGGAGGTAAACGACATGGCACTTTCAAGAGAATTTAAAGAGACGGTACAACTAAGGGCTAAAAATGACCCTGAATACCGTAAGGAGTTGATCATCGAGGCAACCAATGCATTTCTAGAGGGAGATATTGAAACAGGAAAAACGCTCCTGAGAGACTATCTAAATGCAACAGATGCCTTCCCTTCCGTGGCCATGGAGCTCGCCCAGGATGAAAAGAGCCTTCGGAGAATGGTTGGCCCCAAAGGAAACCCAACACTTAAAAATTTCATCAACCTTTTAGGTGCGTGTAAAAACAGAGAGC
>JAAEKY010000315.1 GCA_024227235.1 Desulfobacteraceae bacterium | reverse complement strand
TTTTTTTTAATCATTTCCCAATAATATGGCGTTTGCTTTTTTGACAAAGCATAATTCAAAAAAAAATCCAGGTTCGCATCGTATTGGTGGCATTTGATTTTTGATCCCGAAAAGCAGCCTGCCACCATGGCAGAATTCCATGAAGGAACAGCAGGGCTTGTAACAGGTGTGTTTATGAGTAAAATATTAGCATTTTCCATAGTTTAAAAATCCTATTGAAGAACACATTAACAATAAAGCCTTTGAATATCCATTAATATTTAAGGATTGTTTTTTGAAATATTTGTTTATTTGTTTTCCTGCCAGATTGATTTTTTACCAGGCATAATTATTGAACGGCTTTAATATAGAAATGGATGTCAAGGCACCCTGAACCGGAACGGGTTTGATGTAAATGATTATAACAGTACCCGTGCTTCTTTGGATATGGAACCCCACAGATGTTTGCAAAATTGGCGTTCATCATATGATAAATATCCCAAAATTAATTTATGAATTGATATTCACAATAATTCCCTTTATAAATAATGAATGATTATGTTAACAAAAAAGAATTAATTAAATAAACAAATACATTTAAAAAAAACAGAGGTTATTTTCAAAAAACGGGATTGTTTATATGGAACAAAATATTACTATTGATTGTGATACTATCAAACTTGAGAGTGCTTTACATATCAATTCTTCACAAAAAACTGTCATTATAACTCATCCGCATCCGCTTTATGGTGGGAACATGGATAATCCTGTAGTGATGACCATTGCTGAATCTTTTTTTGAAAAAGGATTTACAACGTTAAGGTTTAACTTTAGGGGAACCGGAAACAGCACGGGGAAGTTTGATGATGGAAACGGTGAACAGGAGGATATCAGGGCTGCTTTATCCTTCCTAAAAGAACAAAAAAATAATGAAATATATCTTGCAGGCTATTCTTTTGGTGCAAGAATGAATGCTTCCGTAGTATCAAATGGGTGTGAAATTGAAGATCATATCATGGTATCCCCGCCCATGGGGTTTATGAGTTTTGACACTATTGAAAAAATGCCGAATACAGGTTTGATTGTCACAGGGGAAAGAGATGACATTGCACCTGTTGATGTGGTTCAGGGTCATATAAAACGATGGCAGATTACACCTGTATTTAAAGTGATTGAAAATGGGGATCATTTTTATTCGGGGAGCTTGGGAAAATTGAAAACAATACTTACACAGTATCTGTCGTGTAAAGGTGGCACTAATTGAATGAACATTTTTATACGTGAGGATGAGTAATGGGATCAAAACAACAACATGATTTTGATTATGTCGTTATCGGCTCTGGTTTTGGTGGAAGTGTGTCTGCATTGAGGCTTTCCCAGAAAGGGTATCGTGTAGGGGTATTCGAGAAAGGAAAAGAATGGAAGACTAAAGATTTCCCCAAAACAAATTGGAATATTAGAAAATACTTATGGCTGCCAAAATTTAGGTGTTTCGGGTATATGATGCTTTCAATGTTTAAACATGTATGGATTGTACATGGTGGCGGCGTGGGCGGCGGCAGTTTGGTCTATGCAAACCAGCATCTTGTCCCGCCGGATGAAGTGTTTAAAAATAAAGATTGGTGTATCAAAAATGTAAAAGAAAAATTAATGCCTCATTATGAAATAGCAAAAAAAATGTTGGGATCAAACCCAAGCCCTCAAGTGGGAAAAGCAGATACATTATTAAAAGAGGTCGGGATAGAGATGACCGGGAAAGATACATTTCATAAAAATGATGTGGGTATATTTTTTGGTGAACCCGATAAAACAGTCCCAGATCCTTATTTTGAAGGCAAGGGTCCAGATCGAACAGGATGCACCTTTTGTGGCTCCTGCATGGTTGGGTGTCCCGTAGGTGCAAAAAATACTTTAGATAAAAATTATTTATATCTTGCAAAAAATATCGGGGCTAAAATTATTCCTGAAACCACAGTGACAGGGGTTAGACAAGTGCATGGCGGCTATGAAATTTTGACTAAAAGTACCACCGGATTTTTCAAAAAAGAAAAAATATATAAAGTAAAAAATGTTGTTTTCTCAGGAGGGGTGTTAGGTACAGTCGGACTTTTGAAAAAATGTAAAGATGAAGGATTGTTGCCCAATATTTCTGATGAATTGGGAAATTTTGTAAGAACCAATTCCGAAACACTTATTGGCGTAAAATCAGATGATAAAGACACAAATTGGAATGATCAGATTGCTATAACTTCAGGGATTTATCCAGACGATACCACACATATTGAAATTGTAAGGTTTAATAAAGGTTCTGATGTTTTTTTGAATCTTCTTACCATTATGGCTGATGGTGGTGGGAAAATGCCTCGATGGTTAAGGTTTATAGGCAATATTATAAAACACCCGTTACGGTTTATAAAATTGTTGTGGCCCTTGGGTAAAGCTGCTTCTGTATCTCTTTTGTTGGTGATGCAGACGGATAAAAATCATTTAAAACTCACATATAGACCCAGATGGTGGCGATTTGGCAATAAATCAATCAACTCAGAAGTACCAGATGGATCGCAAAGGCCCCCCAGCTATATCCCCGTTGCCAATGAAGCGGCTAAACGTCTGGCAAAAAAAATGAATGGAATTCCAATGAGTTCATATCCAGAACTCATACTGAATACATCAACAACAGCTCATATTTTGGGGGGCTGCTGTATGGGTGATTCACCTTCTAATGGTGTTGTAACCAATAAAGGGGAATTATTTAATTACCCCAATCTCTATGTGGCAGATGGATCGGTTGTTTCAGCCAATCTTGGTGTAAATCCAAGTCTAACAATTACAGCACTTTCCGAGCATATTATGTCATACATACCCAATAATGGGTAAGGGCGGTCATATACCAGTTCTCATATTAATAATCCGAAATAAAATATTTTGGCCGAAAAGTGTATCTCCAATTAAAGTTAATGAGAACTTGATTCATTTGATTTTGACATTTCCCATATAGCTTAATTTCAAAGATGTAAATAAATTTGTCATCCACTAATAGATATTGTATGTTGAATTCCATTATTTCTGGTAGAAAAAAAGTGGACACTGTAACTCAAATAGCATTGCAAATACAGGATACTCACACACAACTTTTAATTATAACTCGTGAGATATTGGATGAAAAGAAAGCTTAATAAGCAAATTAATTACCCTACATCTTGTTATTCATAAGTTATTATGGATGAGTTTTTTAATTCTGATACTTGGCTAATTGTCTCAGTAGCTGTTATTGGCCCAGCAATTGGGCTGTGGATACGTGGTTTTTTTGTGCGTAAAAATAAAAGAGAAGTTAAAGTGGTAGCTATTTGTCCACACTGCCAGACGGATATCGGGTTAGAGAAAGTTCGTAACTTTATTTGTGGAGAGTGTCATGGAACGGTAGTTTTTTTTAATTCATTAGATGGTACTAATCCAAGGAAAGAGCTGATGTATAAATGTAAAGGTTGTGGGGCAGATAACTTTAAAGGTCTGAAATTTTGTCCTAATTGTAAAATGGAAAATTTTGTAGAAAAATAATCTAAATTTTGCAAAGGTAAATTATTAGTTGTATTGCACAGAATGGCATACTATGGCAATAAACACTGCTGTAAAGTGAATCTCCAATATAGCTTAATGGAAAATATAATAGTTTGACTTTAGTTGGCCAAATATAATTTAATATTCCTTTACACAGATTTGAAACATTGATATGGCTTTACTGACCAACATTTTAAGTTCTTTCGGGTTGGATAACATAATATTATTTTTCACTAAATTAGAAATTTAAAAATATGGATACTCTATCTAAGACCTTAAATCAAAATGTTAAAATAATGAAATCAAGGGTAACCAAGTATGCCATCTATGGTACACTTATCGCTTTTATTGCAATTATTCTGGCTACTCTACTTTCCTGCTATGTTCAATACGGGGAAATCTCTTTATCGAACATTCTGGAAACACAAAAAAACAATGCAACGCTTTGGATTTTGGATGTCATGCCCTTTGTATTTGCTTTCTGGGGGCAATACACAAGTTCCATAATGGCTTATGAAGCGAGCACTATGATCATGGACCAGACAGCAGATCTGAAAGATCTGACAGTAGCTCTGGAATATAAAGCAGCGCATGAAGCGACACACGATGCGATAACCGCCCTTCCTAACCGACTGTTGCTAATGGACAGGCTTGAACAGGCTATTCAGTCAGCCTTGCGCCAAAAAGCATCGCTTGCATTTTTGATTCTTGATATTGATGGCTTTAAAGAAATCAATGATACCCTTGGTCATTATAGTGGCGATAGATTATTAAAACAGATTGTAACCAGACTTCAAGGAATGGTAAGAAAGTCAGAGACTCTTGCAAGGGTCGGTGCTGATGAATTTGCAATTCTCATGCAGATAGAGTCAAACAATGAAAACATCTTACACATTGTTAAAAAAATACAAAAAATATTTAAAAACCCCTTTTCTATTGATAGTCTATCGCTTGAGGTACAAGCTAGCACAGGTATAGCTATCTTTCCTGAACATGGCAAAGATATGGATACCATCGTGCAGCGGGCAAATATCGCCCTATCTGTGGCTAAGCAAGACAGCAAAAAATACACCGTCTATTCCAAGCAACTGGACAAAAACAGTCCTCACCGCCTTACCATGATGGGGGAACTGAGACAAGCCATTGAAAACGATGAACTGGTTCTTTATTTTCAACCCCAAATTAACCTGCATACCCGCAAAGTCATCGGTGTTGAGGCGCTTGTGCGATGGGAGCATCCTGAACACGGTTTTATGGCTCCGGATGAATTTATTCCAATGGCTGAACGAACCGGGCTGATCAAGCCACTTTCCATATGGGTGTTGAACCATGCTCTAAGTCAAGCTGAAAAATGGCATGCCCAGAATATCAAATTGAATATTGCTATAAACTTAAGCCCTGTAACTTATCTTGATACAGAACTACCGAATCTCATTATTGGTATGCTTTCTCTATATAATGTCCCACCAAATTTTATTACATTTGAAATTACAGAGAGTTCCATGATTAAAGACCCATCCTTGGCTATGGAAATCATGAACAGACTGACAGAAAATGGAATAAAGATATCAATTGATGATTTCGGCACTGGATACTCCTCTCTGGCCTATTTAAAAAATTTACCAGTAAGTGAGGTTAAAATTGATAAATCATTTGTTACAGATATGTTAAAAAATGATAATGATAATGTTATCGTTCAATCAATCATTGATCTTGGCCACAATTTAAGTCTTAAAGTTGTAGCAGAAGGCGTTGAAGATAAAGAAACAGCCATAACCCTTAAAAAAATGGGTTGTGATATTCTCCAAGGATATTATATCAGCAGGCCTGTGTGTAATGATGATTTATTAATCTGGTTGCCTAAAAAAAGGGATAAAAAAATCGTTAAATAAAATTAATTCTTTTATCGCTCAATATTTTTAAATTGATTATTCCTCAAAAATTGCAACCAAGATTAATCTATATAAACTAAAAACATCATTACAAACTATTTTTTCATATTCAACTTATTAATATATAAAGCATTTATTTTCGTTCGGAAAACAGTTCTTTTCAGGACACCTAACTTTTTTCGATTTTTTATGGAAAACCAGATCTTTTAACGACCAGAAATACAGTAAAGAAATCAAGGTTTGAAAATTTTTTATTGAGTTGAGTTTCTTTACTTTATAGAGTCACTTAATGTAGCCTTGGTCGCAATTAATTTGGGTCAGGATCATTTAATCTGGTCCCAAGTTCAAATAAAGTGGGCCAGGTCTCACAGATAGAATCATTTAATTTGGCTCGGGATTTGCGGATGATTCCAGGCTAGGCCATTTATGAAATCAGGCCGCTACAACTACCTCTGGCATACTTCTTTATGCATTTCAGGTTAAAGGAACATGTTTATGAGGTTTGCTATAGATTTATAAAGTAGGTTTTTCTAAATGTTTGCCTGAAAATTGAGAATAAAATAATTTGATGGGTTTCATGTCTGTCTCAATACATCCTGACAGGTCGAATACAGGGCCGATGCCACTAATTTTTTGTTTATAATCAATAAATCCACAAGCGACCGGTACCTTGGCTTGATTAGCGATATGATAAAACCCGGTTTTCCATTTCATGACTTTTTCTCTGGTTCCAGAAGGCGCAATGGTGATGATCAGATTTTTAGATCCTTTAAAAGCATTGGCCATGTTTTGTACCACATTGCTCTTTTCTGACCGATCGATCGGTATGCCGCCAAGCCGTTTTAAAATCCATTTAAATGGCCATATAAACATGGTGTGTTTTCCCATCCAGTGAACCGGAAGTTTGAATTTGAAAATAATTAATAAAAAAATTACAAAATCCCAGTTTGATGAATGAGGCGCGGCAATCAGGATAAATTTTTTGTGTTCAGGAATCTTCCCTTTGGCTTTCCATCCCAAAATAAAAAGGCAACATGTTGCAAGCCAGTAAAAAATTGGACGCAAAATAAAATTATTCAGTAAAGTCGGTGTCAATTTGTTTTCATCCGTCATGTTAAAGAAAAATAAAAATAAAAAATAAACAAACTGCTTGGACAAGTATACAAGAGAATATCGATTTTTCAATATTATTACAAGAAGCATATATAAAGGATGTCTCTATTGAGCCAATGGAGAGAGCAAGCGTGGTATAAAAAACATTGCGGCAAGCAAATATTAAAATAAGGTAATTCTCGATAAAGAGCTTACAAAATAAGTCAAAAATATAGGAATTGGTTTCGATAGTAATAAAAAACATGAAATTTTCCTTATAAAATTAAATTTTATCCTTGACAAGGAATCGCAGATTCGTTTAGTCTTATTTTAAAAATAGAACACGTAAGGTTTTGTCTGGTGTCTCTTTTTTTTGAGTATAAGCTGAAATAGTCTATTTTTTTAAATAAGTATTAAAATATTTAATTGTTACATCTTAAGGAGGTAACCATGCCAATCAAAGAAAATACGCTTATCCTAGACGGTTATTCATTAACCATTGAAGAACTTATGAAAGCTGGGACAGATTTGTCCATAAAAATTGAAATTAATGAAAAAAATTGGCCAAAGATTCGTGAGTGCAGAGATTTAGTTGACAAATGGGCCAGTGAAGAACGGTGTATCTATGGTGTAAATACCAGCTGCGGCGGTTTGGTTGATTATCTTTTGCCCAGAGATAGAGATAATGATTTTCAGAAAAACCTGGTTCGAAGTATCACAACACAGGTTGGAAAACCATTTGAGGACACAATGGTCAGAAAATTTATGATTGCACGGGCAAATTCTCTTTGCCGTGGTTTCTCCGGTATCAAAGAAAAAAATCTTAAAATTTATCTGGATATGATCAATAATCATGTTTTTCCGGTTGTCCCAAGAAAAGGTTCTCTTGGCACCAGTGGCGATTTGGGGCCTTTAGGCTGTATCGCAAGTGTCGCTTTTGGAGAATGGAAAGCAAAGTATAAAGG
>JAAEKY010000314.1 GCA_024227235.1 Desulfobacteraceae bacterium | reverse complement strand
TTTCGGTGGTACCTTTATCAACAAATGGATATGATCCGCCTGAACATTAAGTTCAATTATCTGGCACTTTAATCGGCCGCTGTATATTTGTATACAGTCAAACACCTCTTTTCCAACTGCTCCTGTCAATACTCGATATCTATATTTTGGCACCCAAACAATGTGGAATTGGCAATGCCATAATACATGTGATAACTTGTCAAATCTACTCATGGTTTTTTTCCTTTTTCAGTTATGGGGATAACCGATCAAGGTATTACCATGAGTAGACACTTCGAGACCTTTGATTAACTCAGCCCAAAAAGCACCTGATTATTACAAAAATGAAATTAAACAGCAAGAAAACAACCGTATCCTTAATATAACTACTTAAAATTATTGAATATTTATCTTGTTTGTGTTATAAAAAATGATAAATTAAAACATAAATGAGGAAATCCTAAATGGCATTTAAAGCAAAACAAAAAAATCTTACATTTTCTGATTTTGAGAAGTCACTGAAGACTAAGAAAAATAGAAGCAAGGAGACTCTGAAAAATATGGAGCAAACAATTGCCTGGGATCCAATAGAAGTAATCCTGATGAGGGATTATCCGGTTGGCCAAAAGAAAGAAGGCAATAGAGCTTACAATCCATTACTTCTATTTAAATGTTTGTTGCTGCAAAAATGGTTTCATATCAGCTCTGACCCGGAATTAGAGGATTCAATCAATGATCGTGAATCTTTTCAAACTTTTTTAGGATTGCCCTCGGTTGAGTCATCTCCAGATCATTCCACATTTTCTAAATTTAGAAAAAGATTGACCAAAGGTAAGTTTGATCTGATCGTTGGGGATATCCTGAATCAGTTTGCAGATAAGGGATTGACAATTAATGAGGGAATCGCTGTAGATGCCAGGGTTGTCAAATCAGCCAGTCGTCCGGTTAGCAATAAGAAACTGGAAAAATTAAAAGCAAATAGCAAAACCCCGGAAGGTAAGCTTGATAAAAATGGTAGTCCAAAAAAGTTTTCAAGGGATATTGAATCCAATTGGGTAACCAAAAGAGATAAGCATTATTTTGAATTAAAAGAACATGCATCGGTTGATGCAACACATGGATTTGTTTTGGCAACAGTTTTGAGCAAAGCCTCAGTCCACGATACCAATTACCTGGCATATTGTACGATATATAGCCGCCACACCAAACAAAAGCTTGCATTTGTGTATGCTGACAAGGGATATCATGGGGAACCCAACCGTTTATTCTTAGCCATGAACCATTTTAAAGATGGGATAATGCGTAAAGATGAAAAGAATGCCAAGCTGACACAGCATGAGATTGATCGGAATAAAAAGATTTCTAAAGTCAGATATATAGTAGAACAATATTTTGGATTGAGTCATCTTCATGATGGAGGGCAACGAGCCAGGTTTACAAGCATAGACAAGAATCATATTGATATTTGGTT
>JAAEKY010000313.1 GCA_024227235.1 Desulfobacteraceae bacterium | reverse complement strand
TGATGAATTTAAGCTACGAAGTTTTTTACACTTTCATGATGATATTCAAGTCTCTGATATTAGTGCAGACGTTTGGATGAGCTATGCAACCCCTCTACCTCTTGAAGATTATACAATTACAGCTCTTTTAAAAGGTATTCCGATCATCGCAAATAGAAATGCTGCAACAGAAGAATTACTAACTAGTTACGGGAAAGCTGTTTCAACATATATGACAAATGACTCTAGAGAGCTTCGAGATAAAATAGAGTCTGTCATATTAAATTTTGATGGGGCAACCTCTGAAGCTAAGAGTATTAAAGAGCCTGTTCTAAATGAACATGGCTTGAATTTCTATCGTGAAAAACTTTTAAAAAACTACGAAATTCAATTAATTAAAAGACAACGTTTCTTTGGTTAGTAACCAAGAATTAAGTTTCCATATGAATTGACTAACTTCGAGAGAATGACTTTTGTATAGGACGATTTTATTTGTTAAACACAAAACCGATAAATTGAATGTAAGTTGAGCCTATAGCCCGTATTCCATTAATGACTATTTTTTCTTATCATTCGCCAATGATTTTTGATCCTAAATATCCTATTTTTATTCACCATTCATATGTCGATATGAGAAAGGGCCACAACACTTTATCTCATGTCGTTATCAATCAAATGGAAAAAGAACTTACTTCTGGTGCACTCTTTCTCTTTGTCTCAAGAAATCGTAAAGCATGTAAGGCCATCTTTTTTGACGGAAATGGGCTTGTCCTCATCCACAAGAAAATCGAACGTGGAAGATTTATGTCTTTTGACAATCTCTCCTCTGTCACAGAGATCAATTCAAACGAATTGTCTCTTATTCTTAATGGTGGACAGATCCCACTTTCAAAATCAGGAAAAAAACTTTGTATTAAGAAATAATTTTCTGGGCCTTATGCTTCAGTTATATTAAACTATCTTTTATGTACGATCCATCAAAAGAAAATGATAAAGATGTTCTGCGTGAACAGCGTAATTTCCTACTGGAGCAAGTTAAAGAACTCCGTCTTAAATATGAACAAAAATGCATTGAGCAAAAGATCGCTGATAAACTTAACATCAAACTCTCAGAAGAACTCTTAAATATCAGAGAGCGAGTCTTCAATTCAAAGCAAGAAAAGAGATCATCAAATAAAAAACAAAAAAAACGTAAAAAAGGCAAACTTCCTCATAATAAAGACACTAATAGGAAGCAAGATCACGAGGATATCGAACTCGATGAAAAGGTACTCTCTTATAAGATTGAAGATGAAAACATTTGTCCTTCTTGTGGTGGTGATAAACTTCATAAGATGAATAATTGCTTTGAAGAATCTAGTGAGATCGAAGTTATTGAGAGAAAATACATCATTAAAAGGCATCAAAGACAAAAATACTCTTGTAAGTGTTGTCATAATATCATTACCGCTGATGGTGGAGTAAAACTTACACCAGGTGGAGAATACTCAATTCAAATGGCAACTCAAGTTGCCTGTGATAAATATGAAGATCACCTACCACTTGAGAGACAAAGAAAACAGATGCATCGAGCAGGCATCAGAACTTCGGTGGGTACCCTTTTTGGACTTACCGAACATCTCTACAATAGGCTCTTCGATCTTAATGAACTTATTAGACGAGATGTTCTTAGTGAAAAGTGGGTGCATGTTGATGAGTCACCAATTAATTTCTACAATCCAAAAAAGAGTAAAGGATATGTTTGGTCAATGAGTAATGCCCGAGGAGCGTACTATCAATTTGAACCAACGCGTTCTGGTAAGGTTGCACAGGAAATGCTTTCAGGCTACAAGGAAGGCAATGTCGTTACCGATGGTTTTTCTGGATATAATTTTCTTCATGATGAAGAGAATAAAGACTTTGCAAGTGTTGGCCACGCCTATTGCTGGGCGCATGTAAGAAGAAAATTCTTTGAAGCAATGAAACATGATGACAAGGCAGAAGTTATTGTTGATTTTATTGATGAACTTTATGAAGTAGAGCATATGGCAGATGAAGTTTACGAACTTCTTGATCTTCGTCATGATAATTCAAAGGCAATCGTTGAAAAAATTGATACGTGGATAGTGTCAATGGATGGTAAGTTTCTTAATGAGTCATCAATGGGAAAAGCGATAAGTTATTATCTTGCAAGAGAGAAAGGGCTAAAGCTATTTTTAACAAATCAATTTGTTCCTATTGATAATAATATGGCGGAAAGAAGACAGCGCTGTCCAGTGATGGGGAGAAAGAATTTTCTTCATTTTAAATCAATTAATGGAGCGGATGTCGGGACATTTTTCTACTCAGTTATCGAATCTTGCAAGAGTAATGGACTTGATGCGCGAGCATATATCAACGTGATGGCACATCGCTCAGCAAAGGGTGAAAGGCTTGAAAGTCCTTATCATTATGCTAAGAATTTAAATGAAAAAGTACTCTCTCAATTAAGTGAAGAGTTAGTAGAATTATCAGGATCATCTGATTCATCATAACTGGCTCGATTTTCTTTTTCCTGTTTTTTACCGATACTTTTTTTTGATTTTCTTGATTGATAATAACTTTTTTGAAAGTAGAAACTGGCTTGTATTGTTTTTCCCAGTTTGAGATTGATGTTGATAACAGTGAAAGTTCCCTTGCAATATCAGGCTTTGAAATTGAAGATTCGTTTGCAAACTTTAAAATGTCTTTTTTAAGCTTCTTAGAGAACCTTCTTCTGGTATTTAAGTATGGATTGTTTTTATTTTCTCTTTCAATTCGTCTTTTAAAAGATTCTAGTACTTCTTGATCGCTTTGTTTCATGTATTCCTCCGATAAAATAATGATCGGAAAGAAAATTAGAAAGTCGATACGGGCCATAGACTCAACTTACTAATTAATTTATTTTCTCCAGTTGGAAATTGAACAGACAAACTATTCTTTGCCCAATTTGAAGGCATTTTTCTAAATGCAGATAAAATCATTTCAAAATCATCCACATAAATTCTTGTATCTTTTGTTTTATATAATTTAAATTTCTTTGCCATGATAATCTCCT
>JAAEKY010000312.1 GCA_024227235.1 Desulfobacteraceae bacterium | reverse complement strand
TTAAAAAAGCTTTGGAAAGAGGATATTCCGGGGAAAAATCATATTGAGAATTATTTGCGGGATCAATATCGTCGCAATTTGAGGCTGAGTTCTATTGAAAATTCTTTAACCGCAATTGTATCTTTTATAGCCCTTGCAAAACAAGACGGAAAAAGTTGTTTGGAGGAAGTTACCAGAGGTGATCTGGGAGCTTTTATTGAACATGAACAAGACAGGGGATTAAAACCATCTACAGTCAGGTTAAAACGGGACCTGGTAAAATCATTTGTCAGGTATCAAATCGAAAAAGAAGTTATTCCTGCAGAAGTTCTTTTCAAAAGGATGATTATCAAAGTTCCTGATTCTTTGCCCAAAGCCATGGAAATTGAAGACGAAGCAAAGTTGCTTTCTGTGATTAAACATGCCCGAAACCGGGCAATGATTTTGTTGCTGTTAAGAACAGGTATGAGAATTGGGGAGCTATTGAACCTGAAGGCTAATGACATAGAACTGGCAGATAAAAAGATTGATATATGGGAAGCACAAAAAAACCGTGTCGGCCGAGTCGTCTATTTTAGTGAAGATGCGTCAGTTGCTTTAAAGGTCTGGCTCCAACAAAGAGATCCGAAAAAGATGTACATCTTTTATGCAGGTAAACGTGACACTTTAACATATGCTGGGGCACGGATCATGTTCTGTAAATATTTACAAAAGGCAGGCATTGATCACAAGGGCTATACTTTGCATTGTCTGCGCCACACCAACGCCAGTTCTCTTTTAAATGCAGGGATATCCCTTGAGTGTTTAAGAGAATTACTGGGCCATACTTCTGTGGAGGAAACCAGGCGTTATGCCAGGCTGACAAATACAACCAGAGAGAAAGAGTATTTTAAAGCCATGGGAAAAATACAAAGAGGAGAGATTTATGGATATTACAAATTCGATCCTGAACTACAGGCGATTCTTAAAAAGAAAAAATTATTCTCCCAGGACGGTAAGAAACTATATGAATACCCTTAAGCATTTTGCGATTTGGCTACCCGTACCGGTTGAAGCAGTTTGCAATGAACAGATCCTTAATTTTATTGATTATTTAAGAGGCAAACGTTTGAAAGCTATAACTGTAAACTGCTATCTGCAAAGTATTAGAGGATTTTATGATTACTTGTATGACGAAGAAGGACTACGAATACTCAATCCTGTAAAAAGAGGATATGCATTAAGAGAATCTAAACCATTACCAAAATATTTAAAAGATCATGAAGTTGATAAATTGTTTGAATGCATAAAAAAATTGCGGGACCGAGCAATTTTTAAGATGATGCTCAGGTGCGGTTTGCGGGTTGAAGAAATGTCAAACCTGGCCCGTGAAGATGTATATCTTCGTCGCCGGTTGATACATGTAAAAAACGGCAAAGGCAATAAGGATCGAGTTGTCTTTATGAGCAATGATGCATTGATCGATTTAATTGCGTATTTAGAGATAAGATCCTTGAGCCGCGAAAAAAAGCTTTTTCTGGTTGAAAAAGGTAGATACCGGGGCAAACCCATATCTGTTCGAGGCATTCAAAAACGGATGGAGTACTATGCAAAACAGGCGGGGTTAAAAATATCCTGCCACCATTTAAGACACACTATGGCGACCCAATTATTGAATGCAGGCATGGATCTGGTCAGCATACAGGATCTGCTTGGACATACAAGAATCAAAACCACTGAGCGGTACACAAAAGTCTCCAATGTAAAAGTAATGAAGGACTATTTTAAAGCCATAAAAGAAGTGATGAAACGGTCAATGCCCAATTAATACAAGGAAGGAGTCCATTATAATGAGGGACTCTGTCCCCCAAACCCCCTGGGATTTAACGCATTAAAGACAAAAGCATGTTAGACAGGGGCAGCGTAATGAAACACTGCCCCCATGCTTAAGTCACCGGTTACGGCGCTCGAGTTGCTTCCCAGCATATCCCTATCCTCCGAACCGGTAAAGATAGAATAACAGAAAGTGCTCTTTTAAAAAAGACTTGACAAGCTCAAATAAAAGGAGCAATTTTAAGTAGCATAACATATTGAAATGATAGAAAAAATTAGGTTTTGTTACGTACATGGACAACTATCATTGAGTCTGGTTAATGTCTTTCTGACTAATATATTGGAGTCTGACAGTAAAATAAAAAAAAGCAGAGCCAAATTAATGCCCCTGCTTTTTAAAATGCTTATATAACTTTTATGTTGTTATTTTTTTCTTCTTCCAATTCCGGCCACTCCTAATAATCCAAGACCAAATAACATCATTGTAGCAGGCTCTGGAACTTCTGTTCCAAAGGTAGCACTACCCATTGTAGAAGACACAGCTGCCCAATCCCAGGCTGTAGAAGTTTCGCCATGGTAAGCCACCGGAGTTAAAGTTTGTCCATTAGCCTGAATCCCTGTCGCCACAAAACCAGTTGAGGAATTGTCATTAATGACAGGAAATCCAGAAACATACAATGGTGACAGTGGGTCAACAGTAGCGACAAGTGGAGCAGTATAATAATTGCCGTGAAAGAGTGAGATATTAATTAATTCATTGATCCTATTAATACCAGACTGAAAAGCGTTATGATCTGTGCCCAGAACCAATCCTCCACCTCGAGCTTCGAGTTGAGTAGCATAGTTTTGGATCCATTCGTCCTCAGGAATTTTGGTACCATTGGACATAGACGTCCAAGTACTATCTGAGGAAATAATACGACCATCAAGGATTAAATTTTGGTTAGTTCGATCATTATACCAACTAGCGATGCCTTGATAATTGCTATCTTGAATAGAAGACCGATCAGTACCATGATATAGATCATATACGAATATTTGATTAAAATCATCATAATCAGTGTAAACTGCTACATCCAGGTCGCGGCTAGTTACAGTGTGCCCAGCATTAACCAACATCTGCTTAATGCGTTCCCCATCGTCATGATAATTACCATAGTTATCGACATGAGCGAATAAAATTGTATCTGCAATTGCATTCACTGGAGCTAAGAGCAGTGCATTTATTATAGCATATAACAAAAGTTTTTTGGCTGAATCCCAACAGTTCTTTTTATTTTTTTTCATACATTTACCCCCTTAGAATAGCAATTCATTTACCTATTTATCATTCAACTAATACCACATTGTGATACAAATAACGTGCCAATACATCACACATTTTTTGAAATTTATTTTGCTATAAATACAGATGGTTACATAATGAGATAAAATCTGAAAATTATAAATGAAACAGATTACATAAAAATGTGAAAAAGATTACATAAAAATGTGAAAAAAATGCCACAATGTGGTATAAAATAGGCGCCACGTAGAATAATTGATGTTATGAATTAGTGAAGGTTTTTAAGCTTACCCACTTATTCAGTCTGAATGTGCAAAACAACAAATAATTGGAGATTAAGTTGATTGGGCAAGAGTCAAAGATTCTTGCATTACAATCAATTGAATAATCAAAACTTCAAACTCAATGATATTTACATTATCCATGACAAGTTAAAGATGACCGGCAGTTACAGATAGGATAATTAATGCTTAGTTTAATCAAATATTTAAAGTTAACCATTGTGCATAATAAAAGGGCAGAATTATTTAAAATCTCATCCTCGTGAATTTTAAAAAAAAAATTGTTTGTTATTTTCTCCTTTTTAAACCCACAAGGCCAACCAGCCCACTTCCAAATAGCAAGATAGCCCCTGGAATAGGCACTGCACCTTTTACTAATTCAAGATCATCAATGTAAATCGATGTAATCTCAGTATTACTTAGTTGAACTGACTTAAGATTGCTCCACTCTGGTGAAAAAGAAATTGGAAGCCATTCAACCGACATCCAATCAGGCATGGCATGTAGAGGAAGAGGATTTTCTACAAGCGTTATTGTCCTGCCATCTTCATAGGTTCCAGTCGCACTGAATCCGTCATTATAATTCCACCAGGCAGCTGCAACTTCAAGTGACAGAATAGAAAAAAGACTTCCATCATCTGCAGTAAGCAAAACTCCCATAGAACCAGTTCCATGAACACTCAATGCAGTATCAGAAGTAGGGCGTGAATACTGTAATGTTGAATCTTTAACCAAAGATTTACTAAGAGCACCCGTAAATGTAAAACCGTGAGTGAACTCATTCGTGTATTCGTAGTCTATAGTTTGCCATCCATTGGCTCCACCCGTAAATGCTCCTTCAAAATCAATCACTGTAGTTTGCGCACAAAGATTAGAAACAGAAAAACAAAAGATAAAACTAATAAATAATAAAAAAAATGACTTTTTCATAACTACTCCATCATACCAAAGATTCATATACATGATACATGCTCAATAGTGAGTTCATATCTAATATTCCAGTTTCTAAACATTTGGTGCAAAATTCATACCGTAATGCATATTATTCAAGGATGCAGGTCAATAAAGGTTTTTCTCTAATTAATCCGATATCCTCGAAAGCCAATCTATTACATTTATTACATAATTGAGGAAATATTTTTCTTAAAAGAGGGTAAAATTAATACTAAAAACTGATGGCATGGGTATCCAGATTATGATGATTCATATCAAAACTTCAAACTCAAAGATATTTACATTATTGTTGACCGTACACCGACATTTGAATACTCATGACATGGATAATTATCTTTGACCGTAGAAATAATTAAAATCGAGGGTTATTTATCAGTTTGAATAAGAATAAAAAAAGCAGAGCCAATTGAATGACCCTGCCTCCTAAAATGCTTATTTAACTTTTATGCTGTTATTGCTTTCTTCTGTTTACTCCTGCAAGTCCCAAAAGGCCTATCCCGAAGAGAATGACGGTGGTTGGTTCAGGGACTGGTGAGGATTCTCTAACCAAAAAGGATGAGAAGTATTGCCACTCCTTGTCGTTTGGGTGAGAGTAGATAAATGTTCTGATATTGTCCTG
>JAAEKY010000311.1 GCA_024227235.1 Desulfobacteraceae bacterium | reverse complement strand
TGTTGTCGGGTTTCGTTCCTCAACCCGACCTACGGGCTAAATTTTCGTCTAGGGCCTGAACTACAAATTTTTCCACATAAGCCTGTTCCTGATTTTTCTCCGCTGCGGCAAGCTGGCGGCTTTGAATTTGATGATTAAGAACAGCTGTAATGATCCCAAGTGCAACCGTACCTAAAACAAATTTCCAAAACCCCAACCACAACGACAAATTATCTTTCTCTTGGTTGTTTTCCATATCTTTCACCAAATTCAATTTCGGTCGGGTTGAGAAACGAAACCCGACAACAGATTATTTCATTAAAAAAGAAACAATGGCGAAAAAAAGCCATATAAAATCATCAGTCGGGCCGGGCATGCCCTGTGCCGTTGGGATTTTTTAATGCTGGGTTTCGCAAACTCAACCCAGCCTAGGCCGCTGCAAGGTTGGACCTTTTTTATAGCTTTGTTATTTCGTTTGGACTCCCGCATGATAAACAAATATTGCTCTTACTTAAAACATTACCCCGACAATACTTGCAGGACTCTCGAATTACAGGTATCAATTTCCCGCAAATTACGCATGACAAACTTTCTGAATTAGGTTTATTTGGATCAAGATATGCGACCTTAAACTTTTCAATGCAGTCGCATGCAGGACAAATATAAGCTCTCTGTTTATTATTGTATCCAAAATATTTTGTTACCTCACTTGGTGTTAAGAAAGAAGATACTTTCAATATTTCCCAAGAATAGTAACAGTTAATATGATCAGATGAATAAACAATCGTTTCATAATTATTTGATAAATAATTCCTGCGTTGTTCAATCCAGTCAGTTGATTGAACTAAAATCGAATAGGCATTAAGAATATCTTTCAGGATATCATCCGGAATCAATACCACCCCGCATTTAGCGGTATGAGTCAGTTTATTTCGATCCCGCCGGATACGGTCAAACAAAGTAATGAATTGATCCGGCAACCTATTTTCACAAACTGTGTTTGTTATTTTTACAAGATCTTGTGCATCAACAGTTCGGTATTCTGAGAAGGATATATCCTTTGTTGAACAACCACTTGGCCATTTGTTAGGGGACAGAGATATTAGGAGATAAGGGCTTACCTCACAAATCAATCCTTTAATAAGAAACTCACAAGCTTGGTAAAGCAGTGTAACGGCAGTCGCTAATGGCTCCTGAGCAGCCACCCAGTATTCTGAAGTGACACTACCATCACTATCCCATACGCACACTTCAGATTCATCTAAGTGCCATAAAAGACGAAGCACTCGCGAAAAGGATAAATTCAGGTAATTAATCCCCGACAGCTTGAAATCTGATGGTTTGGGAATATCTACTATCATATTGATTTCGTGTCTCCAACGCCCACCATCTCAGGTGAGCAGGCTTTGCGAACCCTGCAAATGATAGTTTAGCACCAATATAGGCCAAAACCAAGGCGGCTCGCTCCTGCGAATCCTTGTGAGTGGTGAGGTTATGTGCCCCTATGGTTCAAACCCTTGAAGATATGTGGGTTCTCCAATTTCAATTATTTCAATTCCTTTTGCTTTTACATGTAGTTCTTTACCATAAAACGTTTCAAAGAAGACTTCTGTGTCGACCGATTCATGTAATGGGGTTTTTATCACATTTGTATATTTTGTCTCATTGACTACGAAGTATCCAAAATCCAACTGATTGGGGATATCATCTGGCTCACTAATAATCTGAGGATTTTTAAGCCGTATTTCAATTTTTTGTATCCAGCAAGTTCCTCTGTCCAAACCTGGCTCGCCAGTAGAATGGTGCATAACAGCCTTTCCAAGACAAAGCGTGATAGACAAACCTTCTTTTTTAATTTCGCTTAGTGTTGAATCATGTATTTCGAGTGCTTTATTCATGTTCACACATAACAAGTAGTTATCCGGTTCCGCATATCATTGTAATGGTATCCCCCTTAAATTCCATGGGTTGTCTTACCAGAAAAACAGACCGCTAAAGTCATGGGGTTTCTTGCCAAACATCACAAATGCTTTTCGTCGCTTTCAAAGCGTGGCTGTCAGAACAAATTTAACGGATCGGACCCTATGGATGGAAAGAAAAAGTTGGGCCTAAATGAACATATACTGCAAATTGGCATAAATATCAATCGGGCTGTTATGTGGGTTATTGCCGCGGCCGGGCCGAGTTTAACGCAAAATGCCGCCCCCCTCTTCAAGCCTTTTTTTGACAAAAAAACCTTGATTGACTTAAGCTTTGTTTATCCTTAAATTGGTATATATAACCAGCGTTTGATCCATCTATTGTTGATACAAAAAGGCAAGAGGTCTTAAAATGAAAAAAACCATCATCCCCGTACTGGCCCTTATTTTTCTGGCCGCAGCTGTTGCCACGGCTACGGCCTCCGATAAGATCTTTTTCTGGACGGATGAAAACGGCGTCAAACATTATACGGACACCGGCAGGCCGGGGGACGGTCCCGAAGCCGCGGACGTTG
>JAAEKY010000310.1 GCA_024227235.1 Desulfobacteraceae bacterium | reverse complement strand
GTTCAATAAATTCAAAATCAGGTCAAATTCGTCGCCCTGAAAACGGTGCACCGTGCCAGTGATGATTGAAATGTGTGGATGAGGGAAGGCAGCAAGCATTTTTTCGACTAAAGTGGCTTGTGCTAGATAAGGGCAGACAACGCCTATTTTCCATCCATTAGGTGCTTTTTTGGAGAGAGAAAGTGCCATTTCAACCGTCAAAATCGCGGAGTAAATATGATACACCGTTTTCTAAACGCCGTGCGCGATACAGGCTTTCTTGATTAACAGGAAACTTAATCACCGTAATTTCTTTTAAATCAAAGCCTTCCAGTTTCAGCGGTTTTTTATCAGTTATTTGGCGGTGGTGTTTTAAAATGCCGTCGTAACTGAATTGACTGAATAACGTACCCAAGGGCGGAATACTTCTATATTGTGTGGTTAATTGGGTGATGGGAAAGTGATGTGGCACGGTGTTGATAGATTGAAAACGGTTGATTCCTACCAGCGTATAAATATTTTCCGTTTTCCATTGTTCAGCGATAACCAATGGTTGAATTTGAAAGGGATCGCCACAGATAATAAAGCGGCAATGGGTTTGTTGATAGAGTACATAAATCATTTGCGCCAACATAATCATAGAGGCTTCATCGAACATGATGACATCCCAATGAAAATCTT
>JAAEKY010000309.1 GCA_024227235.1 Desulfobacteraceae bacterium | reverse complement strand
TTCAAAAATATACCTATTCTCAATTAAAGGATCAGGTCTCAAAATTTGCAGGAATTCTTTCTGCAAGAGGCGTTGAGAAAGGAGATCGGGTTATTATTTATATGCCGATGATCCCTCAAGCTGTTTTTGCGATGCTGGCCTGTGCCAGGATAGGCGCTGTTCATTCTGTTGTTTTTGGCGGTTTTGCTGCCAATGAACTGGCTACCCGTATCAATGATGCCAAACCAAAAGTAATTGTATCTGCTTCTTGTGGCATAGAAATTAAAAAGGTTATCGAATACAAACCACTTTTAGATGAAGCCATTGAACTGTCAGACTCCAAACCAGGCGCCTGTGTCATTTATCAGCGCCCTCAAGCCAAAGCCAATATGATTGAAGGTCGGGATTTTGACTGGGAAGAAGCTATGGCAACTGCAGAGCCCAAGGATTGCGTTCCTGTAAATGCGACAGATCCACTTTATATACTTTACACCTCCGGCACAACAGGACAACCCAAAGGAGTTGTAAGAGATAATGGCGGTCATATGGTCGCTTTAAAGTGGTCTATGGGATCTATTTATGGTGTTAACAAGGGTGATGTCTACTGGGCAGCCTCTGATATAGGATGGGTTGTCGGCCATTCATATATAGTTTACGGCCCCCTTCTTAAGGGGTGTACAACCATTATTTTTGAAGGCAAACCTGTTGGGACACCGGATGCTTCCGTATTCTGGAGAATTATTTCTCAACATAAGGTAAACACCCTGTTTACAGCGCCTACTGCCTTCAGAGCGATTAAACGGGAAGACCCCAATGCTGAACTAATGAGTGGATTTGATCTATCCTGTTTTAACTACCTGTTCCTTGCAGGAGAAAGATTGGATCCAGATACGTTGACTTGGGCGGAAAATGCACTCAAGATACCTGTGATTGATCATTGGTGGCAAACTGAAACCGGTTGGGCCATTGCAGCCAATTGCATGGGAATTCATCAATTTGATATCAAACCAGGTTCACCTACAAAAGCTGTTCCGGGTTGGGAAATGGATGTCCTAGGTGATGACGGCCATCCGGTCAAAAAGGGAGACATTGGTGCTATTGTAGCTAAACTGCCTTTGCCTCCTGGAACGCTTCCCACATTATGGCAAAATGATCAGCGATATAAAGATACATACCTTAGTGAATTTCCTGGATACTATGAAACCTCTGATGCAGGGTTCATCGATGAAGAGGGGTATGTCTTTGTTATGGCAAGGACAGACGATATTATCAATGTTGCCGGCCACAGATTATCTACCGGTGGCATGGAAGAAGCTATTGCCGGGCACCCTGATGTTGCAGAATGTGCTGTTATGGGTGTTGCGGATCAACTCAAAGGGCAGATACCTTTGGGAATGATGGTCCTAAATGCAGGTGCCAATAGAAACCATGATGAAGTAGTTAAAGAGGTCATCGCCTTGGTTAGAAACAAAATTGGACCGGTTGCTGCATTTAAAACTGCAACAGTGGTTCAAAGACTGCCTAAAACTCGATCTGGTAAAATCTTAAGGGGTACCATGAGATCAATTGCAGATCAAAAAGAGTACAAAGTTCCTGCAACCATAGATGATTATTCTATTTTGGATGAAATTGAAGAATCCTTAGGAGAAATCGGCTACGGGAAATTGGCAGAATAATAAAAAAAAGGTAGTAAAAACGTATTTGAATTATTGAAAGGATAACAGAAGAGTTCTGTACCAATTTTTCGGTACAGAATTCTTTTTTTCTTTTTTTAATGAAAGAATCAAACAGATTTTTAAAGGTAACCGTTTTCATTCTCACTGCTACTCTTCTCGTAGTAGGTAGCACTGGTTTATACATTTGGAATGCCCTTAATATTGAGCAGGCACAAATGCTTGAAGCTATTGCTACGAAACACTCCTTTGCTTTGGTTGCAATAACTATTACACTTATGGCAGTCATTGGATTAGGGATTGATTCCATATATACGAATTATATTTATCCTCTAAAAAAAATCTCTTCTGAAGCCTTAACAATTTACTCGACGAATCCTTCTCACCGCCTGAAAATTTCGGGTAGCAAAGAAATTTCCACCTTAACAGAAATCATAAATGATTTTGCAGAAATTTTCGAAAACTTAAGTAAAGATATTACTGAACAAATCCTGTCTGCACGAAAGGAGACCGAGAAAGAAAGAAACCTTTTGGCAGCCATTATGGCAGAACTGCCACAAGGCGTTATTATTTGCAATAGAAGCGGCGGTATACTGTTGTTCAACTCGCGGGCAAAAAGACTTTTTTCACATAGCACATATCCCAGCAGAGCAGACCATTTTATCGGTCTTGGCAGATCTATTTTTCATCTCATTGATAAAGAATTAGTTGCGCATGCAATTGAAGAAATAGAGGAGCGATTAAATAACAATAAAGAAAGCCTGGCCTCTTATTTTATAACGCCCATCTATACAGGCCGCTTGCTTAGTATTGAAACCATACCTGTGCTTGACCAGGAAAAAGTAATGACCGGTTTTATTCTTACATTTAAAGACATCTCAGACCAGGTTAACCAATATGAAAATATTGATAATACACTATTGTCTTTTAAACAAAACATGGTATCCCATTTTGACCAGACAAAATTATTCGTGAAAGATTTAATTGAAATGCCTTCCAGTCAGAAAGCTTCCCACAAGGTATTCAGAAAGAAAATGCTTGAGTGTTACAAACAAATTGAAAATCAGCTAAATGATACATCTTCTTCGATTCTAGATGCCACAATAACTAAAGTTCCCTTGACCAAACTTTTATTGTCTGAATTTCTCATTGATATACAAAAAAGAGCCGGGGAACAGAACGGCATTAAAATAAATATTAAGAATGAAGAACCGAGCAAAAGAATGCTGGCAGATTCCTATTCTCTTTCTGTGGCATTTATTTTTCTCATTATTAATTTATCAGAAATTACAAATGACAAAGAATATGATCTTATGGTCAGTTTCAACAATGGTCAAATTTTATTTGATATAAAATGGCATAGCATCCCTGCAAGCCAGGATCAAATTGAAAATATTTTTACTAAAAAAATAAGATCTCAGCCCTCTTTTGGATATGTTCTGAAACAGAATCGATCTGAATTTGACATCATTTCAAAAGATCCTCAGACTTGTTTTCAAGTCAGGATTACTGCAGAAGCAGAACTTCAAACAGATTTCAAAACAAAAAAACGAGGGGCAGTTATTGCCGAAAGCAGACCTGAATTTTATGATTTTGATCTTTTTAAAGTGGATGATGCCACAAAAGACATCTTTAATACAGATTTAAGGAAAATCATATTCACAGTTTTTGATACAGAAACAACAGGACTTGATCCAGATGGTGGAGATGAAGTCATTTCCATAGCTGCTGTGAGAATCGTAAATAACAGGATTGTCTACCAGGATATTTTTGAAGAGCTTGTGGACCCTAAAAGGGATATCCCTATCGAATCTTACAAAATTCATGGAATTAACTATGAAATGGTAAAAGGAAAACCAGACATAGAAACTATTCTTCCCCTATTTAAAATTTATACTTATGATACTGTCCTTTTAGGTCATAACATAGCCTTTGATATGAAAATGCTTAAAGTGAAAGAGGAATCTACGAATACAGCCTTTTCTAACTTGGTTCTGGATACACTTTTATTATCTGCTGCTGTCTACCCTATTAATGCACATCATGATATGGAAAGTATTGCCAAACGATTAGGGGTCAATATTATTGGCCGGCATACGGCTTTAGGCGATGCAATTGCTACAGCAGAAATATTTTTAAAGTTGGTCCCTTTTTTGAATTCAAATGGAATTTTCACATTAAAGGATGCACTTGAAGCATCGAAAAAAACCTACTACTCTAGACTAAAATATTAACTATGGAACGGGAATTATATAAATGGCACAAAATTAGCAGATGTTTTTGTCGTATTCAAGGCGCAAGGAGGAAGCTAAACTGGCTATGCGACCGCCGAGAAACGTAAAAAACAGCAAAAAAACAATAATTATGGGTAACATTATTTATTGTACGTTCCTAAATTAACGAGAGGTGAATATTTGAAACAAACGACAAGCGACCCACCATTCTCTCTTCTTCCCAAAAAAGAACTGGAGAATCTTTTCAATTGCTTTTCTTACGAAAATTATAAAAAAGATACGATCCTGCTCGTACAGGAGATAACAAAAGTAGAAAAGCTGTATATATTGTCGAAAGGATCTGCTCAATATTATTTTGAGAACAATTTTGCCAAAACGCTTAAAAAGGATCTTAAAGAAGGGGATAATTTCGGTGGCATTTCAATTTTAATGAATGACGCTGTGAGTACTCGGACATTAAAAGTACTTTCCGACTCAAAATTCTTAACATTTGATGCACATGTTTTTACACAAATATGTGAAAAATATGAAGAATTCAGAGAATATTTTACCGCAGAATTCGGTAAGTGTATGCTAAATAAATCCTATGCAGGAATCATATTAAGGCATATTAGAGATAAAGAGTTTAACCTTCCTTTTTTTAATCAGCCCATTTCTGCAATGTTTAGGCCTAATATTGCGACTTGCCCTATAGATACACCCATCAAAACGGCCGTTGAAAAAATGTGTAAAAATTCTTCAAGTGCCATCCTCATTAGAGATAAAGACAGAAGCATAAAAGGCCTTGTCACTGATGAAGATCTCAAATCCAAGGTTCTGGCAAAAGGCTTTAACCTTCAAGAACCTGTTGGTAAAATTATGTCTTCTCCTGTTATTAAAATACCTGCTGACAGCCAGGTTTTCGATGCATTTTTAAAGATGAATATAGAAAATAAAAGGCATTTGGCTATTAGCAGTAAAGCAAATGATATTATCGGAATTATTACTGCAAAAGATTTAGTGTCTTCCCAAGCTGACTCAACATATCTTCTAATCAAAACCATCCAGTCCGCCCAGAGTATTGAGCATCTTAAAGGATTTCATACAAAACTTTCAGAGCTTTTGCTTGACCCGATTAAAAATGGCGCTAATCCAGATTATATCACAAAATTAATTACTACTTTTTCAGAATCAATTCTAGACAAAATAATTCAATTTACAATTGATGAAATTGGCGAACCCCCCTGCCGGTTTGTATTCGTTATAATGGGGTCTGAAGGCAGGGATGAACAAACACTGATATCTGATCAGGATAATGCTATTATATTTGAAGATTTACCTGATAAGGCTGATGCCGAAAAAGCCATGCAATATTTCACTGATTTTGCAGAGCTCACATGTAACCAGTTGAACATTGCAGGATACAAATTTTGTGATGGTGATAATATGGCTAAAAACCCAAAATGGTGCCAACCCCTGAATGTATGGAAGGGTTATTTTAAAAGTTGGATCCGCAGTGTTGATCCTGAAAAGGTATTATACTCAAGTATATTCTTCGATTTCAGGGGAGCCTGGGGGGATTTAAGCCTGACAGAAACACTCAAAGATTATCTCTTAGAATCGATTAGGGAATGGCCGGGGATTTTACGTTGTCTGACTGAAAATTCTTTTGGCTTTAAGCCACCTATAAGTTTTTTTGGTAAATTTATAGTAGAAGAAAAAGGCAAACATAAGGGGTCTTTCGATATAAAAAAAGCACTGATGCCTATCACTGATTTCGCTCGAATTTACTCCTTAAAAGAAGGGATTTCTACCACGAACACATTAACCAGATTGTTTAGGCTATATACTAAGCATACCCTGAGCAATAAAGAATATTTAGACCTTATCAGGTCTTATAATCACATGATGAATTTACGATTTTTAAGGCAAATTACCACCATCATGGATGAAGAAGAAGAGCCTGATAACTATATCAATCCTGCCAACCTTTCCAGCATCGATCAGGCCATGCTTAAAGAAATATTTAAGATTACTGAGAAGCTACATCAAAAGCTTAAGGTTGAATTTATTGGGGCCACTTAAACCCAAATACAAATAGAACATAATTTGGACAAAAAAAAGCTGGCCCAAAATCTTGGGCCAGCTTAATGATTAAATTATTTATTATTAATGATCTTGAGCTTCGCCTGAACCTATTGGTACACGAATATCTTCAACAAGCTGCTGAATTCTCTCAGGTGGCTCTTCAGTCATATTCGAAACCATATAAGAAACAGCAAAGTTAATACAGGCACCGACAAAACCAAATGCTTGTGGGTTGATTCCAAATAACCAATTATCTACATTATCAGGAAGCATTGCTGTTGATTTAAAGAAAAACCATCCTTTATATATAAAGATATAAACAAGAGTTGTTCCTAAACCTGCGAGCATACCACAGATGGCGCCTTTGTCATTTGCACGTTTTGAAAAGATACCCATCATGATAGCTGGGAATATGGAAGATGCAGCAAGACCAAATGCCAGGGCAACAACCTGTGCGGCAAAACCCGGTGGGTTCAAACCAAGGTAACCAGCAACCAGGATGGCACCACCAATAGCTATACGTGAGTACTTCAATTCCTGCTGATCCGAAATATTAGGCATTAACCAGCCTTTTAAAACATCATGAGAAACTGCAGTTGCAATCGCAAGTAAAAGACCCGCAGCCGTTGAGAGAGCTGCAGCAATACCACCTGCGGTAACAAGTGCTATAACCCAGTTAGGCAGTCCAGCGATTTCAGGATTGGCAAGAACCATGATGTCCCTGTCAACCTTAATCATTTCATTACCTTTCCAACCAAAGGATTCAGCATTTTTAAGACCTTTTTCATCATAGTACTGGATTCTGCCGTCACCATTTTTGTCTTCAAACTTTAAAAGACCTGTTGCTTCCCAACTCTTAAACCATTGGGGTACTTTTGCATATTCAATGTTTCCGTCAGCACTTCCAACGGCTCCGGTCTGAATAGTATCCATCAGATTCATACGAGCCATGGCACCTACTGCAGGCGCTGTGGTGTAAAGAAGAGCAATAAAAACAAGTGCCCATCCAGCAGAAGAACGAGCATCTGCTACCTTAGGTACGGTAAAGAACCGCATGATAACATGTGGCAGTCCAGCAGTACCGATCATCAACGACATGGTCAAAAAGAGCATATTCGTTGTTGATAATTTCTGGGCCGTGTATTCCGCAAAACCAAGTTCAACCAAAGTACCATCAAGTTTCTCAAGAAGTGCTAAGCCACTACCATCAGCCATTGTACTTCCAAGACCCAATTGTGGAATTGGCATACCAGTAAGGGTAAGAGAAATAAATACTGCAGGAACAGTGTAAGCAAAAATAAGAACACAGTATTGTGCAATCTGAGTGTTGGTAACCCCTTTCATACCACCGAAAACCGCATAGATAAAAACGATGATCATACCAATCACAATCCCCACCTCAAATGAAACACCGAGAGAACGGGAAAAGACAACACCGATGCCTTTCATCTGACCGATAACGTAGGTGACCGATGCAGTGACAAGACAAAGTACTGCAACCATTCTTGCAGCATTGGAATAGTATCTTTCACCAATAAATTCTGATACTGTAAATTTACCAAATTTTCTTAAGTATGGTGCAAGCAGCATGGCAAGAAGGCAATAACCGCCGGTCCAACCCATTAAGTAAACAGATGCATCATAACCTAAAAATGCGATAAGGCCTGCCATGGAAATAAAAGATGCCGCAGACATCCAATCCGCGCCAGTGGCCATACCATTAAGAACAGGATGGACACCTTTACTGGCTACGTAGAAATCATTGGTGTCTTTTGCTTTTGACCTGATCGCGATATAAATATAAAGAGCAAAAGTTGCTCCAACAACAAGGTACGTCATTACTTTCAAACTCATTGTTCATCTCCTTTTAGTCTTTATTCTTCCTCTACGCCAAATTCTTTATCCAATTTCCCCATCTTGTTTGAATAAAAAAAGATCAATGCCACAAAAATATACATTGAGCCTTGTTGCGCAAACCAGAACCCTAACTTGTATCCTCCGATCATGATCGCATTAAGAGGATGCACTAAAATAATTCCAAACCCAAAAGACACGATAAACCATACGATTAGACATCCAGTAACTAGCTTAACATTTCGCCGCCAGTACTCCTCCCTTGACTTGTCAACCATGGACTTTCCCTCCTTAGTAATAAGTTAATAAACACCATTCACTAAATAATATTGGATCAGATTTATTGTTCTATTACATTATGTTTTTGCAATGTCAAGGCAGTTTTTTACCTTTTTTTCTTTACTGCTAAAAAGGTTAGTGTTTCACTAATATCGCGTGTCCGTAATACACAAATTATTACTTTTCCAATAATTTCAGCGGCTATCTGTATTTTTCATATTATAATTATCTGGATTCAATATTTAACACTTAAAATTTAATGATCAGGTACGAAAATTTTTAAAAAAATTTTGATTTTTTTAATGTGACACTATCAAAAAACTATTTAATTTTTGATTTAATAAATTTTGATTATTTTATGAAATTAATTTAGAAGAATAGAGCAATTAAAAAGAACAGTAAATTCCAATTTTTTTGCTATGAATTTATGAAATCTGGCAGTCTGATGAGCCTGTAAAATCCAAACATAACTTTGTCTGAAAAGATTTGATTTTTTTTAATATTTCTTTTAACATTTTTCTTTCAATCGAAGAAAGCTTTTTAGGATTAATATAATTGTTTGGGGTAAATTTTTCTCCAACAATTGAATTGATTTGTCCCATGAATCTTATCTGCATTAAAAAGCTGTATGCCTGTTCAATTTCATTATATTCACTTCTGGAAAGTATTTGTTTTATATATAATTGATAAATTCTGTCCTGAGTGTTGGTCTCTTTCACCCGATTATACAATGAATAAATCCGGGCCATATCTACAATAGGTGTATTGGCCTTTTTTATATCAAGACACTTTTTATGCTCCCCCTTTTTTTGTGTAATCAAATTATTAAAAAATCCAATGGGGGGTTTAAACTGCATGGCATTCTGTGTCATGCTTCGAAAGTAGGCTGCATTATCTTCCATAATTTCAAATAAGTATTCACTTAAATTATCCACAATACTTTTTTCACCATATGCAAACCTAAAATCAAAAAAAATGCTGGCATTCATCAAATCTTCCGGCTCGGTAGTTGTTGCCCATTTATAGAAGTAATTTTTCCAAACAGATAAGGGCTGACACCATTTAGGGTTCTTGGCCATAATGCCGCCATTACAATAATCATAACCCGCCTGATCAAGCCACATACATATTTTTTCACTTAGCTTTAGAAAATACGATTGAACACTTGCTTGATTCTCTTTCGAGTCAGAATCCATAAAAATGATGGCATTATCCTGATCTGTTTTTAGCGTCTGTTCTTTTCTTCCCTCACTGCCAAGAGTTATAAATGCAAAAGGAACAGGACTATGTCCTATTTCGTTTAAAGCAAATTCAAATATTTTATTTAAAATAGCATCAGCAAAAGCTGTCACCAACCAAGTGACTGTACGAATTTTTGTGCCACTGGTAATCATACTATGAATCAGTCTGGGCAGTTGGCTGTGTTTCCCAATAACTTCTTCGATAGCACTGGCCTGGTTAATTTCACGAATAAGGGAGGTATAAGAAAGCTCAGTTAAAAGCCTGTCATCCAATTCAGGATTTTGCACAGAATGATCAAAAAGTTCCAAATCAAATAGTTGTGTTCGGCTCCCGGATAAAATAGGCATGGGGTCTATCTCTTTAAATTCTTCTTTCTCTTCAGCCGGAAAGAAAAATCTCAGATACGGCATCTCTTCTGAGCCACTCCCATCAGAATAGGGCCAGATGACAGCGTGATGATGGGTTAAAACATCTTTCAGGGTAAGATTTATTTTTTGACTTTCTACCTGGATATCCTCATTTTCCCATAGTTTTATCGCTTCTGGTTTAATTAATTTTCCCTGCCAGAGTATATCTATGGATATAATTTTATTTTCCACACTGAAACGAGAATAAAATGTATTCAGTCCGTTCTCATTTTTAAGACGTGTCAAAACAAAAAGCACTGCCATGATCAATGTATATGGATCAGCCTTAATAAACGAATTTTCATCAGGCCCATCACCTTTTACGGCAAAAGTTAACCCAAGTTTTTCCAATGCCCTTCTGGCTATAGTTACAAAGAGCTCACGGCAAGACACAAGTAAAAGTGATCTTTTAGTATTTGTCAGACTGGCATAAGTATCTGACGCTTTATTCAACATATCGCTCAGGATGACAGATTCTTTTTGGATAATCTCTTTAAATTGATATTGCCGGTTAGAATCCATCGCAGGGAATTCTATCATGGCTTCTATGGCAGCCCTTATACTTGCCAGAGGCGAACGGGCATTTTTTGAAAGCACCTGCAAAAGAGATTCCACTCTTTTTTCTGCATGACTTTGTTTCGTAATATCGGCAAGAATCAAGACAAATCCTGTAAATTGAGCCTTTAAATTTAATATAGGTAATGCTTGAGCCTTTAAAATCAGGTTGCTCTTTTTTAAAATAAAAGTTGAAACCATATCCTGAATATCTTGCTTCAACCATTCATTAATTTCATCTAGAGAATGCTCAATTAAATTTTTATCCATAAAATCAGTGATTGGATATCCAACAACTAATTCTTCATCTTCGATTTCCTGTGAACCTTGGAGCAGGTAATTCAATGCCTTTTTATTGCATAAACGAATCGCCCCTTTGGAATTGCAGACAATAATACCTTCAGGCAGTTTTGAAATAAATGCGTTAAGTATTTGTTCTTCTTTTAAACTTTCGACTGGGAAATAGTTCATTTTTTTGAGTTAAACACCTTCAATAAAAACCGTTTAATCTTTATATTTAGCCTATTTAGTATTTGGCCGAAAACCCTCAAAGTTCTTATACTAGTAAGTAAGATTTTTTTTCGATGTCAAGAGATTGGATCGAATATTGATACTTTATAAAACATATCATGATATTTTCCAAAATAAAAGCGCCATGATATTTTCAGATTAAGTTAATCTTGACCATGGAAATATTATCATATAGCATAAGTTTGAATCACCATACTGTTCGTCTTAGGGTTCTTATTTTTTTGTGTGAGGTAAAAAAGCTTAATATGGATATTGCATCTTTTATAGGTATTATTTCTGGCCTTTCGTTGATCATCAGTGCTATCTATATCGGCGGAGATCTTTACAATTTTGTCAATATACAAGGATTGATGATTGTCTTTGGCGGAACTATTGCCACGACCTTGATTACATTTCAGTTCAGGGATGTGATTGCTGCTTTTAAGGCAGCTTATTTTGTTTTTTCTAAAGAGAAGGAAGATCCGAACGAAGCGGTTGCCACCATGATAAAATTAAGTCATATCAGCAGGAGGAAAGGACTTCTTGAGCTCAGTAAAATTAAAACAAATTCTCTTTTTCTTAAAAAAGCCTGTGGTCTTTTAGCAGACGGATCCTCTGAGGAAGTTATACGAGCAGCACTAACAACAGAAATCCAATCACTTCAAATGAGACATTTTATTGTTCAGGATGTATTCAGGAAAATGGGGATATATGCCCCGGCCTTTGGAATGCTTGGAACTTTAATTGGTCTTGTACAGATGCTGAGCAGACTCCAGGAACCGTCAAATATTGGACCGGCAATGGCTGTGGCATTACTTACAACTTTTTACGGTTCTTTATTATCCACTTTATTTTTTCTTCCCATTGCTGGAAAACTTCGATCCAGAACGGTCATTGAAATTATCAATCTTGAAATCCATCGGGAAGGTGCTATTTCAATTATTAAAAATAATAATCCGGTTATTATATATGAAAAACTTTCCAGTTTTATTTCCTCAAGATTGCGTAAACCTATGGCAAAGATGAATTTAAAGCAGGAGAAATGAGAGATAACTCCTATAATAGCACATTTATCACATATGATGATGATGCAACCTGGTTAATTACCTATGCAGACCTCATGACCATTTTGCTTGTCTTTTTCATCCTGTTGTACACACTTTCTTTTTTCGAAAAAGAAAAATATAGACGTGCTGTAGAAACGATAAAAGTTCAGGTAGAAGAAGATGAAAACCTCATTGGGTTAATGGAATTAATGGAGATACCAGAAGCGGCTGATACGCAGATCACTATCGAGGATATTACCGGGCTTCATTCAAGAGAAAAATCATTGGTTGAAAATATCACTCGTTTTGTAGAAAAAAGCCAACAAAAAAAGAATATTTCATCAAGAGTTCTTAACGGTAAAATCATTGTGAGCATTAAAGGAAAAGCCTTGTTTAATTCTGGATCCGCCTCTTTGAATAACACAGCTATTTCCATTTTTAATGAAATCATTCAAATTCTTTATGATTACCCTGAATATAACATTAATATAAAAGGACATACAGATAATATTCCCATTTCCACAACTATTTTTCCTTCTAATTGGGAACTTTCAGCCGTTCGAGCGACCACTGTTTTAAAATATCTTGTATCAAAAGGGGTCATTCCTCAACGGCTTACTGCCACCGGATATGGCGAAGTCATGCCCTTAGTGCCTAATACTTCAGAAGAAAACAGAGCGAAAA
This sequence comes from Desulfobacteraceae bacterium, assembly GCA_024227235.1. Lineage (GTDB taxonomy): Bacteria > Desulfobacterota > Desulfobacteria > Desulfobacterales > Desulfobacteraceae > Desulfobacula. The sequence continues at coordinate 4,455 of JAAEKY010000309.1, read as the reverse complement.
ACAGGAGGGTCGAATTTGTTCTGGAAAAAAAAGAAACAGCAAACTGATACCTTTATTTATGAGTCAAAAGACAAAAGAGATGCGTACCGATATGATTTTAAAGATGGTCAAGGATTTGAGATCCAGTTCAAAGGTAAAACGTTACAGGTAATCAATATCAGTGCTGGAGGAATAGCGTTTTACAATTCAGATTTTGAACAATTTGATTCTGATTTCGTCAAATTCAAGCTTGATATTCCTAACTTTAAAGATGATACCTCCTTTTATACCGGCCTTAGGATATTAACAATAGATGAAACCAATATTTGTCACTGTATCTTTGAGCAATGTTCCCTTGAACAGCATGAGCTGATCCACAAATATGTATTAGAGATGCAAAAAGATGATCTTGCACATTGATATGGATGCTTTTTTTGCTGCAGTTGAGCAAAGAGACAACCCTGCTCTAAAAAACAAACCTGTCATTGTTTCCGGAAATTCAAAAAGAAGCGTGGTATCAACAGCAAGTTATGAAGCAAGAGTATTCGGCATCCACTCTGCTATGCCGGTATTTCAGGCAAAACAAAAATGCGATCACCTGATTATCGTACCGGGGAATATGAAAAAATATGCAGCCACCTCTAAAAAAATCATGAAAATTCTTTCACACTTTTCTCCCCTTGTAGAACAGGTTTCTATTGATGAGGCATACGTTGATATTAAAGGATGTGAAAGGCTGTTTGGGTCACCAGAAGATATCGCATGTGAAATTAAGAAAAGCGTTTTTACACAATTATCCTTGACCAGCTCTATTGGGATTGCCCCTATTAAGTTTTTATCAAAAATAGCATCGGACATGAACAAACCTGATGGATTGACTATTATCACAAAATCTCAAGTGAAAGAGTTTATTAGAAACCTGCCCATCCAAAAAGTACCAGGAATTGGTAAAACTGCAATGAAACAGATGCAAACACTACAAATCAAGACCTTAGGCGATGTTAAAAAATTTCCCCTTGGTATATTGATCAAAAAATTCGGTAAAATGGGGCATCGGCTTTTAGAGCTTTCTGATGGTATTGACGCTTCAACAGTAAAAACGAATTATACAAGAAAATCTATTTCTAGCGAAACAACGCTATCAAAAGATATTTCCGATTTTGAAGGAATCAAGCAAATGATACTGGACAGGTCTCAGAGTGTTGGAAGAACTTTAAGGAAAAAGGACCTTGTTACTAAAAATATATTTATCAAGCTAAAATTTTCCGATTTCTCACAAACCACACGGAGCAAAAAACTGCCCACCTCAATTTGCTCTTCTTCCGCTATTTTCAAAGAAGCTCTTGCCCTGTTTAAAGAAATACAATTAAAAAAAAAGGTGAGATTGGTAGGCGTTGGCGTAACAGCACTTAAAGATAAAAATGCCCCTACCCAGTTGCAGTTAATGCCGCTAAAGGATAAACTTAATAAGCAATGGGAATCTGTGGATTTTGCTGTCGATTCAATATCAGAAAAATTTGGTGATAGTATCATAAAAAAAGCCGCGTTAAGCAAAACAAGCCGAGGGAGACAAAATGACGAATAAAATTCAAATACAAGTGAACATCCATGGACGAGTTCAAGGTGTCTTTTTTCGTGCAGAAACTAAAACTGCTGCTGACAAACTTGATATCAAAGGATATGTTAAAAACCTTCCAGATCAATCTGTAGAAGCAGTCTTTGAAGGGGAACAGCCCTTAGTTGACCAGATGGTGGAATGGTGCCATAAAGGATCTGTTGCTGCAATAGTTGAAAAGGTATTGGCACAAACCTTGGATACTATTTCCGATTTCGAAACATTTGAAATCAGATACTAATTAGTGCCTGACTGAAAACCCGTGTTGGATGAAAAGTTGCCTATATGCAAGGCGCTATGACTCTTGAAACCGGAGTGTACTACTGTACTCGAGGATTTTAAGATTTTGAAGCAACGCAGCAGATGGGTGAGTTTTCATTCAAACGCTAATTAACTATCAATACTATGAATACTTCTTTTTATTGGATATCAAAAATTTTCTGGATGTTTTTCTCCCCTGATATCCTTTTATTGCTTTTGTTAACTGCAAGCCTAATCTATTTATGGATGAAACGATACAAATCAGCCTCAAAGCTTCTTAGTATTTTAGTTTTTTCAATGATCATTATTAGTATTCTTCCTGTTGGAGAATGGCTTTTTTACCCTTTGGAAAAACGATTTACTTCCAAAAAAGAATTACCGGAATCAATTGATGGAATTATCGTTCTTTCTGGAGCAGAGGACTCTTTCAAATCATTTCTTTGGCAGCAGGCAGAGTTAAATTGCAGATCGGAAAGGATGTTTAGTTTTATCCATCTGGCAAATAAATATCCCACAGCCAAACACGTTTTTACTGGTGGGACAGGTAGTATGGTATTACAGGAGTATAAAGGAACTCATGTCGCCAAAAGACTTTTTAAAGACCAAGGACTGGATATTTCTAAAATTATATTTGAATCTCAATCAAAAAACACCTTTGAAAATGCAATTTTCACAAAGCACCGGGTTAATCCCAAACCAAATGAAAAATGGATTTTAATCACCAGCGCATCTCATATGCCCAGATCCTTTGGTGTTTTTTCCAAAATCGGTTGGAACGTTATTCCCTATCCTGTAGACCATAAAACTCATCCAAGAAATCTGCTTAGAATACAGTTGAATTTTTCAGGAAATCTGGATCTACTTAAATGGGCAGCAAAAGAATGGGTGGGCCTGACAGCTTACTACCTGACCGGAAAAACCACTCATTTTTTCCCCAAGCCTTCTAATTGATAATTTAAATAATTTACTTTTTGAGGCCGGAAATTAAGTTGAAACTTCTTTTGCCCTGAAAAATCTCAAAGGCACCAATACAAGTCTATACAGTTTTCTGCTGAAAGGGGAAATCATGATATTGTAAAAAGTATCCCTCACTTTTGGAATTTAGAAAAACAATATAGCAACAATTGTATTGACACCCTGCTCGTGTTACGGATATATGAATTCCATAATTGTATCAACCAGCCTTTGGGAAATTAAAATGGAATTCATTTTTAAAAATACATTTAACGATAAGGCCGTTAAGAGGATAGATAAAAACTATGAATTTGGATGTCGGCAATTTAGAAGCACCTGTATTCAGACCTCCTTCGGAGTGGGATTCATTATTGATCAGTGTTACAAACGGATGCACGCACAGATGTACATTCTGCTCCATGTATCGGACAAAAAAATTTTCAGTACGAAAGGATATCAAAGATATCAAGAACGATATCAGTAAGGCGGAGGAAATGTTCGGAAGCCGGGTTGAAAAAATATTTTTGGAAGACGGCAATGCATTTGTTGTGAAATCCGATGTCCTCATTGAATTGACAAAATACTGTTATCAGCAGCATCCAAATTTAAGAAAAGTCAGCTCCTATGCTCATGTCAAGGATATCCTCAAGAAGTCTGATGCTGATTTAAAACAGCTTGCCGAAGCAGGGTTTACAATGGTTTATGTTGGTATTGAAAGTGGGGACGATCAGGCCCTAAAAGATTGCAACAAAGGGGCGACTCAGGACGATTATGCCTTGGCTGCTCAAAAATGCCACCAAGCAGGAATTGACTTTTCCGGAATCTTCCTGCTGGGCCTTGCCGGGAATGACCCGGAAAAAAGTCAAAGACACGCTGTTGAGTCAGCAAAACTGATAAATCGTATGGTTCCCCCCCTGCCAAGGAAGTGGTATATCTCCCCTCTTACACTGGAGATGACCCCTGGATCAGAGATACTCGCACAGAATATAGAAAACAAATTCCAACCATGTACTTCAACCCAGATTTTAGAGGAATTGTATACCCTGATATATAATACAGCTGATGACCTGACTGGCTGCATATTCAACACGAATCATGCTTCCAATTATCTGAGTTTAAAAGGTGAGCTGGGGAAAGATAAAAAAGATTTTTTATACAGAGTTGAAGCCGGTATCAAAAATCCCGCAGTTAGGCGCCCTGAACACATGCGTGGATTGTAAACAAGCGGTGATCATGTATAAAAGCGAGCTCGCCTTCAAGCTCAACCAGCGACTAATTACAAGTCAGAATACAATCGATTTCATCAAATTCCGGCAGAATGGTACGGGTTCCAAACTTTGGAATGATGCAATGGTCGATGAAGTAATGGGCAAATCCCAAGAATAAGATCTGTTGTATAATCAGGTGTTTTTTTGATATAAAGTCAGAAATAATTGATAAACAAATATAATTTTGGGGTATTAGACTATGGAAAGAGCAATGCTCTGGTTTAAGTGTGCTGCCGTGCATGATCCTGTGCGACCGGTAATTAAAAAACAGGCACAGATTGGCTGGGAAGCAAAGAATCGAAAGGTGGATCTGATTATTGAAGACCCTTTAAGGGGAGATGAGCTACTAAAACATATGAAAGGATGGTTTACTGCAGA
>JAAEKY010000308.1 GCA_024227235.1 Desulfobacteraceae bacterium | reverse complement strand
CGAGTAAAATATTCAACATAGCGACAACTTCCAAAAGATATATGCATGGATCAGAATATAGGTAACAGTTGTTTCTTTTAGCGTGCCGGACTTTTTTTAAAATCACCATACCACAAGATCTGGTATTCAAAAAACTTTTTGTTTTATTTAAAATTTAATCTTCGAGGATCAATTTGAAAGGATGGCTTGAGTTATGACTTATTCTCCTAATCAACAAGAAAATAAAAATCTTTAGGGTCAACAATAGTTGTCCTAATCATGAGCCAAGTTTTTGTTCACCTTATTACAGATCTAAGTTTAATCCAAATAATCGAATAACTACTGATAGATGAGGCACGATTTATACCCTTTATCAAAAAGGAAAACTTAATAGTATACGTTATATAACCCGTTCCGGTCTGCGGTTGTTTTATTCACTGCTTGAGCCGATGACAAGTCCTAAACTCACTTCGTTAAACAGCAAAAACTATAGGCAGGTGTGTCTTTAAACAATTGTAAGCATCGCTTTTCTTTGAACGCTGTTCATGACGCTTCGTTTCATTAAGCACTTGTAACAATCAGATCTAAACGCTCATTGCAAGGTAAGCTGGACCTGCACTGGTTGATGTGATTTTCATAATTTCCCATCAGATACGAATATTACAAAAAATTGTTTAATATTTTATTGCGCCCTGTCAATAGCAATTAGAGCAGCACCCAAGGCGCCTATAATATCTGGTGTTTCAGGCGTATTTACTTTTTCAAGATTCATACTTTCAGCCAGTGCTTTTACAACACCTGAGTTTCGCGCTACACCGCCTGACATAGATACGCCAAGGCCACTTGTGTCTTTGGCCACTCTTTTTACAAGCGAATTTGTCCTGGCTGCAATGGCACGGTTAAGGCCTTTGGCAATCTCTTTTTGTTCCGTACCGCTGGCGATCAAAGAAACAACTTCACTTTCAGCAAATACCGTGCACATGGAACTTAAAACAAGATCACTGGTTGCGCCTTCGTCTAACTCGCCCAATTCATTAATATCTACTTCAAGGGCTCTGGCCATGGCTTCCAAAAATCTGCCAGTGCCTGCAGCGCATTTATCATTCATGGCAAAATCTGTAACATTCCCTTTTGGATCAAGCAGCATGGCTTTGCTGTCCTGCCCTCCGATATCAATTAAAATTCGGGTTTCAGGAATCACATGTTTTATTCCTTTAGCATGGCAGGTGATTTCAGTGACCGCTCCATCTCTTTCTTTCACCCGGGTTCTTCCATAGCCAGTAGAAATAATGAATTGGATGTCTTCTTCAAGTATTCCAGACGAATCAAGAACATTTTGTTTCACACGTGCAATAGATTCGATATTTTTTACGCCGGTGGGAATCACAGACGAGGACACTATATTTTTTTTCTCATCAATCAGTACGGCATCACAGGAAAGACTGCCGATATCAATACCAAGGAAATACATTTTATTTCTCCTATTCAACATTTTTAAGAAAGCATTTCAATAAAAGCTTCTACCCGCGTTTCTATTTGACCTTTGGCAAGGTTTCTTGAATCCACACAATCGATTTCAAGGTTCAGTACGGGTACATTGATATCTTTAAACCCTTTTGAAATTAATCCTCTTGCACCCGTGCCCTGGCGGCATCCCCAGTGGCAGGGATTGATGGCCCCGTCAATCTGATAGTCGGTTGCAAGATTTTTCATTGTTTTGATCCGTTCGCTTGTATTCATACTAAATGGAATGGATATCATTCTTTTTGCAATACTTTCAAAAGGATTGTCAGGATCCATTAGCTCCCATGTTACATTGTTTAATTCGTCCACTACAACCTTTGCGCCTAGATCGTCAAGCATCTCATTAATAGGGAAGGGGTACTGAATTCTATTTTGAATCCACATCAATCTTATGTGTTCTTTTGATGCAAGATGTTGGGAAGTCGCAATCCTGTGAGATAATTCATCTTTAAAAGCCTGGCAGATGTCAATACCTTCCTGGGTGCCCATTAAAAGAGCGACTACCGTACCAAAATCTTTTAAAATTTTATTGTCAACAGGAGAGGGCTTTGTTTTTGCAAGTTCATAGATATCTTTTATTATTCCAGAGCAGGTGTTGAAATTTTCAAGCGCAAGACTCAATTTTTTTTTTGATAAGGGTCTTTGGGTATGATCAGATACAAAGTGGGTCATTTCTTCAATTTGGGCTGCAAGATAATTAATCGTATCTTTTGTATAGTTCTGAGGGATATTTAGAATGAAAAAGTCTTTTTTATATTGTTTCGCAAAATTTTCCACAATAGCAAGACCGGCCGTGCAGGGGCTGCTGGTTCCGATAATAAAATCAGGCTCAGGCATGGCATTTTTTAATACCGCTCCCATGACCGCCCTGTGATAGGCACATGAATCTGTTGCAAAGCCTGAATCTTCAGCTTCTTCAAAGAAAAAACCTGCCGTCTGGGTGGCGGCAAGCATTGCACCTACAAATTCAACAAAACAAGACGTGACCCCCATGGCACTGAGAAGATCAAAAGGCGCTGTTACACCACACCAGGCGATATTTTCATCTTTGGTATACAGTTTTTTCCCCAGCTTAGACAGTCCCAGGACGTATTTTTTTCTGGCATGGATACCTTCAGGATCTTGTTCAAGTGTTTTAGATATCCCCTTTACAGCATTGTCAAAATGTTCATACATCATATTACACCCCCAGCATTTCAGTAAATGCTTCTATTCTTGTTTGCTGTTGACCCATAGAACCTGTTGTGCAATCTCCTTCCAGCATAAGAAAGGGAATGGATTCTTTTTGAAGGGCTTGTCTGATCATTGGAATTCTTGCAAGATAGGGATCGCAGAACTTTAAGGTAAATCCGATAACGCCTTTTGCATGACTCATTTTTGCCTGTTCAACGATTCTTTGAGCGATACTGCCGGGCAGTGTCGTATCCATAGTTCTGGCACACGGTGTTTGACTAAGATAGGAGATGGCCATCGACGTGAAAATATTTTCGTCTGCTTTGCTGTCTATTGGCGTGATGAATCTTGAAGACGTGCAAAAATCACTGGCAGTCACATGAATATTGTAGTCTTCAAAAAGGTCATACACTTTTGGATCAAATAAAAGATTTCCAAAAATATAAACCGGCACCCTGCCTTTTGAGGCCAGGGCTTTGGGTTGAGCATATTCTTGAGCCATTAAAAGAGCTGTGTTCGTTAAATCAGTCGCTACTGTATTTATGATATGTTGCAGGCCGGATGCATATCCTGGGAAATATCCGTTGGACATTGTTCCTTCAATTTCTTTGACAACGCCTGCAAGATGGTTCCATGTATTAATTTTATCTTTTATAATTTCTTCCGAAAAGTCAGTATCGTTCCACTCAAATAGCATTTTAGCCAGGCGTTCATATTCTTTTGAAAGGAAATTAAGACTTAAGCTGTTCACGCCTGAAGGAAGGTCTAAAAGCGCAATCTTGTCATTTGGCCGTGCGTCATGCCAGGCATCAGCCAGTCGTCGCATGGCATCACAAGAATTGATGAAAACCATGCCTTCAAGATCAGGCAGGTCGTCTGCCAAGGCACGGTCTAATACCTTTTTAACGTGGGGGCACAGATTATCATGGAGCAGATGCCCGGATTGATCTGGTGCTTTTGTTTCAGGAAAAATCCTGAAAGGAGAAAATCCGGCGGCTTCGATTAAAGGAACCGGTGTATACGCACAGGTAAACCCGATTTTTTTATTCATTTCATGTCCTCCTTACCGCAATTTTTAAGAATAGTGCGAAGCACTGTTTTTGTTGTTTCTATATCTTTGTTTGAGATAGTGTTAAAAACTTTTTCAAGCGTATTTGATACAACCTTTGTGGCAGATACTTGAGAGTCAATTCCTGCTTTAGTTAAATAAATTCTATTGGCCCGCCTGTCTTTGGGATCTGGTTTTCTTTTTGCCAGACCATCTCTTTCCATGCGGTCCAAAAGTCCTGTCATTGTGGAGGGTTCAAGTCCTGCCCTTTTGCCAAGTTCGTTGGCCTTAAGGCCGTCTTCATCCCACAAAGAGAGCAACACACCAAGATAAGCCGGTCTTATATTACTGATGCCTTGATTGGCAAATCCTTTTTTCAAATTGGATGTCACTGCAAGCGTTGCTCTGGAAACCAAGTAATACGGACAGTCTGGCGGATTGGGAAGATTCATAATTTACCTCTTATACATATTATATTTATCAGAATTATATGTATGCGTAATATATTGTCAAGAACTAATTGCTATTTGACCTTATGTTGTAATTACCAGTTTTGGGTCTATTAAAGCCAAATAAACGAAGGGTTTTGATTTTTTTAATAGTTAATGTCCTTTGTTAAATGTATTATGGCTGTATATAATATTATGCGTACTTCTTAGATTTTTCACTATTTGTCAGTTGCCAATACTGCTTTCCGGGCAATTAAAAAATAAATATCTTGTGGATAGTTCCTTTTGAATAAAAATGTGGATTAACAGATAGTTCTGGTATTTTTTTTTCTTATTGTAGTCGTTTAGCTAACTGTGTATTATAGTATGACAGATCATCACTTAATCAGATTAAAGAGCTCAGGATCTTACAGAAAGAAAAAATCACAAGTGAAGCTAAAAATACACTTGACGAAATCAAAGGCATTTGGCGTGGCAGGCCAATCTTATAACATCTTATATAAAGATCGGGATGACAAAGGGTGTTGGAACCCTGCTGAGTACTATTTTGTTGAACAAGTTCAAGCATAATTTTGGCATGATATTTATCAAAAAGCGCTTATGAACCTTCTGGCAACAAATATTTGTATCTCAAATCAAAAATAAGAAAATGAATTATCTAAAGGATAAATCATGGAAACAAAAAATAAAAAAGTATTACAATATTTATTATCGATGCTTTTATTATTGATTCCCCTATCTGCATTAGGGTTTGAAGATAATTTAAAATTGCTGGTTTGGGAGGGGTATACTCCAAAAAAACATGTTGAACAATTTGAAAATGAAATGGAGATTAAGTACGGCAGAAGGGTAAAATTATATATAACTTATGCCGGGAGTGTCGATGATTTTTACGATGCCATACGAGAAAAAAGTTTTGATCTCGTTACAATCAGTCATCATACAATTAAAGATGACCGATTTGATTATATTAAAAAAAAACTCATCATATCCTTTGATTTGAAAAACATCAAAAACCATGTCAATGTGATTCCCCTCCTGAAAATGGCCTCGTACCATAGTCATAAGGGAGAAGTATACGGCATCCCAGTAGCCAATGGACCCTATGGCCTTGCTTATAATACATCGGTATTCAAACAAGCACCTAAAAGCTGGAAAATTTTCTGGGATCCTGCTTATAAAAATAAATATGTCATTGGGGCACACGAATACCTTTACAATATTAATATCACTGCACTGGCGATGGGATATCCGAGAAATGATATCAACAATTTTGACACACTAAATAATAAAAAATTCAGAACAAAATTAAGACAACTAACTCTCAATTCCCACTCGCTCTGGACCGGTGTGGATAAACCAGAAGATCTTTTGGGTATGAGTTTTGCAACATCATGGGGTGACTCTCTATCATCATTAAAAAGAAAGGGAGAAATTTGGAAGATGGCTGATCCTGTGGAAGGAACTATGTGGTGGATTGATGAATATGCATTGACCCAAGCATTGGTGGAGAAACCATTCATAAAAAAAATCGCTGAAGAATGGATCAATAAAAGTTTGTCTCCTGCTTTTCAGGTTGACCATCTCATTCGGGAGGTCGGAATATATCCTGTAGTAACAAACATTGTTGATAAACTGACAGACGATGAAAAAAACAGAGTTCAAATTAGCAGTTTACCAGGAGATTTCACGGATAAACGAATCCTGCAAAACACTTACTCGCAAAGGGACAGGAACGGACTCAAACTATTATGGGATGAAGCGATGAAAGGTATCACCCTAAAAGGAAAGAACGAATGAAGTCTGAGCGACCAATTTCTATTAAAAACTCAATCGCAACCAGATTGCTGAAAATTGTTTTCGGTTTATACATAATTATTGCAATTGGAGTGACGGCAAGTCACATGTTTATGGAATACCGTTACCAAAAAAACAATATCCATCAGGAATTAATGGATATCCAGAAAACGTTTGAACAAGCCTTGGGGATTAATATTTGGCATTTGAATCATGAATCTCTTGTCTCAACACTTGAAGGTATGCTGAATCTTTCAGAACTAGTTGGCATTAAAATTCAGAATATCGATGGTGTGGACGTTGCAGTCGGGGGTATAATTACTCAAAAGAAAATCACGGGTGAAGTCGGGTTGCATGTAAACTTATTAGGGCTACTCCCAGAAGACTCTTCTGTTCATGGAAAATATAATTTTGATGTTTTTCAACACACATTCCCTCTTTTATACACTAAAAATAAAAAAATAAAGCAATTAGGCAAGGCCACTCTTTACTCCAATACGTCTGTAGTTTTTCAAAGGGTGAAATTAGGATTTTCACTGCTTGTTATTAATGCGGTGTTAAAAACCACAGCATTATGGATAATTTTCTTGTGGATTTCTACAAAATTGTTGCGTAAACCTTTGGGGATTTTGACAGAGGCTACGGCAAGTATCTCAATGGACAATCTGGGATCATTTTCAGTTGACACCAAAACATCCGGTAGAAATGAAATAAAAATTCTTGAAGAAGCAATATCCTCTATGGTGGCAAATCTTCATGATGCAGTGTCAAGACAGAAAAAAAGTGAGAGACTCTACCGTAGCCTTTTTGAAAAAACAAGCGATGCTATTTTTGTTGTAAATAAAAAATCGGGTAGGTATTTAGATGCCAATGCATCAGCTTTAAAACTTACCGGCAGGGACTGGTCAGAATTAAGACAATTAACAACTCAGGATGTAACCCCCAAAGAAAATGAAAATCGTCTTCAGAAGCTTAATAAATCTAATGCTGCTCAAAACCTTGGACAAACAGTCTATGTCCGCCCTGATGGAGAAAAAAGAACGACAATACTTATTGCAATTCCTTTAAGTGAAGAAACTGTTGTAGGAATCGCCAGAGATATCACTGATGAACTGATTCTAAATGAAAGACTCAGACAATCACAGAAAATGGAAGCTATTGGAACTCTTTCAGGCGGAATAGCGCATGATTTTAATAACATTCTTTCAGGAATATTTGGGTATTCCCAACTTGCTCACTCTAATATAGAAAAAAAACCTGAAAAAGCGAAAAAGTATATTGACCAAGTAGATAAGGGGGCTAAAAGAGCCGCAGAACTTGTTCAACAGATATTGACGTTCAGCAGACGGACTGAATATCAAAAGCACCGTTTAAATTTGTTTCAAAGTGTGAATGAGGCGCTAAAATTATTACGGCCATCAATACCCTCCACAATTGAAATTGTGAAAGAACTTGATTCTCGATCTGCAGTGTATGCAGATCCAATAAGAATTCACCAGGTTATCATGAATCTTTGCACCAATGCGTATCATGCTATGAGGGAAACTGGTGGTACCTTGACCCTTACATTGAGCGATATCAAAATCTTTGAAAAAAGATACTTGTGGGATAAAAAAATTATTCCTGGTGAATATATAAAGTTTGAGGTTAGTGACACAGGTATTGGAATGAAAAAAAATGAAATAAACAAGGCGTTCGAGCCTTATTATACTACAAAAGGGATTGGTCAGGGAACAGGATTAGGATTAGCTCTTGTTCATGCTATTGTGGATGAACATGATAGTTTTTTAGACATTTATAGTAAACCGGGTAAAGGAACAAACTTTTATATATATTTCCCAAAGATTAAGAATGATGCAGATAGTGATGCCTTAGAATTTCCAAAAGAAAACCAGATTAAGGGAAGTGAAAGAATAATGGTTGTCGATGATGAAGAAGCGATAAGGGGAGCCTGCTATGACTTTTTACAATCCCAAGGGTATCAAGTAGATACATTTAGTAATGGTATAGATGCATTAAAAAAAATCCAGGCAGGCTCAATAAAATTTGATTTAGTCGTAACTGACCTAACCATGCCTGGGTTATCAGGTGATAAATTAGCAATAGAAATTTTAAAAACCCAACCAGAAATGCCCATTATACTTTGTACAGGTTATAGCGAGGTGATTACAGAAACTAAAGCAATAAAACTTGGGATTAAAAAATATGTGCAAAAACCTATATCAAATTATGATCTATCTGTTTTGATAAGAAAAATATTAAATAAAACCTAAAGATTGTGGTCTCAATCAAAAAATAAAATATTCAATAGTGCTGCCTTACAATGATTGTGGCTTAAACCCAAAGATATAATCCCCATAGGCTGAGCCAAAATACGCTGGTTCAGTTCCTCATTTTATCACTCATTGCAAATCGTTGAAAAATCAAAAGTTATCGGTCGATAAGACTGAATAGTTTGAATTGATGCGATGCTCGATACGGCAATGATGATAAAACGCTTATCTAATCTACTTCTGAAAATTAGTATTGAGTCCGATCATTATGGAGTCATGTAGCAATATCCATAGAATTACATCTTGACAATTTTATACGTTATTGGATATTGAACTTATGTACTTTTTTTGATTCGACTGCATCCGAAATTTTGAAATCATTGCAAATTGATAAGAACTCATTCGATTAATTATAAATAAGGAGGAAAGATATGGACAATAGCCAAGCATATAGAAAACTTGCAAAGGTTTTAGATACACTTCCTAACGGTTTTCCTGCTACAGAAACTGGTGTGGAGATTGAAATTTTAAAAAAAATATTCACCCCGGCAGAAGCGGATCTGTTCTGCGATTTACGTTTGACATTTGAAACACCCGAGCAGGTATCAGAAAGGACCGGCAGACCTATTGATGATTTAGCGGAACAACTTGAAACCATGTGGCGTAAAGGCCATTTGTTTGGAGTTGATTTTGGAGAGGTTAAAGTTTTTAAAATGATGCCTTGGGCATTTGGTATATATGAATTTCAAGTGAAATCCATGGATAAAGAGTTAGCCAAGTTATGTGAAAAATATTATCCAGTTTTTGGTAAAGAGTTTTTCAAGCACAAACCTCACCTTATGCAAGTTATCCCTATAGAAAAGGAAATTGAGAACACGCAAGCGACCTTGCCATATGAACAGGTATCAACAATTATTGAAAACGGCCAGTCTTTTGCTGTGAATGAGTGTATTTGCAAAAAAGAAAGGGGACTGACAGAAAATCCCTGTGATAAACCACTTGAAGTCTGCATGGGGATTGCACCTGTCCCAGGTGTTTTTGAAGGAGATCACCCTTGGGGGGGGAGGGTTATTTCGAAAGACAAAGCATATAAAATCCTTAAAGAAGCAGAGGAAGCTGGTCTTGTTCACCTCACCAGCAATGTCCAAGGCGGTCAATTTTATATTTGCAATTGCTGTGGGTGTTGTTGCGGAGTATTGAGATCTGTTAATGAACTTGGTTTCTCAGAAGGTGTTAATTCACATTTTTATGCAGAAATTGATAAAAATTCATGCAGCGCTTGCGGAATATGTGCGGATGAGAGATGTCAGGTTAACGCTATTGAAGAGGATGACGGAACCTACCGTATTATTGAAGATAAATGTATTGGCTGTGGCCTTTGTATCAGTACCTGCCAAGAAGAAGCCATCATTCTAAAGCGAAAAGAGGAAAACTCTTGTGTGATTCCGCCTGTCGATGAAAATGAATGGTTCAAAAATCGAGCTGAAACAAGGGGTGTGGATTATTCTATCCATGAATAGTTAATATTTTGAATGTTATTTTTTAAATATGTAAAAAATACTAAAATCAAAATAATAAGCTCACATAATATTCCAGAGATTCCTATTGTTTTTTTGTGGTGTGAACCACTTAGAAAAAGAACGCATCGTTTATCGAAAATGGTTTACAGGGGGTGTTGAGTCAACAGACTTGAAAAAAATAATTGAGATTGCACTAAAACTTCATCCAAAAAAAAGAGAATATATTTGTGTTAGCTGATAAAACTGTCAGTGGAGTTGTTAGTTTGTTTTTATAGGTTCAGTTAATTAGAGTATAGTAAAATCCTTCCCATGCAAAAAAAATCAGTTTTTTTTCAGTAACTCATTACATAAACAAAATTTATTTTGCGTCAATTGTTGCGCGGACATGTCAATTATCCTGAAAGAATCATCCTTTTAAAAAAGGCTAAATGTTAAAAATCATACCATAACCTATTGTATATAATAAAAATATTATGAATGCATGCCTTTGGCATATGAATTGCATTAAAAGTTTTCGCCAAAGACAAATAGATATTTATAGTTATATAAATAATCGATTTTATGAGGAGTTACTTAAGAATAAGTTCATGTTTTAGGTATATGGATTTAGGTTAATTGTAATCTGATAGGAGCTGTTATTTGAGTAAAAGATTTGAAATTACATCTACGGAAGAATTTCATGATTCCTCTAGTAAAGAAAGTGATAGTGATCTAAACACCACTGGATCTAAACGGATGTCTCATTCTAAAAATCGTTTCATAAACATAAAATATTTCTCAGGCAAAAAAAAGGTTTTCGTTGGTATTGTTCCGAGACGCAGAGAGATTATCCTGGTTAAAAGTCAGAAAAATAAACAGGGTTATCACAATCTGATTGATTATCATATGTACCCGATCTCTGGAGATGTGAAAAAAGACAGCCCAGATTATTCACGAATTCTGGCCACTGCTTTTTCGTCATTCTGCAAATCAGATGAAAAAGTTGAAACCTGGTGTGTCATCCCTAGTATGGATGTTGTAACAAAATTTTTAACAATACCTCGGGTAAATTTAAAAAAAATATACAATGTAGTATACTGGTCTTTTAAAAAAGAGATTTCATTTGATGAAGAAAAGACCCTATTTGATTTTGATATTATAGGGGATACGAATGATGGCGGAATAGATAAAATAGAAGTCCTTGCCTATACAGTACCATTCAGTGTAATAAATGCAAAAAATGATCTTTTTAGAAATGCCCATATACCGCTTAGCGGTATTTCCATTACTGCGTTTGGTGTGCAAAGCCTACTACGGACCCAGTTTCTTAAACCGAATTGTAACACTGTGTGTACAATGTTTGTGGGGCATGACTGGTCCAGAATAGATATTTTTACCCAAAAAAATCTTTATCTTTCCCGGGATATTAAAACAGGCTATCAAAGTTTCGTTAATAATATAGCAGATGTCCTTCCGCAAAAGGGTCGCTCTCAATCTGAACAAACACAATATGCTGATGATTTTTTCAATGAAAAGCTGATTTATTCAGAATTAAATAATCTTGAGAAGAATACGCATTTTTCAAAAATAGAACCTGTTACCGACAGGTTGGTTTCGCAGATTGAGAGAACCTTTGATTATTTTTCGAGCAATTCAGGAAAAAGCCCTGTTGAGAAAATCTATCTCACAGGCCGGTTATGTGACTTTAATGGGCTTCCGGATTATTTAAGCAAAAAACTCAGTGTTTCAGTTGAAATCATTGATGTCTTTGCCGAATCTGAATTTCAAAATACACCTATATTTATGCTCAAATCCGTTTCTGATGTTTATTTGCCTGCATTTGGAGCATCTTGTTCACATGACAATTATACGCCGAATTTTATAAACACCTTCAAGGATAAAGAATCTGTTAAAAAATCAAAGATTATTGACTGGACCTTTCTATTGGTTGCTTCTCTATTGTTTCTGCTCCTTTCGGGAATAACATCCTGGCAAAAATATCAGATGGGGGGGAAAAATAATGTCATCAGTCACCTCGAAACTGAAGTAGAAAAGATGGGTCCATTGGTCAGTGAAGATATGATTTTGGAAAAAAACAATGCTATCTTGAAATATCAAAAAAGAGTGAAGGACACAGCCAATCATTTTTTTTCCATTTCGGCCGCCAGTGAAATCTGTCGTTTAACTTCAAAAAATATACGTCTTGTTGATATGATTATCAAGAATTTGAAGACAGAAGGTGCGTTCAACCGGACTTTATCTGTTAATGGGTATATATTTGAAGAGAAATTATTGCTTGATGCCTCTCTGGCAGGTTATCGTGAAGCGTTAAACAGTTCTCCACTGTTCAATGACATAAGTGTGTTGAAGAAGTCATTTGAGGTTATTAACGACAAAGCGGTCATTTTCTTTGAAATGAAAATGGATATAATACAGGATTTGCAAAATGGTTGAGTATAAACCCATAATCCGAAATAAACGATATGTTGGTGCACTGATCCTGACCATTACATCCATGATTTTATTTGTACTAGTTCCTGACTATCTGAAAAATAGAAAACTTGATGCAAAGGTCAAAACATTAACGCAAACTCAGGATATTCAGATAAAACTTCGACCGTTGTATGACCAGATCAGTTTAAAAGCTGATTTTGAGAAACTCCCAGGTTTGTCAGTCCCAAAAAAAGGGTGGTTCAATAGATCTGAAATCAGGAACATCCCTCGAATATTCAAATATTTAGCCCAAAAAAATAAGTTAAAGTGTCTTCAGAGCAGGCCGGACGTGGATACTTTAATTGGCAACTCCAAAATAATGCTGATCAGTATCGTACTGAAAGGAGAATTTGAAAGGTTTCGGGATTTTTTATTTGATATAACGGATCTCGATTATTTGGATTCCATGGAAGAGATAAAGTTTGTTTCCGAGCAAACAGATAAAAAATATACGCTAAAAATATGGATTGCAATCAATTGAAAGGATGCGTGAATATTATAGGTTAACAAGAGAAGATGTATGAAAAAGGAGTAATGAGAAAACGTACAAAAATATTAATTGTTCTATCTGTGGCAGCGGTTATTTCCTTTACCGTTTATAAATATATGGGATACGATAAAAAGGAATCCATATCACAAACTGATGCAATAAACCTGTCTTCAACAGATAAGTTCGTAGAAGATCAGATTAAGATTATGGAAAAATTCGGGCAACATGATGCAGATGAAATGATTATAAAAAAAGCGGTTGTAAATTGGTCTGATGATCCTTTTGCAAGCCCTGAATTAATGAAGCAAATAAAAGGTAAAGTAGAAAAACAAAAACCCACCAGAATTGCAAATACTGAGAAACAAGATCTTCTTTTATACTCGGGTTATGTTCAAGTGGGGGAAAAAATGTTAGCCATTATAAACGGTATGGAATATGAAAAAGGGGATATGGTTGAAGGTACCTATTATAAAGTTTTTTCCGCTTCTACTGAATCTATTATGTTGCGTTCTCCAGATTTGGTTGTTACAACTATACACTTAGCAGATGAACTAGGCCCGATTGCAAGAGGTGAGGACTAAAAATTTATGAAAATAGATAACCAGATAATAAAATATATCTTAAGTATTCTTTTTTTATTTATTATTGGATGTGCTGCAAAAGAAAAATCGATAGAAGAAAACGGATCCGCAGATTTTGAAAGATGGAAAAAACTTGCAGAATATACACAAGCATATTCTCCATCTCCAAGGGATATTGAGACAAAAGAATACAAACAAAAAACAAAATCAGAACATTTAGCAGAAGCTCAATCGCCAGTTGAAAAGATTCACCAGACCGCTGTCATAGAAAAGCGATTGCCGACCACCAAGGTGTCTATGCAGATGCATAATGTGGATATAGGCGTACTTTTCAGAACTTTGGCAAAAGCTGCTGATGTTAACATCATTTTGAATAAAAGCATTACCGGAAAAATAAATGTGAATATAAAAGAAGTCCCCTGGAGTCAGGTGTTCAAAGGTCTGCTAAGCACTCACGGTTATACCTATGTCTGGATAGGCGATATTATCAGTGTTGTGTCCATAGGTGACTTAAAAACACAAGCATCCCTGATGGATGCCAAACAGATGATGGAACTGAAAAATAGAGAACATGATATTGCTCTTCTGACACTGAATTCAGAAAAAGAAAATTTAGAGCCCCTGAAAACAAGAGTGGTACATGTTGCTTATGCAGATCCAGAGCAGCTAAGAAACAACCTTTGGGAGTTTTTTAAGATTTCAAAAACCGGGTACCCGGAAAAAACCGGCAAGACAGAATCATCTGACCCGGGTGAAATTCGCGGATCTATACTAGTGGATGCGCACACCAATTCCCTGATGATTCAGGCAACATCAAATGATATGATCCAAATCCTTGAACTGATGGAGAAATTAGACAAACCCACCCCTCAGATCAGAATTGAAGCCTTTATTGTTGAAACAACCGGTGAAACAGCCAGAGAGTTAGGCATGCAGTGGGGGGGGCTTGGTCTAAAGACCCGTGGCGACCGTAACACATGGCTTGGCGGCCCGGTAGGATCATATGATACATCAATATTAGTCAGTTCAGATGATGCAACAGCAGATGGAACAACTGCTGGTGCGCCCATTGCCCATTTACCCCCTATTGGAACGGCTTTCAATTTTCCTTCATCAGACAACGCAGGTACAGAGGGCTGGAAGGGAATGGCCCTTGGCCTGATGACTCAAAAGCTTGGGAATTATATGTTATATGCCCAATTGACAGCTTTACAGGAAGAAGGAAAACTCAATATCCTATCCAAACCATCCATTACCACTCTGGATAATCAAAAAGCCATTATTGAAAGCGGAAGAGATATCCCTTATACCTCACTGAATGACGGTGAGAATACCGTTCAATTCAAAAAAGCGGTATTAAAGCTTGAAGCCACTCCCCATGTGGTTGACGGGGATAATCTTAAAATTAAAATTGTAACCAATAAGGATGAACTCGATTTTAGTAATGATGTTAACGGCAATCCAGTGATTATAACAAAATACGCTGAAACTGAAGTGGTTTTACAAGATGGGCAGACAACAGTTATCGGTGGATTGAGAAAAGAGAGCAAGTCATTTGGAGAGTCTGGAGTCCCCGGACTGAAAGATATCCCTGTATTGGGTTTGGCATTTAAGCAGGAAGAAAAGAATATTCAGATGGAAGATATCCTGATTTTTATCACACCGTATATTCTAAAACAAAGAGTTGCAGCCGCAGATACAAATCAGCTTAAAGAAACAAACAAAGAAATAAATGTTGAAGCGGATCTAATTAGCAGTCAAGATCTTATAGATTATCATTTTTCCCTTCAGGTGGGTGTTTTTGCAAATAAAGAAAATGCAGATAAGCTTTCCGCAGCGTTAACCCAAAAGGGGTATAGCCCCTATTTCTATAAGACAATGAATTCAAAAAATAAAAATCTATACAGTGTGAGAATTAAAAACTTTTTGGATTTGAAATCTGCATTAGATGCTGAATATGAATACAGGAAAAAGGAAAATAAACCAGCGATTATTACCTTTTACAACACGCTGGAGACGGTGCCAAAGGAAATTAAAAAATATTAATTTTCCAACTCTTGGAGTAATAGAGCTGAATGAAAAAGAAGAAACTGGGTGAAATGCTGACAGAAACTGGGCTTCTTACAAAAGAAGAGCTTTCCCAAGCGCTCATTGATTATAAGCAGTCAAATATGAAATTGGGGCAGTTTCTAACCGAACATGGATTTGTCAGTGAAAAGCAGATCGGCGATCTTTTATCCGAACAGCTAAATACCAAACGGTATTCACCTTCCCGGTACCCCATAGATATAACTCTGGCAGATACGATTAGTTTTGAAATGGCCAATAAGTATAAGGCTGTTCCTTTAAAGAAGAAAGACCATTTATTAACCATTACTATGACAGATCCATTAGATATTAATGCGCTGGATGCGATTGAAATTCATGCGAATATGGAGGTTGAAACTCTGTTTTGTACCGAAAAGGAAATAGAGCAACTGATCAATGCCATATATGGTAGCTTCTCTGGTCTCGGTGTTGTCATGGATGGTGTTCAGTATGATTCTGATGATGGGTTTGATGATGCCCAGACGCTTGAGGATCTTGAGGTTAGTTCAATTCAGGATATGGCGCAAGAGGCGCCTGTTGTCAGATTGGTGAACTCTATCCTTTCTCAGGCAATTAGTGAAAGGGCAAGTGATGTTCATATCAGTCCGGAAAAGCATTATGTTCACATCCGGTTCAGAGTGGATGGGAAATTGTATGAAGTACCCGCTCCCCCTAAAAAGATGTTTCTCCCCATCGTATCCCGTATAAAAATATTGGCAAATTTAGACATTGCAGTGTCCAGAATACCTCAAGAAGGACGATTTACCATTAAAATGGATGGCAGAGAGGTCAATGTTAGAGCATCAACCATACCCACAATATATGGTGAAAATGTTGTATTGAGATTGCTAGATTCGAGTACTAGTATCTTGACGCTTGAAGAGTTGGGCCTTTCAACAAAAGACAGATCCATTATCACGCGTATGATTCAAAAACCTTATGGAATGATACTGGCTGCCGGACCCACGGGAAGCGGAAAAAGCACCACCCTTTATTCCATGCTGAAAGTGTTGAATCGTCCAGATGTCAATATTATGACAATGGAGGATCCAGTTGAATACAGGATGGAAAAAATCAGGCAGGCTCAGTTAAATAAAAAAGCCGGCATGACGTTTTCAACAGGGATAAAATCCATACTCAGACAGGATCCTGATGTGATCATGGTGGGTGAGATCAGAGATAAAGAAACAGCCCAAATATCCATACAGGCAGGCCTTACAGGACATAAGGTCTTAAGTACGGTACATACCAATGATGCTGCAGGTGCCATCACCCGCTTTATTGATATGGGGATTGAACCTTTTCTCGTATCTTCGGTCATGCTGATGACCATCTCGCAACGACTCTTAAGGAGAGTATGTCCAGAGTGCAAAGTATCTGTAAAACCCAGTCAGAGAGCGCTTGACTTTTGGGGAATCAAAAGCACTAATGGGGCTGACTTTGTCACAGGGAAAGGGTGTGCTAACTGTATGGATACTGGGTATAAAGGCCGAATTGGCATTTTCGAAATTCTGGTAATGGATGGAATGGTTCAAGATATGGTGATGAATAATAGTTCTGCCCGGGCAATCACCCAGGCCGTTAAAAAAGCAGGAAAGATTAAACTATTGAGAGAAAGTGCTGCTGAAAAGGTTTTTCATGGAGAAACATCCATGAAGGAAGCAGCATCCGCAATTATGAATTAAATATATCAAGCGGGTAAAGGATAAAAGGGAACACCTTTATGATTTTTGCGTATAAAGCCATGGATAAAAATGGAAAGGATATCTCAGGATTTGTTACAGCAGAATCTGAGGATCATGCAAATAGGGTGATCGCCCAAAGAGGTGAAATTCCCTTATCTATTAAAGTGTCTCAACAAAAATCTGAAAAAAGCCACCGCCCATTCACCCATATGTTTATCTCTGTTAAACCCCTGGAGCTGATCCTGTTTACAAAACAGTTTAAAACCATGCTTAAAGCCGGTGTCCCCATGCTGAGTATTCTTTCCACACTGCACGATCAGACTGAAAACCCCCATCTCAAAAAGGCGGCTTTTCAGATCAGTGCAGATATTAAAGAGGGCCGCTCTATTTATCGATCCTTTAAAAAACATCCCACCATATTTTCAAATCTTTACTGCAGCATGCTTTATGCTGGAGAGTCCAGTGGCTCTATGCCTGAAGTGCTTGACCGGTTGATTTATATCATTGAACATGAAAATAAAATTAGGTCAGAAGTCAAGTCTGCCATGACATATCCGATAATAGTAGTAATCATGCTAGTAATTGCTTTTTTTGTTCTTTTACTTTTTGTG
>JAAEKY010000307.1 GCA_024227235.1 Desulfobacteraceae bacterium | reverse complement strand
TTCCTTCACTAACCTACTATGCTGAGGAGGCCGATCTTTACACGCTTGATTACAGCGGGTTTGGTGTCCTGGCCATCAAAGCCATTCAGGAACAACAGGAGATTATTGAGGATCAAGAAGATAGAATCAATAAATTGGAAAAAAAGATATCTCAGTTACAGGATATGGTAGAAAAAGTTATTGCTTCAAAAATAGATACCAAAAAGAATGACGAGATCGTTCGTCTTGATTGACAAGGATTCGCTCATAAAAATAAAAATATGTCAACTGAGTTTAAGAATCTTTTGGATTCTTAGTCAAGTAGGCTTCGCATATATGTACATTTGATATAGCAGTTTCATCTTCAACAAGTAAAATGTATTTTTCATAGGAAGGCTATTCTCTAATAAAGATGCATATCAGGATAGGATTTTGATGGAATACGAGCGTTAAGTTGGTCTGATTATCAGACTATAACCTTTATACATTATCACTTGAATACTCGATTAATTGTATGTATTTCTGAATAATGTCCTGAACTTCATCCGTACTGTCCTGGTAAATAAATTTTACTCCAGCAGCAATTTCATCTGAATTTTTTCTTGCATTTTTTATTTCCCCCATAAAGCAAACTTCTCCTTTTGAACCGGGGAAATGGCATCTAAAAGGGATAGCATCGTTTAATAAGTCATGAAGAATATTTTTATCTTTTGAAGATGTTTCCATGATACAAAGGCATCCTCCTTTGCTGATATTTTCAATGACACCGCCTCTTTCTTTTTTATTTACCTCTGTCTGAGTAACAATACTACATCTGAATCGTTTGTGTGAGCGAAGCTCATAATGCTCTATTTTTCGGGGATACTCGACAAACATAAGTTTTGATGGCTTGGAGATGGTGTCTATTAATTTTGAACGAAATGCGTAAATGGTTCCTTTATATAGGGACTTTATGATTAGGTTCTCAGCTTTAAAAAGATCATGATCAATTCTGCCAAATGGTCCAGGAGATTTTAAAAGCAGATATTTGCCGTTCTCGATACCAACAAGCGTACTTTGAAAAGGCACTTCCAAATTATCAAAATTGATAAGGAGTTTTATTCCAATTTCCAGACAGAAATTTTTATTAGTTAGTATCTGGTGTTGAATATTTTTTATAGATGTAGATGTTATATTTTTTGAGTCCTTTGGTACACTCGTTCTTTCTGTTTCATCAGAAAGTCGTGCACTTTCAATTAAAATATGCATCAACGGCAAGTTTATAACATCTTGTTTTTTTAATACATTTTTTTCCACCTCGATAACAATGTCATTCCATGAGAGAATATCATACAAGGCGTTGAGACGTTTTAAACTAACTGTATTTGAATTTATTAAAGTACCATTAAGAAAAAAAATATGACCTATATTATTTTTTGTAAATACTTTTATTGTACATGTTTTTTGTTCCATCTCGATCATCTGTAGAAAAGAGGAGAGGCCCACACCGGCTATTTGACCGTTAATGGCCTTAATGTTATCTGATGTCATAATAATTCAGTCCTTAAATTACAAAAAAAGTCAAATATTCGCAGTGTCTTTAAAACTAAGCTACCATAAATTTAAAAGTTACTCGTTAAAAAGTAAATATTTTTATCAAATTTTTAAAAATGCTATAAAAATATAATAATATCGAATTCAATTTTATACATAAAAGATTATCGATAGGTATCCACCAATCAAACAAAACGTATATAGGACTAAACCGCTTCGCGGTGGCTCTCACCTTAACGTCACAGTCATTTTCGACACATTTAACCAATTAAATTTTCTTTTAAATCCCAGATAACATCATAAGTTCCGATATCTCCTCTATGTTTTATTAATCCAAAAAGAGGAGAACCAGTATGGCACCGTTAAGACAAAAGATGATCAATGACATGAAACTTCGTAGATTCGCCATTGGTACCCAGAACCTTTATATCCATGCAGTTAAAGGCCTTGCAAGATATTATCACCGTTCTCCTGATCTTATCAGTGAAGAAGAAGCCCATTATTATCTGCTTTATCTTCAGGAAGAACGAAAACTTGAGTGGGGAAGCTGTAATTGCATGGCAGCGGGGTTGAATTTTTTTTATAAGACAACACTGCAGTCTGACAATATCCGATTCAAAATTCCTAAAAGGAAACAGGCAAGAAAACTTCCTACCATATTCAGTAGGTCTGATTTAAAAAAACTTTTTGAAGCAGCGGATACCTTAAGAAATCGCGTTATGCTGATCACCGCATATTCTGCCGGGTTGCGTTTAAGTGAACTCGTATCATTAAAGCCTGAACATATTGAATCAGGTCGTAAACTGATCAGAGTTGACCAAGGCAAAGGCAATAAGGACCGTTATACTCTGTTATCTGATAAACTGTTAAAAGAATTAAAGATCTACCAGAAGCGGTATCATCCAAAAGAATATTTATTTTATCCTACAGGCAATCCACACAAGCCTATAGGAAAAAACATGGCCTATAAGGTATTTGTCAAGGCAAAGAAAAAAGCAGGGCTTACTGTTGGCAAAGGTATCCATTCACTGAGGCATTCTTTTGCAACCCACCTTCTTGAAGACGGTGTTGATTTGTATTCAATAAAAACTTTTCTGGGGCATAATTCTATCTCAACTACCATGATTTATTTGCGCCTTACAGCAAATGGTATCAAAAAGATAAAAAGTCCATTTGATAGGCATGGATCAGCGATTGTGGAGGTGCCAGATGGTAAAGACAACTAATTCAATCGGTGATAAAAAAACACCGGAAATGGCTGATATTTTATGTAAATATGGCAAAACATACATTGAATCACATTCTATGCCCCTGGAACACTATAAAATCATGAATTCTATTGTAATTTGTCGAACCGCTGCATTGGGCGGTCATGTTGAAGTCTGTGATTTTTGCGGGAAAGAACAAAACTCTTACAATTCCTGCCGGAATCGTCATTGCCCTAAATGTCAGGCGCTTACTAAAGCAAGATGGATTGAAGCAAGGCAAGCAGAACTCCTACCAATTTCATATTTTCATAATGTATTTACCCTACCGCATGAGCTCAATTTGATCATTCTTGCCAATAAAAGAATCATGCTGGATATCCTCTTTAAGGCTGTATCAGCAACTTTAAAAGAATTTGCCCAGAATCCAACCAGGTACAAAGAGGGAGGTAAAATTGGTTTTACTGCGATTCTTCACACTTGGGATCAAAAACTTCGTGACCATTTTCATCTTCATTGTGTGATACCTGCCGGATATCTCTCTGATGATGGCAAGCGGTGGATACATTCTAAAAAGAAATTTTTATTTCCGGTTAAAGCGCTATCAAAGCTTTTCCAGAGTAAATTCGTGGAGCTAATGGAAGGGGCATTCCAACACAATGACTTGATTTTTCCTGGTAAGATCGCTGATATCGGAACTAATGCAGGATTCAAGCAATTGAAAAGGCAATTGTTTTCAAAAAAATGGGTTGTCTATTCAAAACAACCATTTGGCGGTCCCGAACAGGTACTGGAATATTTAGGACGTTATGTACACCGAGTCGCCATCTCAAATAATCGAATCTTGGACATGGAAAACAACACGGTTACATTTTCTTATAAAGATCGTAAAAATGATGATGTACAAAAAATCATGGCTCTTGATACCAATGAATTTATCCGGCGTTTTCTTCTCCATGCTCTACCTAAAAGGTTTATGCGGATTCGTCATTGTGGGTTTTTGGCAAACCGTTGCAAAAAAGGAAACATATTAAAATGTCGAAAGATTTTTGGGCAGGACAATATACCTGATGATTTATCAAATAAATCCGTGAAAGGACTCATGTTGGAATTGACTGGCCAGGATATCTATACATGTCCGTTCTGCAAAAAAGGGAAGTTGAATAAAACACTTAAGATCCCGGAACAAACTGGTCCTGGTTTTTTTGAACGATTGAATTTAACCACCATCAAGGACACATCATAGATAAAAAATGTTTTGGACCTGAGATTTTGATATGTGCGTTATTAACGTAGGTGGATAGCTGCGCCTGCAACAGACAATGGCGATAAAAAAAGAAAGGCGATGATTAATAAATCAGCATTCAATATTAAAAAATTGAAAAATATAATGAATTTTGTCATGAAAAATGTTTTCTTTTTTAAAAACTCATCTAACAATCACAAGCCCAGTCAATACAATCCCCATAGAAAGCCACCCAGCTAGTGTAACAGTTTTTCTTTAGGTTTAGTCCAATAAATTTAATCTATCATCTCTAAAATATCAGATAATATTTGCTTTTGTTACTCATGCTCGAATCAGTTCTTAGATCACTGTTTTGGCTATAGATGAAAGATAAAATTCTATACATAAAATTAAACGGCAACTTGGAAAATTCGATTTTGAATATTGCCATATATTGTAATTTCAAACCTGAGATTAAAAAATCATCCATACCATATAAGGTATCTTTGAAAAATTCAAAACCCCCGTACTGGTGAAAGAAGTGCTCGGTAAATTGGGAAGTTTGACTCCTGAGCGATTACCATCATTAGTCGCTTAGTAATTCGAGAAAAAGCAGAGATCATTTTGTTGAAAAATGAAGTGCTACCATGATTTTTGTATATTTAAAAACTTGAATAGAATTTATAAATTCAAATTCAAGTTTACTACAAGTATAGTTTGATGGATAGGTTATAAATTTTATGGGTCTAATATTGGTAAGTTGAATTCGGAAAATTACTTTTTGACATGGCTTCTGATTCATATAGTGTAATGAAAAGTTAGAGAAAATGAAAAGTAGAAATAAAAATAGGCAGAGCCAAATGAATGACCCTGCTCTTTAAAATACTTATTTAATTTTATGCTGTTATTTTTTTCTTCTGTTCACTCCTGCAAGGCCGAGAAGACCGATACCGAAGAGAAGCATTGTGGCTGGTTCTGGAACTGAAGCTATGTTTGTGTTTACTGCCCACACACCAACGGAGTTTGTTGTGCTGTCGCCGAGGTTGTTTGTGTGTAAATTATTGACTGTGGCAGCCCACAAATTAGGTAGAGTACTGGTGTCTAACGACTCGATGGTGTATCCCCATGCCATGTTGACACTTACGGACCCGATGATTGGTCCTCCTGTATCGTGGTACCAGTTGATTTTATCCGATGTTGTACTGTGGGGGTTTCTGTTTCCACTCATTTCGTTTACTTGTGCGCTGGTTGCTAATTGAAATCCGGTTGTGCTAAGTGCCGTTTGCATCTCCAGTGGAGTCATATTCTGCATATTATCGTTGTCCATCCAAGTATAACCCGTAACATCATCCTTAAAATATCCATACGTACCAACATCGGCAATATCGATCCAGTCAGCGCTCGCAACCCCTGTCATAGCTATTATAAATCCACCTGCAATCAACCCCAATAAAAATTTCTTCATAAAAAATCACCTCTTAATTATTCAATGCAACCAAGCTATCCCCTGTGAGACCCTTTGGCTTTCCGTCCCTGCTTCACAACAGGGTTGGCTTTATTTGTTCTCTGTATAAACGCAGAGTCAACTTAATGATCCTGCTCTTTATTATGTTTGTATAATGTTGAAATATATTTTCTAACCTGCGCTTTCTGTTCAACATTAGCAAAATCGAATTTCAGTCCCACAGGCTGCACATTATACCTGTTCACCCGTGTAAAAGGCACTTCTGTTTTGTGTACAACACATACAGGCAGATTTTTAATGTGAAGATTTTGAGACCTGCTGATCAAAGTTACCACCCTACTACCTTTAAAGGGTTCATCCAGTATAAAATTGACACCCATTCCGCCCTCGCTGATATCGGTCATACGGCCTATTTCTGAATTACAGGCAACGACTGTATCATCAGGTACAGAAATCCGCTTATGCTTTCTTTTATTCAGGAATGTGTTTTCCAAAATCCTAACCCTTTCTCATCTTTGAAGTTGCTGTTTTGGTTTTAAGCTGTTTTCCGTCTGTCAATTCCAAATCTCCGGTCGTAGCCAGATCTTCTTTCAGGAAAATAATTAGTATATGTAAACACTCGCCTCTCAATTCCTGAACGCCTACTTTTATAATCTTGTGGCATTACAGTTTCTTTCTGCTCACTCCAGCAAGGCCGAGAAGACCAAGTCCAAAGAGGAGCATTGTGGTTGGTTCAGGGACGGCGGTGTTGGCGGTGTTGGCGGTGACCGAAAATGAATATGTTGGTTCGCCAATGGACGGCGTGCTAGCGATGCCGCTTATTGCCTCAGAGAGTGTTAAGATACTTGCACCGATGGCCCACGTATACGATCCCGCTCCGAGTATCTCCGAAAAAGAATGTTCCAGATCATTATTGTCAATCTGGGTAAACGAAACAACACTATCCGTGGCTGGAGACCCGGAAAAAAGGTAATAGTCAATCCCTCCATTATACATATTGCCAGAGCCACCATGTGTTCCCTCAAGATAAAAGTCTACCGAGGTGGTCAACGTAGGTACAACGAAACTTTCATAGTTAACGGTATAATAGGGGAGAGACACGTCAGTGCCGGAGTCCAATGTGATTGTTGTGGCACTAACAATGCCTATACCAACTATACTGAGGCTAACTACCAATGCGGCGAACCCTACTAAAAATTTCTTTTTCATTATGCATTCTCCTTTTTTATCAAAGATAACCAATCTATCTCCCAATGAGATCCATTGACTTTCCATCCCTGCTTCACAACAGGTTTGGCTTTATTTAGTAATACATAATAGCAACACCTGTGCCAGGCAAGAATTATTTTTGTTAACAGTCTGATTTAATTGAATAA
>JAAEKY010000306.1 GCA_024227235.1 Desulfobacteraceae bacterium | reverse complement strand
CTGACAGATTTAACAGTCTTGTGTTCATGATCTGTCCAACGGAAATTTTATTTTTCATTGAGGCAATGAGATTCTGCATTTTTCGATTTTGCAATTTATCATCGTTAATTTCTTTGATATCATGCTTGACATCGTCTTTTTTCAATAAGAGCTTAATATTGGTTTTCAACTGAGAAATGACACCTTTTATAAAACTGACCTCCAGATCCTTGTTATTGTTTTCAGTATCAAGCTTCAGGGCAATGATGAGCCTTCGGATAACTGGAGCGGATGTCATCATTTTGATATTCGTATTAAAGGTCATCTCCAGGGCGCGACCACTCTCATGGTCTATCCTTTCTCCTGTAATAGGTGAGGATGAACTTTCTTTTTCAATTATAAGTTTAGCTGATGATTGATAAACAGGGTCTGCTTTATAAGTGGCATATAATGTTGCAAGGACAACCAGAATAAAGACAAGAATAATCAACTTTTTTCTTTTTCGAAGAACAATCAGGTAATCAGTGAGATGGGTATCTTCTTCTTGAAATGGATCGTATATGGGATTTTCTTGCATAATTTTACCTTTATATCATTAAATCCAAGATTCCGGAATATGAATACGGTCACCAGGTTTGAGGATCAGATCAGGAATTTCACCTGCTATTACTCGTTCAAGATTTAATTTGATGGTTTCCTGGCCATCCTTGGTCTGCCTGATTATCTTAGCCCGGTTAGGTGCAGCAAACTTGTCAAATCCACCAGCCATTATACAGACAGTTAGCGCTGTAAGACCTGGTTGATAATTAAACACCTTTGGATTTTTAATTTTCCCCTCAACATAGATCATATTCCCAGACTGATTCAACTTGGCGCCAGGGGGAATATAAACAGTATCACCGGATTGCAGCCTGATATTCTCCGACATGTCACCTTCATCAAGAAGTTTTCTCAAATCCACACGAATAGGTTCTGATTTAGCAATTTTTTCCTTTATTTTAGTGGCGCTTATTTCTCTGGCTTCAACTTCCCTGAGAATATAAGCTGTATTGCCCCTTCCCGGCAGAACCCCACCGGCATTCGCCACCAGATCCATGATAGTCGGTGTAAAATCCAGTTCATATTTTCCCGGACTTTTAACTGCTCCTGAGATAAAAAACTGAAGGCTGTTGTATTCCTCGATCTGTAAATTAACCTGAGGTTTTACAAAATAGTCTCGTTCCAAGGGGATTATAATGGCTTTTTCCAACTCATCAATGGTCAAACCCTCAGCCTTTATTTTACCGACAAATGGTACATTCACATAACCATTCCCAACCACCACCATCTTGGTTTCTACCTGTTTTTCACCACCTGCAAGAATGGAAATAGTCAGAACATCCTCTTTGCCCAGACGATAGTCAGAATTTTTTGAATCTATATTACAAACACCTGTACTCGACCAAGTGATAACTAAAAAAAACAGCAGGAGTAATATTTTTTTTTGTAGGATTCGAAACATTTTTTTCCAATTCAAATAGTTGCACAGAAATAATTCTGTGAAACTTTATATTATATCATTATAATTATGTATACTACAATAGTAAATTTATATTATTTAGACCCTGTTTTGTAATTAAAACTGGCATTTAGCATGATATATTCATTGCTAAAATCCAGGTCTCTTTGATTTGAGTGCCTGTTTTCCTTGCCCCCTTCAATTCCAAAACTAAAATAATTACTAAAATAATAATCAGCGCCTATACGCACTTGATAGCGATCATCATTTCTACTGGAAGTTTCATAATCAGCGTTCTGAAAATAGCCGCCTAATGTACAATTAATCTTTTCAGTGAGCAGATAACTAAACCGTGTTTCAAACCGGATTGAATTATGATAACTATCGCCGTACCCAGAATTATTTAAATTACTATCAACGGAGAAATACATGGAAGTCTTTGATATTCCAGTAGTATCGGGAGTACTTTTACCGGAAACCGCTAACTTCCAGACAAATCGACCAATATCGTCGAATGCTATGTTTTGATCAAAATCTCTGCTTTGATAACCTGCACCTGCTGTAAAAGTAAAATAGTTAAGCTGGTGATTGAGGTTAAGCATGAGTTGGTTAGAGGTATAATCTGTTGAGTTTCTATCATAATCCCGAGCCCAGATTTTATAATCCAGATCAAAGGAAGTTTTAGAATTGAAATAATAATTTAATGCAACACTCCCCCCGTCTTCCTCGGAATCCTCTCCCTGTCCTGGACCATCATCCTGGTAGTCTGTAACTTGTTTGCTATATTTCAGATCCAGATCAAATTTTTCTGAAAAACCATATGTGATTCTCGGTGACAAGTCAGTTTTAGTATATTTGAACCGATTTGTCTCATTAGAATTGATATCAGTTTCTGTAGGGTCTCTAGTTTTATTGAACTTAACATCAAACCCGACCAGCAGACGGTCCGTTAATTGAGTCTTTGCGTCAAATTTCACATCATGTGCAGTATAATCAAAGGTCTCAGCATTCGCGTTGCCATTCGAATTTTTATCCTGATCATCATATTTAATCTCGTTTAAACCGTAATTCAGAGTCGCACTGCTTTTATCTGTATTATAGCTAAATTGTAAGATCGGTTTTATATTATAAGTATTAACGGTTTTCGTATTGGTATCTGACTTGTTAAAATTTGAATCTCTTTGATATCCAATTTCAATGATCGGCTGTATTGTAAACCTTCCCGAAGCAAAGGAAGGATGTACGCTAAATAAAAAAATCAAAACCAGAAATAGGCTAAACTTTAACAATGCTAAGCTGTTGTTATTTAACATCATTTTAAACTCTCCATATAATAAGCAGCTCAAACAGACATGATTATGGTTTTCCAATAAATAATAGAGACCTTTGCACAACTCCATTTGAAGCAAAAATTACAAATATTTTGTATAGGAAATTGCAATATATTCTGTATAAATTCCTCAATTTTTGAGTTAAGCTAAATATTATTTTAGAAATCATAAATCTTGCCAAGGTTACGAATAATATGAATCGACAGTACCCAAAAAAATCTTGAGTTCATATTTTTACTATAGAAATTTTAGTTCGAGATCTTTGCACAGCCTCTAACTCGAGTCAATAATTCTTCAATTCCGTCAAAATTCAATGAATTTAGAGCGGGGCACCATGCGGGTAATTGGGTGAGCATATGCGAATATAAGAGACCTTTTGCCCAATTGCCACGGAATATGAAAATGAAAATCCTCAAAATATTCTATATATTCCTCCGGTATAATTTTAATCTTCCTCGCAATAAAACAAAATTGAACATTATTCAAAGGTCTCTATAATCAATTCCATTTCCTTTCTGCCTTTCTTTATCAACATGGCGGTCAAACCTTTTAAAAGTTCGTAAAAATTTCTATGAAAAATATAGCTCCGCCTCTTCGGTTACAACTTCCTACCGATTAAACATTACTTAGAATTTAAAGCAATATGTATGCCATTCACTATCTTTTGTAAAGAATATCTGGTCAACAGATTCCTTGGACAAAATATAAAGTTGCTCACAGAAAAAAGAAATTAAGATCGATGCTGATCCATATGTTCTATTCGAACTCATTCAATGGATATGGCGTTCACAGACCCGGGATGGTGAACCAATTAATTTGTTTATACCGAGTAAATGGATGAGAAGATTATTGGAAGATTGGATTAATGGGTGAGTATCAATAGATCTTTTAGCAAACCTGAACAATACCGCAGCTTCGCTGCAGGTACGCTATGGTAGAACTGAGTTTAAGATTAATTCAAGCATCTTAAGGGTTACTACTCCGGTGATAGTCAAGGGGTGCTCTAATCATTATTTAGATTAAATAGAATTTAAAGATGAACCGAGGTTGCATTCTGGGGTCATAAAACTATGAACCATCTAAAGGTGGTCAAAACAATTTCAATTCATCGACCATTTGATCGGCCTCTTCTTGTTTTTTAATGTGTTTTTTTATAGTTTCTTCATCTCGACCAACTGTTGATGCAAAGTAACCTCTGGCTCAAAAAAATTGACCTGTAAAATTGTGCCACCGTCTGCAATTTAGGTGTTTCTCCCTATTGCACCAATCGTACAGATGTGATTGAATCTTACATAAGGGGAAATATTTGCAGGGTCTATTTTTCTTCTGAACTTTTAAAATAATAGTTACAGGAAAAAAAATGATGGATAATAGTGGTTTAATATTTCAGAATCAATTGCAGGCATATGCAATATCTGATGAGAATTCCAAAGGAAGAATATCACCTGAAACTTTTCATGAAAAAGATCTTAGAACTCAATTTCAGCACGATAGAGATCGAATTATTCATTCAAAAGCATTTTAAAATTGGTAGCAAAAACTCAGGTTGTGTTGATAAATCAAAGCGATCACAGCAGTACCCGATTAACCCATAGTCTGGAAGTCGGGCAAATAGCTGAGTCCATTGCCACCCAAATGGGGTTGAATACATTTGCAATTTTGGCAATGGCCCTTGGACATGATGTCGGCCATACTCCCTTTGGGCACACTGGAGAAAGAACATTGAGTGCCATCTTAACAGATCATGGTCTGGATCCATTTAAGCATAATTATCAGAGCATTCTGGTCGTCAATACGTTGGAAAAACGATACAAAAAAAGCGATGGCTTAAATTTAATGTGGGAGACGAGAGATGGTATTTTAAAGCATACCCACTTAATGCCGGATATAAATTTGGAATACTATGATTCTCAACTGAATAAAACCCATTATCCTGCGACATTAGAGGGTCAAATCGTCCGTATTGTTGATGAAATTGCTCAAAGAGCACATGTGACAGAAGAGTGTTTAAGAACGGATATAATCAATATAAAGGAATTAACAAAAAAAGAAATTGTAAAAAAATCATTAATAGAAAATGGGTTGTCAGTGGGTGATATCGTTGAAAACTTTTCAACAGATAAGGGGTCATTAACATCAAAATGTATCACTTCAACTTTGATTACCTGTATGATTAAATACTATGTTTTGCATACCATTGAAAATGCGTTTAAAAATTTAGAAAAAATGGATATAAAAACATATGATGATGTTTTAAATTCTAAAGATTTGATAATTGATTGGGATGAAAAATTTCAAAATGATGATGATTCATTTGCCAAAGATTTTCTGAGCCCCAGATTCTATGAGCATGATGAAATTATAAGAATGGACGATAAAACTGAATATTTTCTTAAGAAGCTTTTTAAGGCGTTTAAGCAGCAACCAAAACAATTACCCAAAGATACTTACAATCTTTTTGTTCAGACGGTAAAACAATATTTGCATAGCGTTGCCAAAGTAGATGAGGACAGCAGAATTTCATCTGAAATAAAATCATTCTTAGAAAAAGAGAAAATTCCTTGTGAGGATACCTGTAGTTTTTTGGGTAAATCAAAAAATCCCAATAACCATCAAATGAATGCATCTACCTGTCCTTTACAGCGAAATGGAAAAAATGCATGCCAAGGAATCAGAGTTATAATTAATCATATCGCCGGTATGGCTGACAGATATGCGCGTTTGGAATATGCTAGATTGTATTTCCCCTCTGAGGCACATGATTTTTCGTTGCAAGAGACTCATAGTACCTTTTACAATAAAATGTTGTAAAGATATCTGATCAAGCCAAATGATTTTTGAATGAGTCAAACACTGACTCGATCTCTTACCTTTTATATAATTTACTATTAGAATCTCAGAAATTTATGTGGTAAATATACTATATATTTTCTCCAATACAAAAAGCTTGAGTTTAATCCCTCAGACAATTAAAATCGGTTTTTTGGAAATAAGCAATTTCAAGTGTACTGCTAAAATGCTTATTAAACGTCGTTCTAACCGTCAGTTATTCACCCTCTGTATCGCAGCCTTATCAAAAAGACATGTTTAATGGGTGTGGCTAATTTGGGTTTACCTTTAAAAGAAAAGAGATGTGATGATGGGCACCAATATAAAAACAAACCAAAAGAAATACATACTTATAACAGTTGGGTTGCTTTTCATATTCATATGAATAGATTCGTTTGTTGTTAAATTGTGAGTCACTTTAGAATCATATATAAACCAGCACAAATAAAAAAATAAAACAATACCAATTAAAATACTGCCAGCCAATGAATCCATTTGAATTAAGGCAGGATTACCTGTAATTAAATGAGTTGCAAAACAACCGATTAAGATAACAAAGGAAAGAAAGGTTAAAGTATAAAGAAATGTGTTGCTATTATCGTTTTTTTCTTCCAAGATTTGATTCCTTTTATATTTGTTGTTAATATAATAATTTTTAATTAGTTGATTTAGACTAAAATGTAAAAGAAAAATTTATTTAGGCATATTGTGGGTCCAAGCAAAAAAAAAATAGAAGCCCTTGAAAAAAAGATGAAAGCTTTGGGAATTACTAAAGCTGATATTGAAGAAAAATTTATTAAATCGTCGGGCAGGGGAGGGCAAAAGGTCAATAAATCTTCTGTTTGTGTATTTCTTAAACATAAAAAAACTAATCTGTCTGTTAAGTATGGCAAATCAAGGTCTCAACAATTAAATAGATTTTTAGCTCTAAGAAATTTGATTGATAAAATTGAAATGCAGATGACCGGTAAATCTGATAACGAACAAAAAAGAATAGAAAAAATAATAAAACAAAAAAAAAGAAGAAAACGAAAAGCACAAAAAAAACAATCTATAAATGAATAATTTCAATCTGTGTATCGGCAATCATTGCAAGCCCTATATCATCAGCCATATTAATAACTTTATCCAGCTTTGAGTTAATAAGGCGTCCGTCATTTCCAATAATTGAAAATCCAATTTCCGCCCAATTATGACTGTCGTTAAAATTAGTTTCAGCGATTGAAATATTGAATTTATTTTTTATTCGATTGATGATAGGTTTAACAATTTTTCGTTTTTCTTTTAATGAATTTACATCATATAAACGAAATTTGATTTTTCCTGTACCAACAATCATAGCAACTCAAAGCTAATTATTTAAAATGCACCCAGTTGACATGGCTTTATACGGATATCTTTTTTCTCACATGATGAACCGATATCAAGTTTTTTAATCTTTAGATTTGTTGCTGTATTCCAGCATTCCAGACAAGAGATCCTGCCATTGTCTGCTGCATTATCAAGTTGCGAGTTTACGCGGGGATCAATTTCAATATTTGGATCAAATTTTTTATGTGCATGACTATATCCGAACATGCCAAGCTGACATTGGGTAATTCGATATTCTAATAAATCAATTTGTATCCCAATTTCTAAAGGTGTCGTGTTAAGAGCCTTTGCTATCTGATGAGCAGATGCGCAGGTTAAACAATTATCATCTGCTAAAGATTTTATCTTTTGTGCTATGGTTTTATTAATTTTTTGGCCGTTATGTTTGGCCGCATAATGTCCTTTATCTTCATGTGCCATAGTATTATCCTGTTTTATGATTTAGTTTTGGTAACAATGTCTATATATAAACAATTTTTAGCCCATAATAAAGGATCTTTATAGAATTTGTTTTTTTCTTGCTATTTTGTATAAAGACTGGGAATTTTTTTTATTGATTTATATTTATGTCTCAAATTAAGTAGGCTTTCAGCATTTCCTATGGCAAAAAATCCGTTTGGATTAATTGTTTGATAAAGCTTGTTTATAACTTTTTCGCTAGTCTCTATATCAAAATAAATCATTACATTCCTGCATAAAACAACATCAAAAGTTGTGGGAGGAGGCATGTCCGTAACTAAATTAAATTTTTTAAAAGTCACATGCTGACTAATCTCTTTTTTAATTTTTAGATGGCCGGTATATTTTCCTGTTCCTTTTTGAAAAAACTGATGAAGGATAGGTATGGGAACTCTACTTATTTTTTCTTTTTTGTATATACCTTTTGCAGCAATATCAAGAACAGTATGAGATAAATCTGTTGCCAGAATGGAGAAGGAAAGTCCTAAATTTTTAAGTTGAAGTGCGACTGTATAGGGCTCATCGCCTGTTGAGCAGGCAGCACACCAGATTTTAAATTCTTTTGTTCTCTTTTGAGGATGCCTGTTAAATTGATTGATTATATATTCAATGTTTTTATTTTCTCTAAAAAAAAAAGAATGGTTGGTTGTCATAGTATCTATGAATTCAATCATTTCTTTTTGATTTGAATTTAAATATTTAAGGTAATCTTTATAAGATTTGTTAGTTAATCTCATCCGTTTAGCAATTTTTGATTTTAAAAGTTCAAGTTTACCTTCATGGAGATTAATTCCAGATGTGGAGTATACAAGATTTTTTAAATCATTAAATTCTTTTTTTGATAGATTTATTGTATCCATAGCGAGATAATAATATAATAATAAAAAAAATAAAATAGAAATAAGGAATATTTTTTGGATAGACGTAAAACAATCGACTTTTGGGCAAAACTCCTATTAGGTTTTAATATTTTAGCATGGGGACTATTGATTGCCCTGTTATTTATGTTTCATCGTGCACAACCTGAATTTGAAACATTTTTTGATCGATTTTATCATTTAAAATTAAGAACTGATTGGGATATGCAATTTTTATATTATCTCATATATTCAGTCATATTTGGTGTTTTTTTTAGTTTTTCAGGTTTAGTTTTAAGTTTTTTCCGCGGCAGAAGAAAACAAGATCATAAAAAGTCTCTGATCGTGACAGGCATTATTTCTTTGATAATGCTGTGGGTTTCGCTAAATGTGCTTTAAATGATCAAGATTTTTTTAAGATTTGTCGATAGCTTAATAAGGAATCTATTAATTATCAATTAGGATTATTGATGAAAAAGCCATTCATTCTTTGTTATTTAATTATTTTGTTGACTTCCCCTTGTTTAGCCCGAGATTTTATCGTTGAATTTGTAGAAGAAAATTACAAAGAAACTCAGGCGAAATTTTCTTATACTTCATTAATATACCATTCAATACAGGTAAACTCCATCGCAGGTCCTAAATTATTAATCCTTACAGGTGACAACTATAATTATCGCAAATGGTTGCGACACTATATTGCCAAAAATAAAGAATTTATTACAAAAATTCAGGACGAAAAAACAGATGCATTTATATCTGCAAAAGCATATGAGGTTGATGTAACATCGCTTCATCCTTTTAATAAAGGAAAATGGATAGAGGATGATGTCAAGAATAGTGATCAGACCATCTTTGAAGGATCTAATCATATTTTGGTTGTTGATCCAAATGAGAAAAGGACACATTTGATACAAACTATTGTAAAGAAAATGGGGTATAAAGCCACTATTTTCAAAACGGGAAAACAAGCGTTGAAATCCTTTAAACTCCAGCCTGAAAAATTTAAGATGATAATTGCTCAGAACAGTATATCAGGTACACCCTCTATCGAATTCATAGAACAGGTTTTAAAGATAGATCATACTATCCCAATTGTCATTGATACCGGGTATAAAAATCGAAAGATTAAAAACATGTTTCAATCAAAATTTTCAGATTTCAGATCAGTTCACCTGAAGCCTGTTTTATTAAAAGAGTTGGATAAAACCATTAAACTGCTGATTAAAAAGAATGCTTAAACTTATGAAGAATTTCATTAGACCATTATTTATTATTATTTTAATCATTTTTTTACAGACCCTATTGTTTGCAGATGATTTTGACTTTAATCGAATGGAAAGCAGTTTTAAAAATTTTATAACGTGTGAACTGACCAGAACGAATGCAACCAATCATTTCAATGGTAAACCTTTTAGGATAACAATGATTGACCTTTTCGATATTCAGAATGAGTCAGATCTTAAAATCATCACTGGCGCAATAGAATGTTCTGTTGTTGGTAAACAGATTACCCTTTATACTGCTGTCGGTCTTAAATCAATTTTAAATAAAGAACAGGTCGTTTATTACACAATACGAAATAAAGATTTTTCGATTTTGGCCACTGAACTTTTAAAATTTCCATACAAAGAAAGATGTAAATGGTCTCAATTTTGGATTGATATCGATTAAGACCTCGTTAATTTTTATCCTTTACACTCAAGAAACCGTCATCTCACAAATTTTTACACAATAACAGTTGTCAAAAAGAAATAATTAATGGCAGTCGTTATATAAAATCCAGCCAATGTGATTCTTAAGGTTTATAAATTGTCGTCACAATGATATGATATTATTTTTTAAATTAAAAATATGAGAATTCCGTATTAAAAATACATATGTTGAATATAGATAGCATATCAAAAAGCTTTGGTGATCAGGTCCTTCTGGATAGGTCCAGTTTCCAAATAAATTCTGGAGAAAGGGTGGGGCTTGTCGGTCGAAATGGTCATGGGAAAACCACATTATTAAACATGATATCCGGCAGTGATCATGCAGATGAAGGCAGCATTTCTTGCCCAAGTGGTTATAGAATCAGTTTTTTGTCACAAAAAATTATATTCAGTGAAAAAACTATATTAGATGAAGCTATGCTGGGCCTTTTGGAGCATGAGAAGGACCATTGCTGGAAAGCTGAAAAAATACTTTCCGGGCTTGGTTTTTCTCAAAAAGATTTAAAAAAAGATCCCAAGGAGTTTTCAGGCGGTTTTCAGGTCAGGCTCAATTTAGCAAAAGTGTTGGTCTCTGAGCCGGATCTTTTAATTTTAGATGAACCCACAAACTATCTTGATATTACATCCATACGGTGGATATCTCAATTTTTGATTTCCTGGCCACGAGAAGTCTTGTTAGTCACTCATGATCGAAGTTTTATGGACAATGTTGTAACGCATATTGCAGGGATACATCGACATAAAATTAAAAAAATTAAAGGCAATACGTCAAAATATTATTTGCAGGTCGCTCAAGATGAAGAAGTTTATGAAAAAACGAGACTAAATGAAGAAAAACGAAAAAAAGAAGTTGAACAATTCATAACAAGATTTAGAGCAAAAGCTCGGCTTGCCAATATGGTGCAATCGCGAATAAAAACGCTTGAAAAATCAGATACAAAAGAAAAACTTCAAAAAATGAAAAATCTTGAGTTTTCATTTAACTATCTCCCTTTTTCCGGGAAACAGGTGTTAACGATAGAAAATTTATCTTTCAGCTGGAAAGATAATCAATTGATTAACAACTTTTCACTCACTGTCTATCCGGGTGACCGTGTTGCCGTTATCGGTAAAAATGGTAAAGGTAAAACAACGCTTTTAAAACTGATCAGTCAGAATTTAAAAGCGGTCTCAGGCAGTATAAAGGTGAATCCAGGTGTAACACTTGATTATTTTGAACAGACAAATGTTCAATCCTTGAATGATAATTATACGATTGAAGATGAGCTTATCCTTTCTTCACCAGATTCTAGCAGACAATCGGCTCGAAATATTTGTGGTGCCATGATGTTTGAAAAAGATACGGCATTAAAAAAAATATCAGTATTATCGGGTGGGGAAAAATCAAGAGTTATGTTAGGTAAATTGCTCATGACCCCTTTAAATTTATTATTACTGGATGAGCCCAGTAATCATCTGGATATTGAATCATGTGATGCATTTGTTTGTGCACTTGATAATTTTAAAGGTGCGGTCGTTATCGTGACCCATAATGAGATGTTCCTTCATTCTCTTGCCAACCGGCTTGTTGTATTTAAAAACAATGGTATACAGGTGTTTGAAGGCTCCTATAACGATTTTTTGGAAAAGGAGGGCTGGGAAGAGGAACCTTTGGATATTGATAAAAAGCCAAAGACTTCTATTTTATCAAAAAAAGCACTTCGACAAAAAAAATCAGAGATTGTTACTCAAAAATCAAAAAAAATTACACCCGTAAAAAAAAAGATTGAGACACTTGAAAATGATATTGAAAAAAATGAACAATTGCTGACAAAAAAAAATGAGCAATTGCTTGAAGCATCACAAAATCAGGAAGGTAAAAAAATTCAAAATTTAGCTAAAGAACTTGCAAAACTTGAAAATTTGAATGAAAATCTGTTTGAAGCCCTTGAGTTTCAGATGGAATTATTTGAAAAAATAGATGCCTCATTTAAAATTAAGCTAAAAGAATTTGAAAGGTAAAAATTTAAGATGGACAAAAAGAATTTTCGATTTTATTATGGTATTATTTTAATTGCAGTTGGATTCGGTGTCTTCTATCGTATTCCACAAGTAATGCCAAAGATAGAAACTATTGAATTTTTTAGACAAAAGCTTATTGTTGTTAAAACATGTCTTTATTTTCTAGGCACTTTTCTGATCATCGCCGGCGGTATTAGAATTTATAAGAATTATAAATAGAGTAAGGATTTACATATGGCCAAAACATCCAGCTTGAAATCTACAATAAAAGATCAATCCGGAGCAGGAAAGACGAAAATTGGAGAGATTCTTTCCAAAGAAGGCCAGATTACCAGTATGCAGTTGGATGAGGCGTTAAAAATTCATCAAAAAACCCATGAGCGACTCAGCGGTATTCTTTTAAACAAAGGCTATATTGATCCCGATACAATAATCAATGTTCTTGGCCGTCTATACAACTACAATGTTGTCAGGTTCTCGGAAATCAAACCAGATCCTAAGGTATTAAAAATATTCCCTTATGAAATGGCTAAGTCTGCAATGGCGTTTCCCCTTGAATTAAAGCAAGAACAATTGTCTATCACAATGGTTGAACCTACAAACACAGCTAGTGTTGAAGAACTGCAAAAAAAAGTTGGGAAAACCATACAGGCCTTTGTTTCAACTGAAAATGATGTCATTAAAGCCTTTCGTGATTTTTATAAAATTGATGATGATGAATATAAAAGTTTCCTTCATTTTGAAGATGATTCTGAAGATGATGAACCCGTTACATCAGTTGATGATTTTGGTTCACTTGTATCTGAAGCAGCAGAAGAAATGGAAGTCGGGTATGCAGATGAGGATATCAAAGACGAATTCATGGCATCTGATGCACCGATTATTAAACTGGTCAATGGAATTCTCACCAAGGCTATCAATGATGGCGTCAGTGATATTCATATTGAACCTTTTGAAAAATCATTTCAGGTAAGATATAGGCTTGACGGGTCCATGTATAAAGCCATGAATCTGCCAATAAGCATAAAAAATGCGGTAATTTCGAGAATCAAAATTCTGGCTGAACTTGATATTGCAGAAAGGCGAGTTCCCCAGGACGGCCGAATAAAATTACGATTTGGTAAAAAGAAGTCTATTGATTTCAGGGTGTCGACCTTACCGACTCTTTTTGGTGAAAGTATTGTCATGCGTATCCTCGATCAAAGCGCTCTAAATATAGATTTAACAAAACTTGGCTTTGAGGCATCCACTTTTGACAGTTTAAAAAGATGTATTTCAAGACCCTATGGACTTTTATTAGTTACTGGACCTACTGGAAGCGGGAAGACAACGACTCTTTATTCAGTATTAAACCGATTGAATAAAGATGATATTAAAATTTTAACAGCAGAAGACCCGGTAGAATTCAATTTTAAGGGTATTAATCAAGTGCCGGTGAAAGAAGATGTCGGTATGACATATGCTGCCGCATTGAAAGCATTCTTACGGCAGGACCCTGACATCATAATGGTCGGTGAAATCAGGGATATGGATACAGCAGAGATCGCAATTAAGGCAGCGATGACCGGGCATCTGGTTTTTGCAACACTTCATACCAATGATTGCCCTTCCACCATTGGACGACTGATTGACATTGGTATTCCACCGTATATGTTGGCATCATCAGTTACCCTGGTCTTATCCCAACGATTGGCTAGAAGACTTTGCCCAGAATGCAAACAGGTGGTTACTGGACATAATCCAAAAGATCTGGAATTCCATGGATTTTCAACCGAAGAAATTCCAGATTTAAAAATATATGGTCCTAAGGGTTGCAACCACTGTAATGGAACGGGTTATAAAGGAAGGGTCGGACTGTATGAATTAATGGAAGTCACTGATGACGTTGGAAAGGCTATCAGTGCTGAAGTCGCTGAAGATCAGCTCAGAAAGGTGGCTGTAGCTGAAGGGATGGTGACGCTTAGAGATGCCGGTCTTGAGAAGATCAGAACATCTGAGACATCTCTTGAAGAAGTCTTAAAAAAGACAACCATTACCAAAGAGGCATTACCTGCGTATCTAATTAACCCTGATCTTGAAAAATATGAAGACAAAGATGTTATTATAAGGGAAGGTAATACTGACATTGACTTTTTTAAGCTTGTTCAAGGCGGACTATATGTTGTCAAAGGGGGCAAAAAAATAGCTGAAATTGTTCAACCCGGCGACTATTTTGGAGAAATGTCCGCGATAACGGGGGAACCTAGATCAGCATCTATAATATCTAAAGGCCGTTCGTCTGTTAAACGATTTCCGGGCGATAAACTCGCAGA
Source organism: Desulfobacteraceae bacterium (assembly GCA_024227235.1). Taxonomy (GTDB): domain Bacteria; phylum Desulfobacterota; class Desulfobacteria; order Desulfobacterales; family Desulfobacteraceae; genus Desulfobacula. Next base: position 3,977 of record JAAEKY010000306.1, on the reverse strand, counting down.
GGTGATTGAAAAATATCCAGATGTAGCAAAACATTTATTTGGCGTTATTGCTACAAGATTAGATAGTGCCGGTAAGCGATTCGTAAATATGTTAAAACAAATTAAAAGAGCTCAATCTAAATAGTATTTTGGGTGGTACTAAATACTTTATTCTTTTTTAAAATATCGATCTTTTTCACTGTATATGCACCCACAATACTGCTGGCGATACATATTTAAGCGTTTAGACTCTTCTATTCCCAATTTCCAACCTTTTCTAAAATCATTGTAAAAAAATTTAAGGTTGTATTTTTTTGAGAGAGCTTCCCCGGTTTGACGAATAAGGTCATGATTTTGGAATTTGCTGTATAAAAGTGTTGTTGAAAATGCGTCAAATTTTCCTTTTTTAGCAACAAGGGCAGTGGCTTTAAGCCTGTCGTAATAGCAGTATCGGCAACGATCTTTTTCCCTGAATACAACAGATTGAAGAAAGTTTTCAATTTTATAATCTTGTTGATAAATTACTTTTAGATCAATGGATTGAGAATATTGTTTTAAGGTATGTTCTCTTTTCTGACATTCTTGAAAAGGATGGATATTGTGCCTGTAAAAAAATCCCATCACATCCATATCCATTTGTCTTAAGATGTTAACAGGATAAATAGAGCAGGGTGCGCAACATGTATGAAGTAACAGCTTCAATCTCTCCTCCCGAATATGGATGTACCCACTCTTACCATTGTAGACCCTTCTTCAATAGCAACCTGGAAATCATTACTCATTCCCATGGACAGATGTTCCATTGATACATTATCAAAGTTTTGTTCTATGATTTTTTCTTTAATCTGTACCAGTTGCTGAAAATAGATTCTGGCTTCTTCAGGTTCTGAGAAATAGGGTGGCATACACATCAATCCCTGCAAAGATATATTTTCTAAACCTTTAATCTGAGCGACCAATTCTATCGCATCTTCATTATTTGTTCCTGATTTTGACGCTTCTTTACCAATATTAACCTGCAAAAGTATTTTTTGTATTTTTTGTATTTTTTTTGCCTGCTTATTTAGTTCTTTCGCAAGCTTTAAGGAATCAATCGTATGGATATAATCAAAATATTGGACAGCAAATTTAGCTTTATTTGATTGAAGGTGCCCTATAAAATGCCAGCATGCATTATCTTTTCCAATCTCATCAATTTTTTTCATTGCCTCCTGGATATAATTTTCTCCAAAATGTGTAGCACCTGATTTTATGCCATCCATGATAGCTTCCACACTTTTTCTTTTACTAACAGCAATCAGTTGAATATCAGAAGCTTTTCGGCTGCATGAAATAGCAGCATCCGTAATTTGTCTATTTATTTTATCCAGGTTGTTTTTAATCAGTGACATAATAGGTTAAATCCTTAAATTTGGATGATGTTCAGATTTTTTAGTTCTTCAAAAACTTCACAAATCGGTAATCCCACAACGTTAGAATATGACCCGGATATTTCTTTTACAAGAACGGCACCAATTCCCTGTATCCCATAGGCACCTGCTTTGTCATAGGGCTCACCGGTATCTATATACCAATTTATTTCCTGATGAGTTAAATACTTAAAATATACGCTCGTTTCAACTGCTTTTTTTATAAATTTATTTTCTTTTACATTCATCAAACAAAAGCCTGTAAATACACTATGCTTACAATTATTTAATTTGTTAAGCATCTGAGCAGCGTGTGATTTTGATTTAGGTTTGCCAAGGATTTGGCCTCTAACAACAACAATTGTATCAGCACCTAAAATCCATGAATTCGGATAAAATTTGGCAATATTTTTTGCTTTTAAAAACGCCAGTTCTTTAGCATATTCGTCAGGGCCTTTAATTACAACTATTTCTTCATTTAAATTTGAAGGGAAAATTTCAATATTGATTCCAAGGTTCGCGAGCAGTTCTTTCCTTCTTGGAGATTTAGAGGCCAAGATTAATTTTTTATTGTTGATTGATTCCATAAAGATCTTTTTATCAGAAATCGTTTAAAGTGACAATCATGACAGTTTAACCTGGATATTTCATGTTCACGTTCAGTCACCCACTCCCATATTAATGTTCCGAAATAAAATATTTAAATTAGTTTCCGGCAGTATATGCGGCAAAAATTATTACTCATGTATGCATGCGCATCTTTCAGTCTCAAAAATCATTCATCATTTTTTCCGACAGGACCCAAAAAAGATCAAAGTTGAATTGATATCATAGGTGGATGAAGTCAAATATGATTGACAAAAAACACTCGTTATTATATAGATCTGACTGCTTGAAAATATATTGACCGGTCATTGACCGGATTCTTTCGGTAAATTAAGCAAAAGTGGGTGTTTTTGATAAGGAAATACTTAATATTTAAAATGCTCAAGACCTTGAAAGCAGGGTGGTTACAGCACATGCCTGGGTGGCGGAATTGGTAGACGCAAGGGACTTAAAATCCCTCGGTGAAATTCACTGTACGAGTTCAACTCTCGTCCCAGGTACCAAAAAAAATTAAAGGGTTTTGGCCTTTTTTACCAAAACCCTTTTTTAAATGGTCTTTTTTTTAAAAACTAAATAGAAAATAAGTCTCATTTATGGATAAAATTAAAATCATTGGTGGCCAAAAGCTTCACGGTGAAGTGAAAATCAGCGGAGCTAAAAATGCAGCGCTTCCTTTGATTGCTTCCAGTATTCTTGTTAACGGTAAAACATGTTTTACAAATGTCCCTGATCTTATGGATATTTCCAGTATCAAGCTGCTTTTAGAAGATTTAGGGGCAACCTGTGAGTCATCAGACAATTATCTTGAGGTCAATGGTTCCTCTATTAATAAAATTGAAGCGGAATATGATCTAGTTCGGAAAATGAGAGCTTCTATTCTTGTACTGGGACCTCTTGTTGCCAGATTTGGTCATGCAAAAGTGTCACTTCCCGGTGGTTGCGCTATTGGAGCAAGGCCTGTGAATATGCATCTTTCAGGACTTGAAGCCTTAGGTGCTAATATCAGTATTGAACATGGATATATTGAAGCAAAAGCGGGCAAGCTTATCGGCAATGAAATCTATTTTGATATGCCCACAGTTACCGGTACTGAAAACTTAATGATGGCCGCAACCCTTGCCAAGGGAACGAGTGTTTTACGCAATGCTGCTAGAGAACCTGAAATTGTTGCACTTGCAGATGCTTTAATTAAAATGGGGGCTAAAATTCATGGCGCTGGAACAGCTATTATTACAATAGAAGGTGTTAAAGAACTTTCTTCAGTGGATATAGAAATTATACCAGATAGAATTGAGACAGGGACTTTTATGGTTGCGGCAGCAGCAACGAATGGAGATGTCCTCATCAAAGGCTGTGAACCGGATCATATCGGCGGCATTATTAGTAAGCTTAAAGCAACAGGGTCCCGTGTTGAAATTGTTGCGGACACGATAAGGGTAAAAGGCAATAGTTCTATTAAAAGTATTGATATAAAAACATTGCCTTACCCGGGTTTTCCAACTGATATGCAAGCTCAATTCATGACATTGATGACAATTGCTAAGGGAAACAGTGTGATTCATGAGTCAATTTTTGAAAATCGTTTTGTCCATGCCAATGAACTGCTAAGAATGGGTGCCGATATATCTATATCAAGTGGTAATATTGCCATGGTCCGAGGCGTTAAAAAACTTCAGGCTGCACAGGTGATGGCCTCTGATTTAAGGGCCAGTGCATCCCTTGTTATTGCGGGCCTTATTGCCGAAGGAACTACTGTCATTTCAAGGGTATACCATATGGACAGAGGGTACGAAGGTATCGAAAAAAAATTCTCATTGCTTGGTGCAAATATAGAGCGAATTAAATAAATCAAAAAAAATTTGGTAAGATAATGTGAAAACATTTTTCAAGCCTTTAAAACCTGTTGCATTCTTTATTTTTCTTTCCCTGATGGCAGGAATTTTAACAGGAAATTTTACGCCTGATACTAAAATTTATGCTTAT
>JAAEKY010000305.1 GCA_024227235.1 Desulfobacteraceae bacterium | reverse complement strand
TCCTTTTTCAGTTATGGGGATAACCGATCAAGGTATTACCATGAGTAGACACTTCGAGACCTTTGAATAACGTTCAATTTTGTTTTATTGCAAGGAAGATTAAAATTATAACCGGAGGAATATATAGCATATTTTGAGGATTATCATTTTCATATTCCGTGGCAATTGGGCAAAAGGGGGCATTATTCAAAGGTCTCACTTCAGGCATAGCCTTCGGGCGATGACCACGCCCACAGGACGTGGTTTTTAATTTTTAATAAAAAAAGCATTCCCATTTCTTCTCAGATCATACCGGAAATCTATAATTAATAAACATTACATTGTTCAATAAATTAGAATAGGTAAAAGGAGCAGCACACAAATGATACCTTTTCACCGTAAAATATTCATACTTACTCTCAGGAGCTTTGATCTGCTGGCTGTTGTTTGTTCATTATATTTAACGGCAATGCAGACAATTTTTAAAAATCATTCATCAGATCAGATCATCCGGTTGTTCCTGGATTCTCAAAATAAAGGTTACCAACTCTTTTATTTCTTTGCCTTTTTAATGACCTGCCATATTATTTTCCGGACATCCGGGTTTTATCTTTCAAAACGGATTTCGTCCTATTTGAGGGTTATCCTGGATATTATGAAAGCCGTGCTTTGGGTCTGCATTATTTTGTTCGCCGGTAATTTAGTTTTAAGTTCAGAGATTATCACCTCGCGTTTTATCGTTTATTTTTTCACAACCACGATTCTCTTCATATCCGGCGGTCGCCTCTTCATGAGATGCCTGTTATATTTATCCCGGATTAATGGAAGGAATTTAAGATATGTGGTTGTATTGGGAACCAATAAAAGGGCCATTGACCTGGCTCGTACGATAATAAAAAAGAAAGAGTTGGGATTTTTAATCTCAGGATTCATTGATGATCCATGGTCGGGATTGAAACAGTTCAAACAGACTGAATTTAAACTGCTTGGTGATTTACAGAATTTTCGGGAATATTTAAGAAACAACATCATTGATGAAGTTCTCGTCTGCTTGCCAATCAAATCCTTATACGAAGAATCATATGAAATCGTCAGTGTTTGCGAAGAACATGGTGTAATCGTCAGGTTTGCTTCAAATATTTTTGGATTAAACGAAAAAAAAGTAAGGCATGAATACATTGGCACTCAGTCAATGATTACACAATATAATACCGAAAATATCTATGATATGATCAACACGAGCAAAAGAATATTGGATCTTTTTGCCAGCGCTATGCTACTCTTATTGTTCACGCCTTTTTTTATATGTATTGGAGTCCTGATTAAAGTCACATCTCCCGGTCCGATTTTTTACAGCCAGGAAAGAGTGGGGTTGAATAAAAGACTGTTTAAATTGTATAAATTTAGATCCATGGTCCAGAACGCAGAGCATTTGCAGAAAAATCTGGAGGGCCATAACGAGGTGGGGGGGCCTGTTTTCAAGATTAAGGAGGATCCGAGAATTACTCCTTTAGGTCGTTTTATACGTCGTACAAGTATTGATGAGTTACCCCAGTTATTCAATGTATTAAAAGGAGAAATGAGCCTTGTGGGTCCCCGCCCGCTACCTATCAGAGATTTCAACGGATTTGAAAAAGATTGGCATAGAAGAAGATTCAGTGTGTTGCCCGGACTGACCTGCCTGTGGCAGATCAACGGCAGAAATAATATTGAATTCGATCAATGGATGGCATTGGATTTGAAATATATTGATAATCGATCTTTACTATTAGATTTCAAAATCCTTTTATTGACAATTCCGGCCATTATTAAACGGACCGGAGCGTCTTAAAAAACCGGGTTTAACTTAAATATAAAGCGGAGAACTGGGAATAATTTAAATGGAAAATACACCACGGGGAATCTTATCATTAAAAGATTTTTATGCTGTTATCTTTAGGTACAAATTATTCATCAGCATAATTTTCATTGTTACAGTCGTATCCGTCGGAAATGGTATTCATTTCTTGACAGAGATATACGAAGCAAAGGCGAGTCTTCTGGTTAAAATGGGAAGGGAAAACATGTCTCTTCCATCCGTAAACGCCTCGGTCCAGAATCAGGTCATCAGTATGGGGCTTCGTAAGGAAGATATAAATTCAGAAATCAGGATACTTAAAAACAGGTATATTTTGAAAAAGGTCGAAGAGAAATTGGGTATAGACTATTTATTCCCTGCCTCGAAAGAACCTACGACACTATTTAAACGAATAAAGTTTCAACTCAAGCAGATTGTTAAGCAGTTAAAAGGCTATCTGCATGAAGTCTTATACCGGCTGGATTTTAAAAAGAGGCTGACACTGAATCAAAAAGCATTAATTGCCTTAGAAAAAAGAGTAATCGTTAACCAAGTTCAAGGGTCAGATGTAATTGAGATCACGGTTAGGTGGCCTTCACCTGATATCGCTGCCAGGATATTGGATACATTGCTTGAATTTTTCTATGATCATCATATGATGGCCCATAAAAATTCAGGGGGCTATAAATTGATTCAGGATCAGGTCACCCTGGCTGAAGCAGATCTTTTAGAATTAGAAGATGAACTTGAACAATTAAAATCCAACCAGGGGATCAGTCAGTATGAACAGCAGGAAACTCAGCTTTTAGAGCAGGTAACATCATTCAAAGCAACATATCGAATCACCATAACCGATATTTCAGAGGCAAGAGTAAAAAAGCAGGAGCTTGCCAGACAGCTTTCATCCATCTATAAGACAGTTCAGCTCAGTGAACAGACCCTTCGAAATCCTATTCTTGACACGCTGAAAAGTACCTTGATCAATCTTGAAGTTGAAATGCGGCAGTTGGAGGTAAAATATTTGAAAAACAGCCGGCCGGTTCTGGAGATTCAACAGAAAATTGATGAATTGAAAAAACAACTTGCTCAGGAAAGTGATACGGTCCGCGACAAGGTTGTCAGCGGTATAAATACCACCTACAAAGACATAGAAAAAAAATTATTATCACAGGAATCTGTACTTAAATCTTTGGAAGAAAAAAAGCAGACGCTTAATGAGCATATCGGTGCGTATACAGAAGAGCTCAATTCATTGGGTGAAAATCACCTTAAACTCAAGCAATTGCAACGCCAGATCGGTTTAGCAGAAGATACTTATAATTTTTATCGAAAACGTTTAGAGGAGGCAAGAGTTGCTGAGGTACAGGACAATCAAAAGATTTTAAATACCCGGATAATCAGTCCAACATCGGCATCTTACTCACCGGTTCGCCCTAGGAAACTTCTGCTTTTAGGCCTCTCTATGGTTATCAGCCTTATTGTGGGAATCGGTGTCGCAATTGTCTCCAATTATCTTGACCAATCCATTCGATCGGTTGAAGATGTTCAACGATACCTCAATCTGCCTACCATTCATTCGATTCGGGAGTTTAAATAATGATTAACAGAAAAGAAACAGAAGGCTTACGGAATAAAATCATAGAATTTAACTCAGAAGGCCCGTTGTGCAGCATCATGATAACCGGATCTATACCGGGTGAAGGGTGTACAACCGTATCTGTAAACCTGGCGGTTTCTCTTGCTTCCAGCGAGGATGTAAACGTCCTTCTGATAGATGCAAATTCCCAAAATTCAGATTTAAACTCATTCTTTAATGTCAGCAATCAGGATGGGTTATGGGAAATCCTTTCCAACCAGGTTGATTCATCTAAAATAATACAAAAAACGACCTATCCAAATCTCTCATTTCTTCCGAGTGGGAATGAGGATACCTTTAATAATAAGGCTGTCCTCGAACATGGTAAATATAAAAATATTTTTACAGAACTGGGCAGCAGATATGACTATGTGGTTGTTGACTCATCTCCAATGAATATGACATCTTGTTCACATTTTCTTGCTCCTCTTATGGATGGGGTTTTTCTGGTTGTTCAGGCTGGAAAAACACGAAGGCAAGTCGCGGCATCTGCCAAAAAACGTCTTGATGACGTTTCAGCCAATATTATGGGTGTGGTTTTAAACAAACGCAAATACGAAATTCCGAATTTTATCTATAACCATCTTTAACTCTGTATCTGCATCCAAGATTTCAGTTTTAAAAAATTTTTATCCTTTCAATAAAAGTAACAACAATCATCTGTTAATTCTTTTGATCAATGTATTCACTGAAAACCTGATTAAAAAGAATTAAATTCCAGAGGATCGAACTCTCAGGTTGAATCGACCGTGTTACCGGGAAGTTGAAAGGGTACGGCTTCATCTCTGCTATTAAATATATTAATTGGAAAAGTATTTGTATTATTTGGCTTTAATTCTACAACTCTTTAGAAAGTGGTCGTAAACGATGAAAATCGCAATAAACACGCTGGTTACTCCTTCCAAAAAAATAGGGGTGGGTATTTATATTGATAATCTGTTGAAGTATTTTCACAAAATCGGGAATCAAAGCACTTACCAGGTTCTCGTCGCAAAAAAAAGTGCCGACCTGTTTGATATAAACGCTTCTCATTTAAAAAAATTAATTTTACCTCTTAAGGCACATCCGTCTTGGCTGCAAATTTTCTGGCAGCCGTTTATTATGCTTAAGCTGCTGCAAGATAAACCGGATGTCCTGCATATTCCCAATACAGCCCCGCTTTTTTTTAAAATTTGCCCAACCGTGATATCCATACTTGATCTTCAGGAGTTCTATACGAATAAATATGGCCGGGTCAGAGGTTTTTACAGAAAAGTTATCAATTATATTGCAGCCCGGATAGCCGACCGGATTATCACAATTTCCGAACATTCCAAACAGGATATTATCAAACTTCTTAAAATTCCAGAAGAAAAAATATCAGTTACTTACCTAAGTACGGATTCAAGTTTCCGGCTTATGGATCGTGAAACATGTTACGGATTTGTAGATGAAAGATACAACCTTTCAAATCATCCATATATAATCAGTGTGGGTGAACTTCATCCGGGTAAAAATTTTATTCGATTGATTCAGGCGTTTGCCAAGTTAAAGAAGATTCAGCCGTCATATAAATTGATAATTGTAGGGAAAAAAGGCTGGGACTATGAAGGTATCTTCACGGCTGTTTCGCAATTAGAGCTGGACAATGATGTTATTTTCACTGGGTATGTTTCTGCATCAGAGCTACCCAAGCTTTACAATGGATCCTCTTTAACGGTTTTCCCCACCCTGTATGAGGGGTTCGGACTGCCTGCCCTGGAAGCGATGGCTTGCGGTTCTCCGCTGATTGCAGCGAATACATCCTCAATACCTGAGGTTGTAGGAGAGGCCGGTATTCTTGTGGACCCATATGATGTGGATATGATGGCTGAAAAAATGAATCTGGTCTTATCTGATTCCAAACTCGGAATGGGTTTGATTACAAAAGGACATGAGCAGGTGGCTAAATTCAGTTGGGATAAAACAGCCCGTGACACGTTTTCGGTATATGAGGATTTGTTGGTTTATAGGAAAAAATGAAAGAGTCATTTCAGTCAAAAATTAAGCGTCATATTAAATCTTTTCCCATGCTCAATTTTGTGGCCAGGAAATTTTATGCATATCCGCATTTAAATATTGCGGCAGCAAGCAACTTTCGAAAGCTAAAATCACATCTTTTAGAAAAAAAAACAGAACCGAGAGTATTGATGGTGGGTGGGGGGGCAGCCAGCTGGGAAAGACAATCCTTTCCTCTGCTATTAACCTGGAGCTGGTTCGGGGAGACGTCGTTAACGTGGTAGGT
>JAAEKY010000304.1 GCA_024227235.1 Desulfobacteraceae bacterium | reverse complement strand
CTGATGGCGACATGATTGTCTTTGAGTACTTGAGTAAAGGCGTTGCTGGCAAACCGGGCTCCTTGGTCCGTGTTAAAGATTTCGGTTGCTCCAAAGCGGCTCAGGCTCTTTTTGAACAGTTTGCCTGAAAATCAAGGGGCATAAAAATGATAACCTTTTAAAATCATTAGATCCGAGTCAGTTTTTTAGCGCCAAAAGGTAGTGCCACAGAAGCTCGTGCAGACTATTAACACAAATACTATGACGCAATAAATATGGGGTGTCTAAATAAGGAGCCCCCATGTTGGCACGCGTAAAAAAATCAGGGAAGGATCAATATCTTCAAATAATTGAATACCGCAAGGAAAAAGGTAAGGTAAAACAGCGTATTATCTCTACTATCGGTCGTATGGATCAACTTCAGACCAAAGGCCGGGTCGAGACACTGATCCGTTCTCTTTCGCGGTTTTCTGAAAAAACGATGTTAATATGGATGATACCCTATATAGCCGATCAGCATTTTTAATTTGCCAGAAAACTTAATATAAAAGGAGCAAACTTGGTTTGTTTTTCTTGATGGGTTTTCTTGTTGTTTTTGGCATCATAACAGGCATGTTTTTACAGTGCAAGAAAAACGGTCGTTTTCTTAGCTGTGAAAGGGTCGGTAATTTAGGGGATGACGTAATATAATAAAAAGGCAGATCCATAAACGAACCTGCCTGATGCTCTTTGACAATTTGTGTTGATAAAATAAGATAATCGCGGCGCTGACCTGTGGCGTAGCCGTCGTGAACAGCTGCATGAGCTGTTTCAACTTGCCGCATTGCGGCGAGTTGAAATCCGGCTCAATGTGTTTTTTCAGTCATCCGTGCTATTTCCTCAAGACGTTCTTCTGTAAATCTCCATTTATCAGGGATAATGTCAGTTGTACCTGCG
>JAAEKY010000303.1 GCA_024227235.1 Desulfobacteraceae bacterium | reverse complement strand
TTTGGGAACTACTTTGTCTGGGTTATCCTGCCATTGCCATTGATAATCTACAAATCCAGCTCCATTTTTTTTAACTGCCTCAATAAAAGACATGAAAAAACGTTTTCCTGTGGGATCGACTGTTTGTGACTGGTCCCTTCCTTCAAGGTCAGGTCTATAAGGATGCATAATTAGTTTTGGCTGTTTATCGTTAATCCAAAAATAATCCCTCTCTCCTTCACCATACCTCATGTTGCGCACATGGAAGAGAGCTTTTTTTTTGGCAACATCTGTTGAAAATGTGCCTGCTTGTGCCTGATCTGAATAATGTTTGACCGATTTGTATGCCACATCGATTAAGGCTTGTATCATTTCTCGTTTGCGTTCCATCAATAGCCTTTCCATTCTTGGCATAACCACAACGAAAAGTGTAACTACAAAGAGTATGAGAGAGAGCAGAATCGGAAAAATGAACTTTATTAGCTGAGGGGGTCTTTTGATATCAAAATAAGAGCCTTCAGTGAGCAACCTATATACCATAATGAAAATTATATTCCTTTTTTCTCAAACCCTCATAAATTAAACAGCCAATCTTTTTAGGATAAGAACTT
>JAAEKY010000302.1 GCA_024227235.1 Desulfobacteraceae bacterium | reverse complement strand
CTAAAAATCAGAAATGCGCTGGCAGAAACAAAAGACTTCAAAGGTATTTCAGGTACAATTACTTTTGATGAAAAAGGTGATCCCATCAATAGAGATGCGGTGATCAGAAAATTTGAAAACGGGCGCATTATCTTCCATAAAACCTTCCGACCGTAGCCTTAGGGTTCGGGACTAATTCTCGTAACGGTAGTAATAATTCTGGCAATCTTCACATATAATGGAGAGGTGATATTCAACTTTGGCCAAGGGGGTATGAAAGGTATCGGCAAGATTTCCGCAAATTTTGCATTTCTGGTTTATCCTGGCGGACGAGGTCCTGGCCTGAACTTCCTTATCAGACAATATCTCAATTAATTCCTGTAACCTATTCATAATCCATTTTCCTATTAATTATATCATCGTTGCTTGCCATGCAGCAAAATCCGGATTCATTTTTTCATAATCTGCAAAATACCGGATGTTTGTATCGCCTTATGCTGCCCTTATATAAATATGATGGCAAAACATTCATCATCCACCCATCGAATCCGTCCGTCGCGCTTGATATTTTTTTGACCGGAAGTAAAGGGAATACTAACGGTAACAAAATCATTAATGCACAACTCATCGGTTCGGTAGGTTTGAATAAGAGCGCCTCCGAGGCTGATATTTTTAATGACACCTTTATAAATACGGTCAAAATGGGAGAAAATGATTTCAGTATCATAGTCCTTTCTCTCATGAGCGCGTCTGAAATCATGTCTTTTAGAAGCAAATATATTTCTCATTCTAAATATGCTCTCCTATCTGAGAGTTGTTGGTATCCACCTAAGCAATTGCCTATTCTGATTTAGATTCTTTTGCAGAAAGGATGCCAGGAACAGATTATACGAATATAATAATATAAAAACAGTTTGTTATGGAAACAACCGAAGAAAATCGGTTGGAGATTCGGGATTGTATGGGGGAAATCCCCCAAGCAAACCGGGTTAAATGCCCCACTTCACCAATAATCAGGAACGCCAGGTTTTTTT
>JAAEKY010000301.1 GCA_024227235.1 Desulfobacteraceae bacterium | reverse complement strand
ACAACAAAAGAATAGTCAACAGATTCCATGACATGGGTATTCTTGGCAGTAAAACCATTGCTGTCCACGTTATCCACATTGATGAAGCTGAAATGGAGATCTTAAAAGAAACAGATACAATAGTTGTCCATAACCCTGAGTCCAATATGGGCAATGCTGTTGGATGTGCTGCCATATTAAAACTCATTGAAAAAGGCATACTGCTCGGTCTTGGTACTGATGGGTATACAACAGATATGCTTGAGTCTTTTAAAGTTGCCAATATCCTTCACAAACACAATCTTGGCGATCCAAGTGTTGCCTGGATGGAATCAGCTCAGATGCTTTTTGACAACAACCCGAAAATTGTGAACCGATATTTTAAAAAGCCGTTGGGTATTATAGAAAATGGAGCATATGCAGATATTATTGTTGTGGATTATGATCCCTTAACTCCCATAAACGAAAATAATATCAATGGCCATCTTCTCTTTGGAACCATGGGGCGACAGGTTGTCAGCACCATGATCAATGGAAAATTTGTTATGAAAGATCGCAAGATAGCCTCGATTGACGAAAAAGAAATTTTTGCAAAATCAAGAGAGACAAGCAATAAATTCTGGAAAAGGATTAATTCCTAAAAAAAGGCGGTAAAAAAATGAGCGAAATAATGCGCCCTATTCCCTTT
>JAAEKY010000300.1 GCA_024227235.1 Desulfobacteraceae bacterium | reverse complement strand
TGGCGAATCTACGAAGTTTCATGTCATTGATCATCTTTTGTCTTAACGGTGTCATACTGGTTCTCCTCTTTTTGGATTAATAAAACATAGAGGAGATATCGGAACTTATGATGTTATCTGGGATTTAAAAGAAAATTTAATTGGTTAAATGTGTCGAAAATGACTGTGACGTTAAGGTGGGAGCCACCGCGAAGCGGTTTAGTCCTATTGGAGATTATGTTGATTGGAGAATAATTAAGGATTTTCGCATGATCATGGCTTCCACAATAGATACCAATGTGATCGCTTTTGCAATACCTGTATAATTTTTACATTCTGTGTGCCAAGCCAGACGATCTGCCATTTTTTCCAGTGGAAGGCTGATTGCCCTACGGGAGCGTTATGGCGCTTTGCTTATAATACCTGATTATAGGAACGGTTAAACCACCAAATTGTTTGAGGGAAGAATGACCGAGTTTTTGGCGGTCAGCGGCGGGAATCTTAGAATTTATTGCAATGTCCATCCAGCGTAGGTAAGACAATCAGCCTGTAATGGGTTATATAAAGTTTCTTATGGCAAACCTTCAGTACATTCCCAAGTCAGTTGACAAATCAAGCATTTTACGAGACACTTGCCCAAATTTGTTTTGAAAAAGGATTTGACTTGATATGGAACGAAACGTTGTTGTTGCGGGATGGGGCCAGGTTACTCAACCGAAGAACCTGAATAAAAAAGCGCTTGATCCCATGGGATTGATGGTCCAGGCTTCAAAAACAACTCAAGAAATGATGGCTTCCAAAAATGTTTTAAAAACACTTGATGGCATCATGATTGTCAGGACCGTAAGCCATCATTATACATCGCCTGCCAAACAATTGGCTCAGCAATTAGGTGCCACGCCAAAGTTGAAATATGTTTCAAAAATCGGTGGCAACTCTCCCCAGACTCTTGTTAATATTGCTTCTGGAATGATTGCCAGGAATGAACTGGATTCTGTTCTAATTGCAGGGGCTGAAGCCTATGTTCAAAGAGATCCAAACTCAAAAGAAGTTGCGAGTGCTCTTTTCAGGGGGATACCTGAAGACTATCCTGGAGATGATTTTATTGGATCCACCCTTTTGGAAAATTTGCACGGCATGGAACACCCCATGCAGGGATTTCCGCTTTTTGAGACCGCATTATGGGCAGCATCCGGCATGGAACTTCAACCCTATCTTAAGCAAGTGGGACACATGTGGTCTAAATTCAGCAAAGCAGCTTCAAAAAACCCATATGCCTGGTCAAAAGATATCAAAACTGCTGAAGAAATCATCACACCTGGGCCTGCCAACAGGCCTATTGCATTTCCGTATACCAAATATATGAATTCCTTTGTTACAGTAGATCAAGGTGCTGCTATTATATTAATGTCTGAAGAGACTGCAAAAAAATATTCACAAAAAAATAGACAACCCGTTTATTTTCTTGGTGGCGGCTATGCAGAGGACAGGCAGCGATTTATGATTGAAAAGTCTGATTTCACATCCAGCCCGCCGCTTAAAGTAGCTGTTGACAAAGCCATAACAAGATCTTGCATCTCATTTGAAGATATCGATTGTTTTGATCTTTATTCTTGTTTTCCCAGTGCGGTTTCCATTGCAAAAAAAATGATCGGAATAGCAGATAATGATCCAAGACCGCTAACGCTTACTGGCGGACTCGGTTTTTTTGGCGGCCCGGGAAATAATTATAGTCTTCATAGCGTGGCAACGCTGGCACAAAAAATCTGCGAAGGAAAAAAATCAAATGGTCTTATCACTGCTCTTGGCTGGTTTATGCATAAACATGCTGCAGGTGTTTATGGATCAAAACCTTCTGTCGGTCAGTTCAAAGATCATGATATAAAAGATCGGGAGAACAGGTTGGTTGGAGATGCGCCTGTTACTATCAAAAATCAGGTCACAGGTTATGGAACCATTGAAACTTATACCGTTATCCATTCTTTAGATCAAACGCCTAACTATGCTGTTCTCTATGGGATGACGCAGGACAATTGCAGATTTATTGCCAGGACTCAAAACCATCCTGATATATTCAATCAACTTATATCGAAGAATATGGTCGGGCAACAAGTAAACATTCGTTTTAATCATGATAAAAACATGAATATTGCTGACCTGATTTAACCACGTATATTAAGTTGACTTTTAATAAAATCTCACCATTTTTTGTAAAATTTACAGCATGATTAGTCCGGTTCAAGATTACTTGTGTGAGCCTTTCTGGATAGCTTGTGAGTAACGAAGGAATTTCCAGATCACTATCATATAAGAACTCAACACCCTTTTAAATAATCTATGTTTCCTTCCATGTCATAAACTATGATCGGATTTGGGGAGATGTCTAAAACAGAACTCGCTCTTTTGGATGCAAATTCAATTATTTCTTTGCTTTTTTGAAGTTCTTCTTCTTTTTTTTTGATATCAGATGTCGCTAATCCATTATTGATGAATTGTTGTATTTTTTTTCAAAATTCCAAACTTTTTGATCTAATTGAGCGTATGTTAACTTTTCAGGACACACGTTTTAGACTTCTCCGAAGTTTGAAATGATTTTGAATAAATTATTGTAAAATAACGGCTCTATTCTTGCCAAGAAAAGTATTAATCTATCCATTAAGCAATAGATTCTTACATCATGGTCAGCCTTGACTATTTTCTCTAAACACCCTATTATAAAAGGGAAAAATCTCATTTTGCGATAATAAACCAAGTTTGCGACCCTTCTTATTGCAAGCTTAAAAGAAATCGATAAAGAGTCTCAATTATGAAACGATGCTCATCATGCGGACAAATAATCTCTCAAAAGATTACAACATGCCCAGCCTGCGGCCAGCGTATTGTTGACGGCATTAAATTTATTGATGATTACAAAATCCAGGCGAT
>JAAEKY010000299.1 GCA_024227235.1 Desulfobacteraceae bacterium | reverse complement strand
TTGTAGTTAAAGGTTAAAGGTTAAAGGTTTTTTCTTGTTTTCTCGTTCCCAAACTCTGTTTGGGAATGCCTTCCACAACGCTCCGCGTTGTACCTTAAAAAAAATTTGACAAGTTAAACCTTAATCTATACTATAATCACTGTAATTTTACCAAGGGCGTTTGAACAAGATTAAACGGATTGTAACTACTCAGCCTTGAAATACAAATGGAGTACAACGCCTTAGCTTTGTTGCTCTTTTTGGAGTACATTCGAGGTTTCAGTTTTTTGAAGAAAAACTGAAACCTCGAATGCTTTAGCTTTGGGCTGCTTTTTTTTGGCAGACAACTAAGACTGAGTAGTTACACGGATTTTAAGATTTCACAGGATGAAAAGTCTTAATCCTTTCGAGGTTTAAGTTTTTCTTCAAAAAACTAAAACCTCGAAAATCCTTTAATCCGTTCAATCCTGTTCAAAAGTTTTAGATTAATCAAGCATAAATAAATCGTATCTGTGGGTTAATTAAATTTAAAGCATAAGCAATTATGATATTTGTTGAAGTTTCATCGTTTACTGCCCAACTTGAAAATTATATGAATGATGACGAATACCGCGAAATGCAAAATTATTTATTGGAAAATCCTAATGTGGGTGTTATTCTACGTGGTAGTGGTGGCATTCGTAAGTTACGTTGGGCAGCGCGTGGTAAAGGAAAATCAGGTGGGGTGAGAGTGATTTATTATTGGGCAAACCAAAAAGAACATATTTACCTGTTAACCTTATACAGTAAAGGAGAACGGAAAAATATTGATGCGGCTACTCTCAAACGTATTGTCAAACTATTGGAGGCACTTAAATGACTAAACGTGATATTGGAACTGAAATTATCAATGGCTTAGAAGAAATTGCCGCGTGGAAAAGGGGTGAAATTGAACTTAAAACCACTGAGTTGAAATTACCAAAAGCCAGTGATGTCATCAAGATTCGAGAACGTATGGGCGTTTCATCAGAAGTCTTTGCGACTTTTATGGGTGTTAGTGTTCGCACTTTACATTATTGGGAACAAGGGCGGCGTGAGCCTAATGCTTCTGCTAGAACATTGTTATTGGTTGCTGATAAACAACCAGAGGCTTTACGCAAAGTATTCTCTCATTAAGGATATGGTATTTTTACCAAGGGCTTTTGAACAAGATTAAACGAATTTTAAGATTTCACAGGA
>JAAEKY010000298.1 GCA_024227235.1 Desulfobacteraceae bacterium | reverse complement strand
GTTTTACGCACCAGGTTTTTCCCAAATCAGGGTGAGGTTCTATGTTTGTGTATCCTTTTCAATCGTAGGATTTGGTGCATGGAATGCACCCTACCGCTACCACCTTGAGCTTTATGGAAAACCGCGTTTCTATATTTGCCTGGTTTTTTACCCGTAAGCAATATCATGGAACAACACTGCTTAATGAATTGCAAATCAAAGTTTCAAGAGTTAATGCAGCTTTTAGGTATAAATTTGAGGTAAACTACGCAACATTTATCCAGAAATAGAAAATAAATTAAAGGCCGACTTTGTTTTTCCAGTAAATAATTGATTATTTGATGCAGATTATAATAATGATGATTTTATGATACAAATGATGTGGCACTTGCAAGAAACAAATATAAGACCAAAGGTGATTAAATGAAAAAGGCTATCATCGGCGTTCTGTCGGATTCGCTTTGTTCGCCGCGGGCGCCTGGAGTTCAGGGTATATTGAAATTAAGAAATATTTGAAACAATTCGTAATGATTTTTCTTTTCTAAGTTTTACAGTGGTTCAAACATTTGCAGGTGACCTGTACAAGAAATCGTTAAGTGTAGCATTTTGAGAAGCCCCTGGTACGAGGCCAATTGGAGGTTCACATTTTGAAATCATTGAAATCCACTATAAATAACTTGAAGACAGGCATGCCATCGATTTCCCAAAGAGTGATCATTACTCTTTTTATAATATGTTTTGCTGCTATGGGCTGCACTCTGATAAAATTAAAAAAAGACGTAAATAGAGGTCTGGAATCTACCGTTTTAATCGGGCGTGTTAATGCAAATTTTACGGGAAATGGGCCGATTATTGTCGCTGCTTGCTCAACGAGCGAAGGAAAAGAGATCGCGCATTATACGGTTTTGCACGATTCCGGTGAGTATGAACTCATGGTTGGTCAAGGGAATTATTACGTTTTTGCGTATCGGGATAAAAACAGCAACCTGATTTATGATGCAGGCGAACCGGCCGGGCAGTATGGTGATCCAAAATTGGTCGTCGCTCCGGCTGTTGGTGTTGTTTTTGATATTAATTTCGTTATTCCTGAAGAGGGTAGAAATATAGTGATACCCCACGGGTCAAAAATCTCATCGGTTAAGCCTCAAAAACTTCACAGTCGGCAGGCGGGCGACATAACGGATCTAGATGATGAACGCTTTTCTGAGGAATATGGAGCAAAAGGCTTTTGGGAGCCAGGTTCATTTTTCAAGCAGTTTGGTGGAAATATCTATTTTCTCGAGGAATATGATCCTGAAAAAACGCCTATCCTTTTTATACACGGCGCCGGCGGAACACCTAAAGGCTGGTGGTATTTTGTTGATAACATCGATAGAACACGTTTCCAACCATGGTTTTTTTATTATCCGACCGGAACCCGTATTGATAGTATGTCATACCTGTTGTTATGGAAATTATCAAATCTTCAATCCAAATATAAATTCAACGAAATTTATATTACGGCACACAGCATGGGCGGTCTGGTAGCCAGGTCTTTTATTGTAAATTATGGCCAGCAATTACCCTGTGTAAAACTTTTTATTTCACTGGCAACACCCTGGGGCGGTGATAGAATGGCCGAATACGGTGTTCAACAATCTCCGGCGGTCATTCCGAGTTGGATAGATATGCAACCGGAAGGTGACTTTATTAAATCTTTATACAGAAAAAAAATGCCGGAACATATCAGCTTTTATATGTTTTACGGCCACAGGGGAAGTAGAAACCCTTTTAGATCGAACAATGATGGAACAATTACCCTATCCAGTCTCCTGGACTATAGGCCTCAATCCGAGGCTAAAATGAATTATGCATTTAATGAGGACCATGCAAGCATAATTTTCAGCAAAGATGTGTTGGCACAGTATAATACAATTCTCAATGAATTTGATGAAAAACAAAGTGCGTCACTTCATCGATCCGGTGGATACCTAAAGATTCACTTTTCATATAACTATGATTTCGACGGAGTGAGGCCCAGGCCTATGCTGATACTGCGTCCCACCGGCAAAAAGGATGCGGAAACCGTTACCTTCTTAAGTGAAGATGATAATGGTAGAGTTCTTGGACCTTTTCCTTCCGGAGATTATATTGCAGATATGGTTACAATGGCCGGAAAACCAAGGCGAAAAAATATCCCTGTCTCTATTGAGAGCAATAAAACAAGAGAACTGGATTTCGTTTTTATACCTGACGGGGTGATTCGCGGGTGTGTAACAACTTCACTGAAACCGGAAGATAAAACTGTTGGTATGCCGGATTATAGATATCGATCGGTTGATAGAAAAATTGATATCAAATCGATTATATTGAATGGCAATGGCATTCATCGGGTACTACAGCAAATTGAGGGTGAAGATGTTAATAGTTATGATTACCTTATTTCGCGTACTGATACCTGCTACAATACATGCTTTGGTTTCTTTGGATTACCTGCTGGGGATTACAAACTTAGTATTAATGCAGAAGGCTATAAATCCATCGAAAAAAAATATTCTGTAAAGCCTGGAATAATGAATTATTTCAGGGTTACTGAATTGACTCCTAATTGAACCTTTTTGTTTTACAGGCTTTTTTAGAGCATGCTAATTTATCACCTGGAAAATATTCACTGTCTGGAAAATAGAAATTAAAGAAGTATAATCTGATGATAGCAACCCATTTTCACACACCAAGCGTTATCTTTGGCGCAATTTTGATCCTTATGGTCGGGTTGTTCTCCGGCTGTGGGTCGGGCGATCCGGGGTCTGCTCCGGAGAC
>JAAEKY010000297.1 GCA_024227235.1 Desulfobacteraceae bacterium | reverse complement strand
TGTTTTATTTCGTACCCAAAAGCCAGGTGTTGGAGGTAGCCCAAAAAGAAGGGGCCATTGCTTTTGACACGCCCGGTGCAGATCTTCATCACCAGGAAGATTTGTGCACATTTGACGTCATTATCCGCCAGTATGGCCTGACCGATGAAGCACTGCCAGAAATTCCCGTTCATTTTTCCTCTAGTTTAGTTATTGCCATATATTGAAAAATTTACAATATTTTCACAACATGTTGTGGTAAATGGTAAAAAAAATTGATTGTGGGAGTGTTTTTCTGGGGGGAAAGTGACAATAATTCAATTCATTAATCAGGGCAATCCATTTTTTAGACGCAAGTATCTCTTTGCGGTAACCTACAAGTGTATCAATTTATCTGAGCGCTATAGATAAGCAATATAGTTTAAGAAGAATCATATAGGATGATCGGAGGTTGGAATTTGACACCGTAGAGAATGGCTTGATAAAGCATTTGCATCGATTCAAACGCAAACTCTTTAAACAATGATCTCATTCGTTCCCATAGAGCTCTTTTACTTTTCACCTTTTGCCATACGGCACGGAATAACTTACAGGAAAGCTGTTGAGTCTGATCGATCAAAAAAGCTAACATCATGAGCATGGCAAAAACCAGGCTTAAGTTTTTCTTGCCGAGACCATAGTTATGTTCAAAATGATAGCCCTGATTTTTCAAGGTATTAAAGGTTTCGTTCTCGATCTTCCATCGGGTAC
>JAAEKY010000296.1 GCA_024227235.1 Desulfobacteraceae bacterium | reverse complement strand
TCTGAATTCTACCGTCTTCAACCATTGCAAGGAATTCTGAATATCCGATATCCACCAGTCCGACTTGCTGTTGATTGAAAATATTGTAAAGCATGACCATCATCAGGACAATCACCAACCACAGGGAAATATTTTTATAAAATTGATTCAAGGCTTTTCCTTTCCTTTTCCTATGAACACGATCTTTGTTCAGTCATAAGCTTGACCGGTTCTACTTTTATGGCTTCAGCGCCTACCGGATAACTTTTGTTTGTTGTTCAAAATTAACTAATATATAAACATCAAATATATAAACATCAAATCTGAATATACAAGTCAAAGTTTTTTGCTTTCTTTATCTTGATTTTTTTTTGCCATCTGCCTTAATTGCTTCTCTTTTTTTCCAATTACCCTTAACGGTTTATTTTCTTTTTGGATAAGAATCGTATCCTTGATTTTGTAAACCCTTATTTGGCCAGGTAGATCTATGCTTATGCCGGTAGAGTTATTAAAGCAAAATTTTACAATATCATTCATATGTGCATATGAAATGCGTTTTAAATCTGTTTTAACCTGCTTAATCGCCTTCCTGATGACTCGATATAGGAGCGCTGTCGGAAGGCTTTCTAATTTAGATTTTGATAATAAAACATGCGTGTGATCTGATTCGATA
>JAAEKY010000295.1 GCA_024227235.1 Desulfobacteraceae bacterium | reverse complement strand
GCTGAATTCTTTTCAATATATGCTTCGATTCGCTTCCAGGATCCTTTATCATCACGGATATCTTTGCAACGGGAGCATATTGGAATCAGCCCTCTTAGAGTTTTTAACTCAACTTCTTTTTTTACTCTGGCCAAAAGTTCAGGTGCCTTAAATGGCTTGGTGATATAATCAGAGCCGCCAGCGTCAAAACCTTTCACAATATCTTCGGTTTGAATCTTGGCGGTAATAAAAATGATTGGGATATGCTGGGTGATCTTATTCGCCTTTATTCTCCTGCAAACCTCATATCCGTCCATTCCCGGCATCATAATATCCAGGAGAACAAGATCAAACGATTTATTTTTTACCCAGTCAAGTGCTTTTTCTCCGTCCAGAGCAAATTCAACTTTATAACTGTTTTCTTTTAAAATATTTCCCAATAACTGAAGATTTTTCGGTTCATCGTCAACAATCAAAACAAAAAATGGTGTGGAGTACGCATCTGGCATCATGAATTTTCCTTATTTATTGCTTTTAATTGCGACATCAAAAAAGTGAATTCATCAATCATGATCAGCATACCTGCTACATCAAAGTTATCAACATAAATCAGCAAGCGCTCACCATAATCAATCAATGGATTGATCTTAAATTCAAGCCCCAGGTCCCTCAAATCCTTTCCAAATTTTTCCACTTCTTGTATCGGCTGTCTTTTTGCGAACTTGTTCCATTGATCCAGGTACTCAGAATCAAGGATCCGGATCAGTTCCGGAACTTTTGATAAAGTCTTGGAAGATAGAGTTTTCCACTCATCTGCTGTTTCCCTTTTTTTTGAGCCTTTTTTTTGTTCATCAAGATTGACAGCCGGCCGATGTTTTGTTTTCGACTTCACGTCATTTATTATAATTGTAAAGGTACTGCCTTGACCTGCAACACTTTCAACATCGATTTGACCATTCATCATTTCAACCAGTCTTTTGCAAATGGCCAGGCCAAGTCCAGTGCCTTTGTATCGTGAACTGTCCTGATTTGTCGGTTGTTTAAAGGAATCAAAAATAGTTCCAATATCCTCTTCTGATATACCGATTCCTGTGTCTTCCACTTTGATATGGACATCTAACCTTGAGTCATCTTTTTGGTTCAAGACATCTACAGACAATTTTACAAACCCTTTATTAGTAAATTTAATGGCATTACCCACAACGTTTATCAAAATCTGTCTTAACCGAAGTTTATCCAGATAAAGGATCTCTGGAATCTCATTGCTGATATTAACAAAAAATTGAATAGCTTTTTTTTGAACTTGCAAGATAAAAACCTGCTCGACTTCCTTTAGTAATATCCTTAAATCTACAGGAGAATACTGAAGTTCAAGTCGACCTGCCTCAATCTTTGAAAGATCAAGGATATCATTAATTAAAAGTAACAAATTATCTCCTGAACACTTAATAGCAGACAGGTAGCTTTTTTGTTTTTCATCAGTTACAAGAGAAGATAACAATTCACTGAATCCTGCTACTGCATTAAGCGGTGTGCGGATCTCATGGCTCATGGTGGCAAGAAATGTGCTTTTGGCTTCATTGGCTGCTTTAGCAGCAACAATCTCCCGCTCAGCTGCTTCTTTTTGCTTTCTTACCATGATATTCTGTATAAAACCTCCTAACATAACGAGCTGTCTGTTTGAATCAAAAATACCACGGACTGAAACCGCAACATCGATGATCTTTTTATCTTTTCGAATTAAACGCATTTCATAATCTGTTACTTGATGTTTTTCATTAATGATTTTCAGGAGTACTTCACGATCTGCAGGATCTGCATATACCCCGGCCATCTGGTGGTTCAAATGAAGTTTCATTTCACTTTCAGAATTATATCCCAGCATTTCTGCTCCGGCCGGGTTCACGCTGATGATTCTTCCATCATACCCGACTTGATAAATACCCTCCAATGCATTTTCGAAAATATTCCGATATTTTTTTTCAGATTTTTTCAGCAACTCTTCTGAATGGTGCAGGTCAATCATGCGGTTTTCAAGAGTACCCATTGTCATTTTCAGCTTGCTGGCCATGATCGAAAATGTTCGGGCAAGGTGACCGATCTCGTCATTTGTTTCAATCTTTATTTCCTGGTCAAGATTTCCGTTTCCAATTTCTTCAGCAAAGTGGCTGAGT
>JAAEKY010000294.1 GCA_024227235.1 Desulfobacteraceae bacterium | reverse complement strand
TCCCTTTATTTATGTTTAATGGTCAAGACCATTTTTATCAAGCATTAATCCAGTTTATAAACCTTTGTTCGCCTGCAGGTTTAAGTCCAAATTCTTCTCCTGCATGAAGAATGGAATGAATCATATCTCTCCCATATCCTCTTGAGCAGGTCAACACTATCCCTGAGCTGTTTTTATCTTTACTCAATGTTATTATCTGACATGGCACATGGGAAAAAGGTCCCTGAAAAAGAAAAGGTGCTTTTCTTTGGGGATCCATAAAATCAAGTGCGGTCAGTTTTTCACAAATTGAAAATATACTTTTACCAATCAATGCTACACAAAGCGTGGATTCAGTAACATCTGTATACTCTGTCTCATCCGGCATAGATACATCATTCTGTCCGTCCAGATTAAACAGTGATACCTGGGTGCCATTCATTCGATTGGCAAGAATACCATTTTCAAGCAGACAATTGCCAGGTATTTCCGGAATCTTTAACCCAAATGGCTTAATAGCTGTGAGCTTGGAACTCTGCAGATCAAAC
>JAAEKY010000293.1 GCA_024227235.1 Desulfobacteraceae bacterium | reverse complement strand
GTTTGATCTGCAGAGTTCCAAGCTCACAGCTATTAAGCCATTTGGGTTAAAGATTCCGGAAATACCTGGCAATTGTCTGCTTGAAAATGGTATTCTTGCCAATCGAATGAATGGCACCCAGGTATCACTGTTTAATCTGGATGGAAAAATTGATGTGTCTATGCCGGATGAGACAGAGTATACAGATGTTACTGAATCCACGCTTTGTGTAGCATTGATTGGTAAAAGTATATTTTCAATTTGTGAAAAACTGACTGCACTTGATTTTATGGACCCTAAAAGAAAAGCACCTTTTCTTTTTCAGGGACCTTTTTCCCATGTGCCATGTCAGATAATAACATTGAGTAAAGATAAAAACAGTTCAGGGATAGTGTTGACCTGCTCACGAGGATATGGGAGAGATATGATTCATTCCATTCTTCATGCAGGAGAAGAATTTGGACTTAAACCTGCAGGCGAACAAAGGTTTATAAACTGGATTAATGCTTGATAAAAATGGTC
>JAAEKY010000292.1 GCA_024227235.1 Desulfobacteraceae bacterium | reverse complement strand
TGTGCGAAAGCTGGCAAATTTTGTTCTGAACAAGACATATTTTGTAGTCGGATGCGGGCAATCCGGCGAAAAATATAACGAAGTGCAGAGCAAAATTTGTCGCTTGCAGCCGATTGATGGAATTTTAAACATGCTCTAAACGTTACATCACTCCTCTTCCATCAATTTTATCAAACAAAAAACAGAATAGATGGCAATATCTTTATAATTGGCATCCAATCCTTCTGAGACCAAGGTTTTTCCTTTATTATCTTCAATCTGTTTAACACGCATCAGTTTCATCAATATCATATCCGTAATAGAGCTGATCCGCATTTTTCTCCATATTTCCCCATAATCATGATTCTTGGCAGCTAACAGTTGTCTGGTCTCCGCTATTTTTCCATCAAATGATTTTTCAACGAATTTTACATCTAATTGCATTGGCGCATCCGCTTCCAACACCAACTGTATCATTCCGATCAGGCAGTAATTAATGATCCCAACATATTCCGTTTCAACAGAATCGGAAACTTTTTGCTCTCCCTTTTCTTCGATGTTTCGGATGCGGCTTGCTTTTATTAAAATTTGATCCGTAAGAGATGAGGGACGTAAGATTCGCCAAGAAGTACCGTAATCCCTTGTTTTTTTTAGAAAAACATCCTTACATTTCGTCAAAACAGTATCGAATTGATCAAGCGTTTTTTGCACAATTATTAATTTTTGCCACAAAGATAAAAACTGACCCCACTCCAACCAAAACACAAGCAAGAACATTGCAAAAATCATACTCTTCTTTCACTAATCGTGTTAATGGGGATCCAATTCTTGTGAATAAACTGTTAAGTCTTTTTTTATAAATTTGTGTAAGTGGGGTATGTTTTCAGTGGGAAAATCTACATCAAATTCAATATCAATGGCAATGGCAAATTCAAATTCAAATTCAATTGGAAATATTTTTTTTGAATAAATGAACATCCCGCACACATCAACACATGAAAAACAAAGACAGATATAAAAC
>JAAEKY010000291.1 GCA_024227235.1 Desulfobacteraceae bacterium | reverse complement strand
TCAAGGCGGCAATGAAAGAATACTGTTAGTGGATGATGAAAAAGCAATCATAGAAATGGAGCAGCAGATGCTTGAACGATTAGGATATCAGGTAACAGCTAAAACTGATAGCACTGAAGCCCTTAAAATGATTAAGGCAGATCCTAACAATTTTGATCTGATTATCACGGATATGACGATGCCTAACATTACAGGTATACAACTTGCCAATGAAGTTAAAACTATGGACATTGATATTCCTATCATTATATGTACGGGTTTTAGTGATCAAATCAACGAACTGAACAGCAAGAGACTTGGTTTTCATGGCTACGTAGTGAAGCCAATTATTAAAAAAGAGATTGCCCAAGCGATCAGAAATGCTTTGGATAAATCAACAACTAAGACTAACATTGGTCAGTAAATATCTCCAAATTCATTAAGGAGATCGGGGAACATCTACTTAATTGGAGGTCACCCAAAAAAGGGGTGAAAACATGGTTGCTTAATTTTTTAAACGGTGACTAATTTGATGAAAAAGAACCTATTTCAGATGGATTTAATAAAAAATAAGTACCATGTTTTTAATCCAGAAAATGCTAAGAAAAAAGGATATTATCCAAGAGAATTATTACAAATGATTGAGGAGTTACCCAGTTTTGAAAAGGAGTTTAATATAGAGGTTGGGGAAATATATACCGTCCGAGCATTTTTTGCTATCTTGAAGCCAATCAACAATGAAGTTGGGTATCAAAGCGGATTTTTAGATGTAAAATTAATTATGAATGAGAGTAAAAATTTTATTGGCGAGGTTATTACAGAACTTCCTCCAATGTTTGTACTAAAAAAAGGATCAAAAATTAAACTTAAAAGGAAAGACCTTTTATACAAACCGAATTATAAATAAACAAAGCTGGCATATCCAAGCCGCCCAGGTTAAAGGTGATCCTCACACACAAAATTGGAGACAAGGCGAAATTTTTTTTAAAAGGTCTTAAAACAAAAAAAATGCTACGGTCTCCGCCGCAGATTTTCATGTTGAGGGTGTAGGAAAAGCCTGAAAACATTGGATATTTTTATCATTTTGTGCTATAATTCTCTTAAAAAAGAAAGCAAAACCGCAGACCTTTAAAAGAGTAAAAATCAAATGGCCAAATACAAAGATTACTCATACGATCAAGGTGTTTTTCTTCCAGTTTTTTTTGACAAACAAATTTTGCCGGGTACTTTTGAATATTCCATCAACCATCTGATCGATAATGAAATAGACCTAAGTGTTTTCGACAATCGATATAATAATGATGAAACCGGAGCCCCGGCGTATGACCCAAGGATTCTTTTAAAGATTGTCTTATTCGCATACTCAAGGGGGATCACATCCAGCAGAAAGATTGCCCAGTGCTGTGAGGAAAATATAATCTTCATGGCATTATCTGCTCATACAAGACCACATTTTACAACCATCGCAGATTTCATCTCCAAGCAGGATGAACAGACAACAGCCTTGTTTCAGGAAGTGATTCTTATCTGTGACGAAATGGGGTTGATCGGAAGAGAAATGTTTGCAGTGGACGGCTGTAAGCTACCTTCCAATGCTTCAAAAGAATGGAGTGGAACGAAAGCAGATTTTCAAAAAAAAGCGATCAAACTTGAAAAAGCCATTGAGCGGATTATTGAAAAGCATAGGCACATTGATGATATTGAAGAGAAAAATAACATCATTGAAACCGATACAAAATATATTGCCACTCTTGAGAAACAGGCAAAAAAGATCCGGGAGTGGACAAATAAAAATGATGACAGAATCGGCAGCATGGGCAAGCCTGTTAAATCCAACATCACAGATAATGAGTCCGCCAAAATGAAAACGTCAAAGGGTATGGTTCAGGGATATAACGGTGTTGCCATGGTTGATGACAAACACCAGGTGATCGTGGGAGCCGAAGCTTTTGGTAAAGGGCCGGAACAAGATTTATTAAAACCCATGATCGACACCACAAAAGAGAATCTGGAAGAAAAGGTTTTTGAAAAGACCAAACTAACAGCAGACAGCGGGTTCCACAGCAGAAACAATATGGATATGCTTGCCGACGAAGGTATTGACGCTTTTGTGGCTGATGGTCGTTTCAGGAAACGAGATCCCCGGTTTGATAATAGTGGCAGATATAAAGAAGAACACAGAAAAGAGCTTTTAAGAAAGCAAAAACACACAAAGCTATTTTCAAAACAGGATTTTTACTTTGACCCTGAATTTAAATTTTGCAGATGCCCTGCCGGCAAACGCCTTTACCGGAGTGGGAACGGCCTTGATAAAAAGGGCAACTATATTACCCGGTTTAAAGCTCCCAAATCAGCATGCGGACCTTGCAAACTCAGAGCTAAATGCCTTCGATACCCGGACACATCACCTAAAAGATCTGTCGCCTATTTCCATGGAATTAAAAAGCTACCGGAAAATGCAATGGAGAAGATGAAGCAGAAAATTGATTCATCATCAGGCAGGCAGATTTATTCAAAAAGACTTGGAGCAGTGGAACCTGTTTTTGGCAATATACGACATACCCTGCGACTTGACCGATTTAGCCTGAGGGGAAAATTAAAAGTAAACAGTCAATGGTTGCTGTTTTGTACCTTGCACAATTTAAGAAAGATACATCGGTATGGAACAATGGCAGTGATATAAGATAAATGGGGAAGAAATACCCCTGCAAGATGGGTTAAAAGCACCATTCTGGGTGTGGATTAGGCCTTATATTGGAAGAGAATTGATCTAAACGAAATCAAACCAAAATATTGGAAAAAGTAGCTGATGAATAGAACAGAGAATGACTACTCTTCAAAAAGTACTTTTTCTACAGACTCGTTGTCATAACAAAAATAGCGTTGGCTCCTTTTTCCTCAAACTGTCTGGCATATGCTACTGCCTGTTCCGGCAAAAGTTCTATTTCTTCCTTAAAAACATTATTGACGTGTGCAAAAGAACAAAAAAGACAATTGCAAGG
>JAAEKY010000290.1 GCA_024227235.1 Desulfobacteraceae bacterium | reverse complement strand
TCAATGATGGATTTAAGGTCTTCAAGTGTGTCCAGCGAAGATGTCTGTGAGTCAACTTGGATCTGTATACCGTTGGTCCACTCGTTAGACGCCTGTTCAATGGGAACAATTTTATTTGCAATTAGCTTAACAATATTTTCTTTCTTTTGAACTTGCGCTTCCATAATCACAATCTCTTCATCCGCCAGAATCATGTGGGTTTTTACATAAAGATTGGGAAATACCACAACTTCAACGCTGCCGGATTGATCTTCGATGGCACTAAAGGCCATCATATCACCCTTTTTTGTCTTATGAAGTTTGAGAATTTTTAAACTGCCTGCCATGCGAATCATTTTTTCATCGGCAATATCCTGAATACTCACCGAATTCACTGTGGTGTATTTTCGGATGGTATCTTCGTATTTATCAAGCGGATGTCCTGAAATATAAAATCCCAAAGATTCCTTTTCAAAAGACAATAAAATATTTTCTTCCCATTCTTCAACATCTGGCAGTTTTGGAATGCTTATGGGTAGTTGAGTTCCCATATTTGAATCTGCAAATAAATCCAATTGAGAATCTGCTTTTTCCTTTTGAATTCTGGAACCATGATCAAGAGCCTCTTCAAGAACAGCCATCATCTGGCTTCTCCGGGTATTGGTTGAATCAAATGCACCACATTTAATTAATGCTTCAAGTACTTTTTTATTTACTTTTCCAACATTGACCCGTTCACAAAATTCATAAAGGGTCTTAAATTCACCCTCTTCTTGATCTCTTGATTCAATAATGGATTCAATTGCTGCCTCACCTACATTTTTAACAGCTGCAAGTCCGAATCTGATACATCCGTCAGATACGGTAAAATGCGCATCACTCTTATTCACATCCGGTGGTAAAACGTTTACATTATGGGTTCGACACTCGTCCATATATTTGACAACAGCATCGGAATTATTTCTCTCACTTGTCATTAAAGCCGCGATAAATTCTAAGGCAAAATTGGCTTTTAAATAAGCAGTTTGATAGGCGATAAGTGCATAGGCAGCACTATGAGATTTATTGAAGCCATACCCACCGAATTTTTCCATCAAATCAAATAGTTCTGCCGCTTTTTTAAGATCATGCTTATTTTCTTTGGAACCTTTCAAAAAGAGTTCACGATGTTCTTCCATCATGGAAACAATCTTTTTTCCCATGGCTTTTCGCAATCCATCTGCATCTGCCATTGAGTAATTTGCTAGAACACCGGCTATCTTCATGACCTGTTCCTGGTAAAGAATGACCCCGTAGGTTTCTTTTAAAACCGGTTCAAGTTCATCAAATAGATAGACAACTTCTTCACGACCATGTCTTCGTTCCACATAGGTATCAGCCATACCGCTATCCAAAGGTCCGGGGCGATAAAGAGCGACCAGTGCAACAATATCAGAAAAGCTAGCAGGTTTGAGCCGTGAAATCAGATCTTTCATACCCGAACTTTCAAGCTGGAATACGCCTGTTGTATCGGCGCTTTGTAAAAGCTCAAAGGTTTTGGCATCTTCAAAATCAAGGTTTAAAAGATCAGGAGGAGTTTTATCCTGTTTTTTGATCAGTTCGATACAATTTTTTATAACGGTAAGGTTTCTTAATCCTAAGAAATCGAATTTTACCAATCCCAATTTTTCAACATAGTTCATATCAAATTGGGTCAGGGTCTCTCCCTCTTTTCCTTTATACAGGGGGAGATATTCATTCAAGGGTTTATCAGAGACAACAACACCTGCAGCATGGGTGGATGCATGTCTTGGCAATCCTTCCAAAAGGAGAGCAACTTCAAGCATCTGGGCCTTTTCATCCGTCTCGCCACATTTTTCCCGGATGGCGGGGACCTCTTCAATTGCTTTTGTAAGATTCTTAGCATTATCCGGAATCATTTTGGCAATTTCATCTACCTCAGATAAAAGAACGCCTATGGCTCGTCCAACATCTCTGATAACCGCCTTGGCTTTAAGCTTTCCAAAGGTAATAATCTGACAGACATATTCAGGGCCGCCATACCGATCGATGACATATTTGTATACCTGATCCCGACCTTCAATACAAAAATCCACATCAATATCCGGCATGCTGATACGGGATGGATTTAAAAATCTTTCAAAAATAAGTCCATGTTCAATGGGATCAAGAGCGGTGATACCCATGGCATATGCCACCATAGATCCTGCAGCAGAGCCTCTTCCCGGTCCAACAGGCACACCGATTTTTTTTGAATATTCTATAAAGTCAGCAACAATTAAAAAGTACCCGGGAAATCCCATACCAAGAATGATACCGATCTCATAGTCAATTCGGTCCCTGTAGAGTTTCTCATCCATATCCGGATTTGAAACCTTAATCATTTTAAGTTTCTCTTCAAATCCTTGCATGGCTTTTTTCTTGAAGAGGGTATCTTCTGATTCATCTTCTGATTGTGCATATCGTGGGAAATGATAGGTCTTGTCATCAAACTCAACATTACATTTAGACATCACATCCCGTGTATTTTCTATCGCACCTTCATAGCTTGAAAAGGTTTCAATCATCTCTTCAGAAGATTTGAAATACAATTGATCAGAATCAAATTTAAACCGGTTCTGGTTGGTGAATGTATCGCCTGTTTGTATGCAAAGAAGTATTTCATGAGCAGTATCATCGCCCTTTGAAAGATAATGGCAGTCATTGGTTGCCACCATAGGAATACTTAACCGCTGGCTGATATCTAAAATACCTTTATTGACTTTCTGCTGGATTTCCATCCCATTTTCCTGGATCTCCAGATAAAAATTTCCCTCACCAAAAGTGTTTGAATAAAATTTTGCAAAATCATCAGCTACATCCATCTTATTTTGAAGAATGCTTTTGGGGATGTCGCCTTTAAGACAGGCAGAAAGGCCGATCAATCCTTTGGAATGATTGGCCAAAAGTTCTTTGTCAATCCTGGGTCGATAGTAAAATCCTTGGAGTTGGGCAATGGAAACCAATTTGCAAAGGTTGGCATATCCTTCACGGTCCTTTGCCAGAAGAACCAAATGGCTCAGACCTTGACGATCGATTTGAGTTCGATCATTTAATGTCCTGGGAGCAACATAGACTTCGCATCCGATAACCGGTTTGACAGATGCTTTTCTTGCTTTTTCATAAAACGAAGCAACGCCGAACATGGTACCATGATCAGTCATGGAAACCGCATCCATACCATATTCATGGCATTTTTCAAATAAGGAATCAAGCCTTATGGCACCATCCAGAAGCGAATACTCCGAATGAAGATGTAAATGATAAAATGGAGAAGTATTCTGGCTCATTCTTCGAGACCTTTAAATAATGTTTAATTTTATTTTAGTGTAAGGTAGATGAAAATTATAAATTGAGGAATATATAGAATATTGTGAGCATAGCCTTCCTCTTCGTGCTAAAGATTATTATTTTCATATTCTGCAGTAATTAGGCAAAAGTAGGCTGTATTCAAAGGTCTCACCTTATAAGTTGCCTTCAACTCTATAGTTGGGTGCCTCCTTTGTTATAGCAACATCGTGCACATGGCTTTCTTTGAGGCCTGCTGAACTAATTTTAACAAATTTAGCCTTTTTTTGAAGCTCATCAATGGTTGCAGCACCCAGATATCCCATTCCTGCCTTTAGTCCACCAATCATCTGTACAATGCTTTCTTTAACTGTTCCTCGATAGGGGATTCGACCAACAATACCTTCTGGTACAAGATCATCATCTTCACCTGTATCTTTTTGATAGTATCGATCTGAACTGCCTTTTTTCATGGCTTCTACTGACCCCATTCCTCTATAGGCTTTATAGGAACGGCCCTGATAAATAACTATTTCACCTGGGCTTTCTTCAGTACCGGCTAAAAGACTTCCCAACATAACAGAATCCGCGCCTGCACCAAGTGCTTTTGAAATATCACCTGAAAATTTTATCCCCCCATCGGCAATAATAGGGATTCCAGTTGATTTTGAAATTTCTTTACAATTCTGAATAGCAGTCAACTGTGGAACGCCCACGCCAGCAACAATTCTGGTAGTACAGATCGAGCCCGGCCCAATTCCTATTTTTACAGCATCTACGCCTGCTTCTATCAGGGCTTTTGCACCAGCTTCCATAGCAACATTACCTGCAACAAGTTGGCAATCGGGGTATGCATTCTTTATTTTTTGAATCGCTTCAATTACATTTTTTGAATGGCCATGGGATGTATCAATA
The DNA here is from genome assembly GCA_024227235.1 of Desulfobacteraceae bacterium. Lineage (GTDB taxonomy): Bacteria > Desulfobacterota > Desulfobacteria > Desulfobacterales > Desulfobacteraceae > Desulfobacula. The sequence goes on along the minus strand of JAAEKY010000290.1, from coordinate 1,781 downwards.
ACAAGGGCATCGACTCCTGCTTTTAACAATGATTCGACCCGCACCATCATATCAGCCCCAACACCAATGGCACCCCCAGCCCTTAACCTGCCCAAAGAATCTTTGCAGGCATTGGGATATTTTTTGATTTTTTCAATATCCTTTATCGTGATTAACCCTTTAAGTTTACCTTCTTTATCTACCACCAAAAGCTTTTCAATCCTGTGCTTGTGAAGCATCACTTTTGATTCTTCAAGGGAACATTTTTCCGGAACAGTGACAAGGTTTTCACTGGTCATAACCTCTTTACAGGGTTTTTCAAGCTGAGTTTCAAATCTCAAATCTCTGTTGGTCACAATACCGACCAATTTATCCCCTTCAGTGACAGGAATGCCTGAAATTCTGTATTTAGCCATTATTTTTAAAATTTCTGAAATCGGGACATCCGGATGAACCGTTATCGGATCAACAATCATTCCACTTTCTGATTTTTTGACTCGGTCAACTTCAATCGCCTGATCTTCGATGCTCAAGTTCCGGTGGATAAAACCCAAACCACCTGCCCTTGCCATACTTATGGCGGTCAAAGCCTCCGTAACCGTGTCCATGGCTGCACTGACAATCGGAATATTGAGTTCAAGTTTTTTGGTTAAACGGGTATGTGTTTGGACTTCATCAGGCAATATGGCTGAATAGTCTGGTAATAAGAGGACGTCATCGAATGACAGTCCTTCCTTGAATATTGTATTGGACATAAGTTAACCTCCAGAAAGGAATATGTTTATTAATACTATTAGACTGAGCATTTAATGAGGTTTTAAACTGTCAGCCATATTTGAAAAATCAAGTTAGTATATAAACACGTACTCCTACCAAAAATCATCTTTTTTTTCAAGATCTATTTTACGAAACCTCTTATAAAAGTGCTTTGAAATTTGCTTTTGTATCTAGTGAAAACCCATGAAATATAATTAGTTTAATACCGGGCTGATCTTTCTTGTTCTTGCTTTTATTCAATGTGTGTTTCGTTATTATCTCTTGTTGATAAAGATTTTCTTTGTTCAAACTTAATATGGATAGAAGTCCCACCTGAATTATAGCATTCATCAGATGTTTTACACGCTTTGCAAAGATGAATATCACCTGGACAAATGTCATCCTCTTTTGGGATGACGCCACACCGTATGGATTCAATCCAAATTTTAAAATGATACCGTTCAGAAAAAATTTTCATTCGAAGAAGACCAAATCCCTTACCACCTGCATTAAAATCAAAAGGATTTTTGGTGGAGTAATCAATGGATTCTGGTGGAATAAAAAAATTTTCAAATATTAAAAGTAATTTTTCTTTAGTGAACCCTATACCATAATCTGTGACAATTAATTCTGGAGAATTATTTTTGTTTTTAAAAGAAACTTCAATTTTACTGCCATCTGGAGTGTACTCAAATGCATTCCGGATGATGCCGGTTATGATGGTATCAAGAATTTGCGTTGGTATATAAACACTACTATTTTTATCCATCTGAAGCGTTAACTTGCAGTTGCGATGCTTGTATTTTGGGTGAAGTTTATCTATTTGTTTTTTTAAATATTCATCTAAACGTATGGTTTTAGATTCAATTTTTTTGGGGCCGAAAAGGCTTGCAATTGTTTCGTGTACCTTATCAATTATATCTTTATTTTCCGTTTGACTTTCTATAAGGGTGATGAGTTCATCTTTGCATGCATCAAGGAGTTTGCTTAAAAGATTATACGCTTTAAAATCTTTTTTCCTTAAAAGGTCTTCAACTTCATATTGT
>JAAEKY010000289.1 GCA_024227235.1 Desulfobacteraceae bacterium | reverse complement strand
TGGATCGATCAAAAAATTTCAATAATGAAAATTTATAAAAAAGAAATACAAGACTCTCCTTTTCCACGAAGTATTGAAATGATACAGGCGCAAAGTCAAATGCGTGGAGCAATGGCGTATTGTAAACATGCTGAGGCGTTTATGCTTTTAAAGGAAATTATCAGATGAAGAGAAAGGTGATAATATTCACATCTACCAGAGCAGAATATGGTTTGTTACGAAGAGTAGTGCTTGAAACCCAAAAATCAGCAAGCTTAGATGTGGTGTTATTGGCTAGTGGGACTCATCTTAATTCTAATCATGGCCTGACAATTAAAGAGATACAATCAGATGGAGTAACAGAGATTGAATGCATTGATATTGAGTTAAATGATGATTCACCAAAGGGCATTTGTCAGTCAATGGGGCTGGCTATCGAAAAATATGGAGCATTTTTGCAAGATACTTTGCCAGATATAATAATATTATTAGGGGATCGTTATGAAACGTTTTGCTGTGCTGCAGCTGCCCAGATATATGGGGTTCCAATAGCTCATGTCCATGGAGGTGAAAGAACAGAAGGGCTTATAGATGAAGCATTCCGTCATTCAATAACTAAGATGTCCCATTTGCATTTTCCATGTAGTGAAGAATATAAGAATAGAATTATTCAATTGGGAGAATCTCCAAAAACGGTTTATAATGTTGGTTCTTTGGGTGTAGAAAATATCAGGAATATGAAGCTGATGGAGTTGAGTGAGCTGGAAAAATCCATTGAATTTAAATTGGGCAAGCCTTTTTTCCTGATAACTTTTCACCCTGTAACACTTGAAAAGAACAGTTCAAAGGAGCAGTTTGGCCAGCTGCTTGCAGCCCTTGATTGTTATCCTGATCATAAATGTATTTTTACAGGTGCAAACGCAGATACTGATGGGAATATTATTAATCAGCTGACCAAAGAATATGTAAAATTATATCCAGAAAGATGTTTTGAGATATCATCTCTTGGTTATTTGAGATATTTGTCTGCCATGAAATTGTGCAAAGCAGTTATTGGTAACAGCTCAAGCGGTATTTTGGAAGCTCCGGCTTTTAAAGTGCCAACTGTGAATATCGGTGACAGGCAAAAAGGCAGGATAAGAACTAAGAGTATTGTTGACTGTGAACCTTTAAAAGATTTAATTTTAAAAAGTCTGAAAATAGTTGTTTCAAAACAGTTTGAGTTAAGCTTAGAAGAGATGAATATACCCCATGAAAAGGATGGCACAACAAGAAAAATCGTGGAAGTTTTAGAGACGATAGATTTGAAAACTATTTTGAAGAAAAGTTTTTTTGACAATAATTAAAAAGACCTAAACAAGTTTTGAAATTTTTTAGAATAAGTAGTATACTATAATTATTAAATCGCCAATACAAATAAGTAGTTAAATTAAAAAACATCAATGCGCAGGTGATCATGAAAGATTGGAAAAAAACTTTCGTAGGCCCGGAGACCAGCATAAGAGAAACCATTGCAGTGATTGACAAGAGTGCGCTTCAGGTAGCTCTTGTTGTGGATAAAGATAATAAGCTTTTGGGGATCGTCACGGATGGTGACATTCGTCGAGGAATTTTAAAAGGCGTTGGTTTGGATGAACCTGTGAAACAAGTTTATTATGTTTCGCCTTTAACAGCATCCATTGACGATGACCCTGAGACAATGCACGTGATTATGAAAGAGCAGGAGATAAATCACCTTCCTGTTGTCGATCATGACGGCAGAGTTGTTGAACTTAAAATTTTAAACGAAATTCTTAAAGCAACTAAATTAAAAAATCCTGTTATTCTAATGGCTGGAGGGCTTGGTACAAGATTGAGACCTTTAACTGAATCATGCCCAAAGCCTCTTTTAAAAATCGGGGGAAGCCCGGTATTGGAAACAATACTTGAGGGATTTGCTGACAAAGGTTTTGATACATTTTATATTTCTGTTAATTATAAGGCGGAGATGATTGAAGAATATTTTGGTGATGGATCTAAATGGGGTGTGAATATTGAATATTTGCGAGAAGATAAAAGACTTGGCACAGCAGGAAGCATAAATCTTCTTCCAGAAAAGCCGGACTTACCATTTATTGTAATGAATGGAGATTTGCTCACAAAGATAAATTTTGATCAGCTTATTAAATTTCATATGAATAACCATAAATTGAGCAATGCTTTGGCTACCATGTGTGTCAGGGAGTATAATATGCAGATACCATATGGTGTTATACAAAAGGAAGGGAACAGGTTAACAAAACTTGATGAAAAACCAGTTCAGCGTTTCTTTGTCAATGGTGGCATATATGTTTTTGAACCTGATATCGCTGATTTGATTCCAAGGAACAAGTACTTTGATATGACAGATCTTTTTGATAAAATGATGCAAAAAGAACTTAAAACTGTTATTTTTCAGATTAGAGAATACTGGATGGATATTGGGCATAAAAAAGATTTTGAAATAGCAGATGGTGAGTATGGTGAAATATTCTGGGGTTGATTAATGTTTAAAGAGAAAAAGATACTTGCAGTGATAACTGCCAGGGGCGGATCTAAGGGAGTACATCGAAAAAATATTAAGCTAGCAGGTGGTAAGCCACTGATTGCCTGGATGATTAATGCTGCGAAAAAATCAAAATATATTGATCGTTTGATTCTATCTTCTGATGACAGCGAAATAATTTCTGTTGCCCAGAATTTAGGATGTGATGCCCCTTTTGTGCGTCCTTTAGAGCTTGCCCAGAGTAAAAGTTCTGTTTCTGATGTTATAATCCATGCACTTAATAAACTTCAGGGTTTCGACTATGTAATGCTATTGCAACCAACTTCTCCTCTGACAATAACAGAAGATATAGATGGGTGCGTGGATTTTTGCATAAACTCGAAAGCATATTCTGTAGTATCTGTTACTGAACCTCAAAAAAATCCATATTGGACATTTACCATGGGTGATGATAATAACCTTGCTCCTGTTTTTGAGCAAAAATATTTTAACATGCAAAGACAAGAGCTCCCTTCAGTATATACTCCCACCGGTGCAATTTATATTGCTCAATCTAAATGGTTTTTAAAAAATAAATCTTTTTATTCAGAGTTGACAAAAGGTTATTTTATTCCAAAAGAACGTTCTTTGGATATTGATTCTGAACTTGATTTTAAAGTGTTTGAAACAATAATATCATAGATTATATATATCTGTTTTAAAAATTGAAAGGTTATTTGGGTCAGTATACCATTTGACACATTGTTCAAGACCTTTTTTAAAACCATTGATGCCTGCATATTTAGGATTCCAGTCTGTCTGAATTATTAATTTGGTGTTGTCTGCCCAAAGGCGATTTACTTCGCTCTTTTCCGGTCGCAATCGAATTTCATCTGAAATAATTTCAATTTTTTCATTCATTATTTGGGCTATAAGTTCTGCAGTATCACCAATTGATATCTCAAAATTACTTCCTGCATTATATGTTTTTCCTGCTGTGTTGTCAGATTCAGCAATTTTAATAAATGCATCGGTTATATCATCAACAAAGTTAAAATCTCTTGTGGGGCTTACCGCACCTAATTTTATTTGCTTGTTTCCCTTGGCAATTTGAGAAATAATAGTTGGTATAACTGCACGCAAGGATTGTCTTGGACCATATGTGTTAAAAGGGCGTATAGTTGTAACCGGGACATCAAATGATGTGAAAAATGACAGAGCAATTTGGTCAGCTCCAATTTTTGATGCAGAATAGGGGGATTGCCCCTGCAAAGGATGTTCTTCTGTTATTGGAACAAATTGTGCTGTGCCATAAACTTCGCTTGTTGACGTATGAACTATTTTTTCAACATCATGTTCTTTGGAAGCCTGCAATATGTTAAGAGTCCCATTTATATTAGTATCAATATAGGTGGCTGGAGAGTAGTATGAATAGGGTATTGCAATGAGAGCCGCAAGATGAAATACTACATCGCATCCTTTGATTGCTGTATTTACACCAAAAGGGTCACGAACGTCTCCGGCAAAAACTTCCACATTATTTTTTATATCTTTTGGTAAGTAGTCAAGCCAACCCCAGGAATTAAATGAGTTGTATAAGACAAATGCCTTTACATCGTACCCTTTTTTGACAAGTTTTTCTGTCAAATGGGAGCCAATAAATCCATCAGATCCTGTTACAAGTATTTTTTTGTTTTTAAGTTTCATAATTACTTTCCCTATTTATTGCATAGTAGTTTTCATAGCGCTTATTAGACGAGCAGCATCAAGTTCTGTTTTTGATATCCCATCATCATTATATAATTTTTCACTGCTTTCCCATAAAGTACCATGCCACCTGCCATAGAAGTAAATTGAATCATCAAAGATTATCTTATTATTTTTATTATCAAGCTGTATTAAATGAAGCTCAGGAAGATAAATTGCAGCGTTTGAGTCTGGAGTGTTTTCCTGGGCGCGAAGTGAGATGTCCATAAAAGCATTTTTACCGGATTTTGCCCATAATCCTCCAAGTTCAAAAAAATAATCATTTTTAAGTGCAATAAAATAATCAAACATTTGAAAAGGTCTTTCTTTGTTTGCAAATGGGAAATCATGACCTAAATGAAGATATGCTGAAACAGGCGCGCTATTTTCATTTATTATCATTCCGGCATGGACAATATTGTTCTGTTTGTTGGTGATTTTTGCACCAAAGATCTTCTTATCTCCGTACTTTTCAAAGGCTTGTTTAAGGGCGACTAACCAGTTTTCACATGGAGCAAGAAGTCCTGACATAAACAGAAGATTTTTCCCTTTTGCTCTTTTGCATGCCATGTTCATCATTTCAGGGCGGTTTGACTTAGTTTTATTGTCTATTATTTGAATATTACCTTTAAGGGACTCAAGTATCTCACAGATTTTTTTAGAAGACTTGTCAGGCTTTAGCAATATAACTTCATATTCTCCAGAGTTTTTAGAATTTACAGATAATGATTCTAATTGGAAAAGGAATTCGTCTTCTAACTCAGAAGGAACCGGGATTAGGATAGACCATTCTAACACCTTCTCTTTGTTATGATTAACATCTGTCGGAATAATTGGAGCAGGGCAAGTAAAATTATTTGCTTCTATAAGTTTTTCAGCAATATGAATGATTCTATCTGTTGCACCATCAGGATCAGTAAGCTCGGCTTCTAGATAGTTTTGTAAAACTTCATGATCAATAAATGTTGAGAAATCTTTTTTTTCTGATAGAGCAAGGGCAAGTTCAGAAGAGGTCATTTTTATGGCAACATTTTGTTCTGTAAATGAATAGGGTACTTCAGTATTTATTTCTACATCAAGTTGCACAAGAGGTTTGTCTAATGCAAGGGCTTCAAGCCCTGTAGTGCTTGGTTGTGCAAGGGTACAAAGATCACATAATCCAATTAAATCATAGGTG
>JAAEKY010000288.1 GCA_024227235.1 Desulfobacteraceae bacterium | reverse complement strand
TTCATCACAAAAATGATATCATATTACTTTAAAAAACAGTGATGGAAGTAGGCCGGCAACGCATTGGTGTCTGCTCTTTGTTTATGGGCAACCCGTTATTCAGCATGGTTTCGAGTTTTGTGCCTTTATTATTGGTGAAGATTATCAAACTTTATTAAAATTATGATAATCTATCTCGCTTAGAAGAATACATTTTTCTTGCACTCTCGGCCATCACCATTTCTTTTGAGGAGGATGGCTATGACTAGAAAGCGAAAGAAAAAAAATAAAAACATTAAAATGTTACACGTCATTCAACCAAATGCAGCTGGTATTGATATCGGTGCTGCTGAAATTTATATTGCTGTCCCAGGTGACAGGGATAAAGAACCTGTCCGTCATTTTGACACGTTTACAGCAGATCTGCATTCTGCCGCAAAATGGTTGAAATCTTGTGGCATCGATTCTATCGCTATGGAATCTACTGGTGTTTATTGGATTCCTGTTTTCCAAATTCTTGAAAGTTACGGTTTCGATGTTGTCCTTGTTAATGCTCGCCATGTCAAGAATGTCCCAGGTCGCAAGACCGATGTGCAAGATTGTCAGTGGTTGCAATATTTGCATTCTGTTGGCCTTTTACGTGGTTCATATCGTCCACCTCAGGAAATCTGCGCTGTAAGATCACTGTTACGACATAGAGATGGATTAATAAAGACAGCTTCTTCACATATTCTGCATATGCAGAAAGCCCTTACTCAAATGAATTTGCAAATTCATAATGTGATAAGCGATATTACAGGTGTCACAGGTTTAGCGATTATTGATGCAATATTATCAGGTGAACGCAACCCGCAAAAGCTCGCTGCCTTAAAAAATGGTAGAATAAAGGCGAGCAAAGACACAATTGCAAAATCCCTTGAAGGAGATTATCTCCCTGAGCATATTTTCACTCTTAAACAGTCATTGCAAGTTTATCGGCATTATCAACAAATGATGGCAGAATGCGATCAGGAAATCGAAAGCCACCTAAACAATTTCGATTCCCGTGTTGATATGGATAAAAATCCACCGCCTCCACCTACCTCGATTTCCCGAAGAGGGAAAGGAAATGAGCCAAACTTTGATTTACGTACTCAACTGTATAGAATTATCGGTACTGACCTTACTCAAATTGAAGGAATAAGTGCAGTAACCGCCCACGTTTTCTTTTCTGAAGTTGGTTGCGATGTTTCAAAATTTCCAAAATCCAATAATTTTGTTTCGTGGTTAAACCTATGCCCTAATAACAAAATTACCGGAGGGAAAATATTATCATCTCAAACTCTTCCTGGTAAAAATAGGCTTGCAAAAGCTCTACAAATGTCAGCGATGTCATTGTGGCATAGCCAATCATATCTTGGTAATTATTATCGGCGAAAACGAGCAAAAAATGGTGCGCCAAGTGCTATCACTGATACAGCGCATAAGCTTGCTCGCATTATTTATCATCTAGTGAAAACCGGAAAACAATTTGATGAATCCGTGTTTAGTACCCAAGAAGAAGCCCATCAAAAACGAGCTCTAAGCAATCTCAAGAAGAGAGCAAAGACTATGGGGTTTAAACTAGTTGAATGCTAAAACAAAAATCTTGTTACTTAGAAGCGAACTAATTGATTTCCATTGCATTTTTTTCTTGACAGGGTTTTAGGCGTTTTTTTGAAAAGCTGGCATTGCCTGCATTGCGAGCTGAGGTGGTAGCAAACAGAGCACAGGTTGCGTGATACTGGGCGATTGCAATGTGTGTCTTCGTTGACCGTGATGTTTTTTTCAAAGCTTCATATGAGGGGCATTTAGAGACAAAAAATCCATTTTCAAATCCTATGGTATAGTAATACGTAACAAAGGACGACATAACTTGCCACAGGAACCGGATGACAATAGAAAATATCGATATTGAGACAACTCTCAAAAACGCAACGAAACTCATAGCTGAAGACAAAGAATTGTCGCCC
>JAAEKY010000287.1 GCA_024227235.1 Desulfobacteraceae bacterium | reverse complement strand
TTAATTTTTAACGAAAATCTGTTTAGATTTGTACTATTTTCTTAAAGGTTCCCAGGTGTTGACTATGCCTATACTTCCTTTCTTCAAACGCAGGAATCAAAACCGAAGACTATTATTAATATTCATTCTCAAGAATAATTGTATTTGTAATTTTAAATAGTGTCCAAAAACCTATACCTTTTCAGGCACTCTCCAAAACACTCTGTTTAATATAAAAAAAGATCCGAAAACTAATTGTTTGACATAATGTTAACGTAACTCTACAACCTTTTTATACAAATCAGGTTGAAAGGGTTTTTTATGTCAGATATCGGTTATATCAGGGTCAGTTCAGTGGGCCAAATGATGCCCGGCAACTTGAAGGTGTTTCTCTGGATTAAATTTTTAAAAAGAAGATTTCCGGGAACCCATTAAAAGGCCGGAGCTGGAAAGATGTCTTGATTATATCAGGGAAGGGGACACCCTCCATGTTCATTCTATGGATCGCTTGGCCCGAAATCTAAAAGACCTTCAAAATGTAGTAGACGATCTCACCGGCCAGGGCGTTGAAATTTATTTTCATAAAGAAAATCTTGTCTTCAGTAACAAAGCCAATGCTATGAGCAAACTTTTACTTCAGGTGATGGGAGCGTTTGCAGAGTTTGAGCGTTCTTTGAATAAAGAGCGGCAGCTTGAGGGGATCGCTGCTGCAAAAAAGAAGGGTAAACATCTGGGCCGGGAGTCGGCCTTAAATGAAGCCCGGAAAAAACAATTGATTGATATGGTTGAATCAAGGATTTCGAAGACTGATGTTGCCAAACACTTTGGGATTAGTCGGCAGGCTTTGTATAATACTCTAAAAACATTTTACCATGGTAAATGACCCTAGTAATAAATTCCATATTATAACTTGAAAGAATTTTATTATGGAGTCTGTCTGGATCTAAAAAGTTGCCCGCCAGGATAAAAAATGCTTTAGAAAAAAAGTCTAATGATCTTTGGCTATCGCCCATTACAACCTGGGAGTATTGATGTTATGTAAAAAAGGCAGAATCAGAGTAGATCATAAAGATTCTATAAAATGGATTAAAGAAATTTTAAAACCGCTACCCTTCAGGGAAGCTCCTTTAAATCATGAAGTGGTGATTAGACGTAGACAGGTCGATTTTCCCCATCAAGACCCGGCAGATCGTTTTCTTGTGGCAACAGCCCTGGTTTATAATGTAAAACTGCTCACGGTTGACCAAAAAATACTTGATAATGATCATTACTTATTATGCTTTTAAGAACACAAACAGGGGAGTCATCAGGTGGAAAAAATTATAGTGAAAATATTTTTTTTATTCCTATATTTGGCCGCTACTTTTCCTTCAATTGGTTTTGAATAGAATCGAAAAGCATCGCATTCTCAATGGCAATAGCTGCCTGATGAGACAAAATATTTAATAATAGAGCATCATCTTCAGTGAAATAGGCCTGATTCGCCTTATTAATAACTTCCAGCGCACCAATTAGTTTTCGTTTGGTTCTCATGGGGACGCAGAGCAGAGATTTTGTTTCAGAGCCGGTCATATTATCAATCTCATCATAGAATCTGGGATCTTTTTTTGCATCTTCTACAATGACATACTGCTGGTTTTCAGCAACCCAGCCAGCGACCCCGACTCTTGGTGGAATTCTTATATCTTTCAGGGCATCTGCATTTGGGCCAGTGGGAACGCTGAATACCATTTCGCCTGTATCTTCATCCAAAAGCATTAGGGTACTTGCCTCGGCATCTGTTACAATGTTTGAATACTTCATAATCAATGATAGAACATCCACCAACTCAACAGTGGAATTGATAATGAGTCCGATTTGAATAATAAGGGAAAGTTTTTCACTGCTTAATAGACGTAGTTCTCTTACTTGTCTGTTCTGCATGGCAAGGATTGGATCAAGCAAATCTTTCGTAATATAGCCTTTGTCCAATAAAACTTGTCCAAGCATCGGGATATCGCTGTCTTTTTTACGGCTTTTCGTGATGAAGTCTGCTGGATTAACATCTGGTTCAGATACTGTGTCAGAGACTAAGCCCTTCTGAAGCTGTAAGACCTCTTCTAACTGTTCTTTTGTAATGATTCCCATGTTTTTAAGAAGATCACCTAAAAGATGTGAGTTAATGTTCATAATAACACCTATTTAATATATTTTTTGTCAAAATATGAATTCCTATAACGGTCTTAAATCCTTATAAAAAAAATTCTTCCAGCCTGTTTTATTAAACACGATACAACAAAAAATGATGATAGACAAACACTATTTTTCAGGAAAGTGCCTTGATGATTTTTCCTAAAGTTTTTATCCCATCATCAACCCTCTGATTCCACTTTATACCACAATTGATTCTAAGACAGTTTTTATATTTTTCAGAAGAAGAACAAATGATACCGGGAAGAATAGAAATATTTCGTTCATAGGCTTTTTGGTAAACGTCTAAAGAATTTATTCTTTTATTTAAAACGATCCATATTAACATACCGCCTTTTGGGAATGTAATTTTTGTGTCTGGAGGAAAGTGCTTTGATATCGAGATGGCCATGGCAGACGCCTGGTTTTTAAGTCTGTTCCTTAATTGTCGAAGATGCCTGTCATAAGCCCCGCTTTTTAAAAATTGAGCAACAACGGCCTGATTAATCCCTGAATTTGAAATGACTGTATTGAGTTTGAGTCTAATGAGTTCGTCTTTATAAATTCCTGGAACCGTCCAGCCGGTCCTCAATCCCGGAGCAAGCGCTTTTGAAAAAGAAGAGCAATACAAAACCATTCCATCTTTATCCATGCTTTTAAATGTGACAGGTCGTTTATCACCATAAAAAAGGTCTCCATAAATATCATCCTCAATAATGGGAATTTTATGGGTTTTGGCTATTTTGAGGATTTTGGCTTTATTATCCTTAGACATCACCGATCCTAGAGGGTTTTGAAAGTTTGAATTTAAGAGGCAGGCTTTAATTTTATTGTTTGAAATAGTCTTTTCAAATACTTTTGGATCAATGCCATCTTCGGGGCAGCCGGGAATTTCAATGACGTACATGTTCAAATCTTCAATAAGCTGCAAGAAACAATGAAAGGCAGGGGATTCTATCAATATAGTATCGCCTGGATCGGCAACAGTTCTTAAACATAAAGAGACCGCATCAAGGCAGCCATTGGTTGTAATAATATCTTCTGCTGAAATAGAACAGGCAGATCCTATCATTCTTTTGGAAATTTGTTCTCTAAAATTAATATTTCCAGCAAAAGAATCATAATTGGAGATGTGATCTTGTAATGATGCTGCAGGAATGGATTTCATGATCCGTGATAATTGTTTTAAAGGCATAAGCACTTTGGAAGGAACAGCAGCCCCCAACTGGAGCATTTTTTTTGATTGAAGGCTGTTAACAATGGTTTTGGCCAGATCATTGATTAAGACGCGGCAAGGTTTGGCAGATACCTTTTCCCGTGCAGGTTTTCCCAAAGGATTTTTTATCAGCGCCTTAACATAAAATCCTGATTTTTCCTTTGCTTCGACTCGTCCTCTTTTTTCAAGCTCGATATAGGCCTGGTGAACAGTAGAAACACTTAAGCCCAACTGAAGGTGAAGTTTCCTCAACGAAGGTAATTTCTCCCCCGCTGAAAATGTACCTTTCATAATACCGTTCTGGATTTCATCTGCAAGGGCTACATACCTGAAATTTGATGATGTTGTCATGATGTCCAATTCTGTTATGGTTATTTTTGTATGTTTCTGTATCTGTTATTGTGAACGTAATAATATATACTTTTAAAAAAATCAATACGAATTATGAATTTAAAAAAGAGAAAAAATGCCCTGATTGGGTAAAGGTTATTTGAAAATGAAAAATAGTATACTCTATATCATTACTGTTGTTGTCTGGGGGTCTACCTGGCTTGCCATCAAATATCAATTGGGTTCTGTAGATCCCATGGTTTCAGTTATTTATAGATTCGGACTTGCAGCTGCATTGCTAATGCTTTTTTGCTATGCAAAGGGCCTTAAACTTAAGTTTTCTTTTAAAGAACATGTGTTTATGGCGCTTTTAGGAACCCTGCTATTCTCTGTTAACTACTGGCTTGTCTATGTGGCAGAGTTGTACCTGACAAGCGGTCTGGTGGCTGTGTTGTTTTCTTCCATCGTATTTATGAATATTGCCAATGGATCCATTTTTCTTGGTTCGACAGTAGAGAAAAAAATGATGGGCGGTGCAGCCTTGGGCATCATTGGGATTGTTATGATTTTTATGCCTGAAATAGAGTCTTTTGATTTATCTGACAAAGGGGTCTTTGGGATTTGCATCGGTTTTTTAAGCGTGTTATTGGCCTCATTTGGTAATATTACTTCGGCAAGGAATACAAAAAATAATATTCCGATTATCCAGGCAAATGCATTTGGGATGGGGTATGGGGCCATCCTTTTAACAGTGATTGCCTTAATTTTAGGGAAAGAATTCTCTTTTACAGCCTCCATCCCTTATATCGGATCTCTTCTTTATTTGTCTGTTTTTGGATCAATTATTGCCTTTGGCAGCTACTTAACCCTTATCGGTTCCATAGGGGCGGATAAAGCCTCGTATACAATCATGCTGGTTCCCGTGGTGGCATTGATCATTTCTTCATTTTTTGAGGGGTATGTCTGGAATTTTTCAGCAATTTTGGGATTGTTTTTAGTTGTCGGGGGTAATTTTTTAGCCTTGAGTAAACGGCAGTTAGCCTCGGCCTAATCCCCTAAATTATTATCAATACGGGTTGCATATCACGATAGATGTGTGCTAATTAGTTTCGGTATGAAACAGTATGTTATAGATGGGTTGCGGCTTGAAGACTACCAAAAACTAAAAGCCTATTTGGATGAGCATTTAAAATCCTCTCCCCTTGGAGGAATTTACTGGCTTGAATTGGATAATGAAATATTAACACCCATTCAACAAAAGCATGTGGGGTGTGCGCCTCATTTTTTTTCTTTAAGCTTAGAAGAAGCCTTCCTGTCTTGTGAATTTTTAGTCAGAATCAAAAAAAATATAAAATGCGATTGTATGGATTATGCAACAAGGGGGCAGCGCGACTGGCTTATTGATCAGGCTGATGCGATTCTTGAAAAACTTAACATTCGTATTTGATCATTATTATAAGGTATTTAGATGCTTAAAATAATTCCACTTGGCGGTCTTGGTGAAATCGGTTTGAATATGATGGTGTTTGAATATGATGATTCTATGTTCATCATAGATGCAGGACTCATGTTCCCGGAAGAATATATGCTGGGAGTGGATATCGTAATCCCGGCCATAGATTATATCAGGGAGAATCGACATAAAGTACAGGGCATCATCATCACGCATGCACATGAGGACCACATTGGGGCATTGCCATATCTTTTAAAAGAAATCAGAATCCCTGTATATGGTACAGCGTTTACTTTGGGGATAGTTCGAAATAAACTGATTGAATTTGAACTCATTTCTTATATCGATTTAAACCTTGTCAATCCAGGAGAAACCCTTTCAATAGAACCCTTTGAAATAGAATTCATGCGTGTCAGTCACTCTACAATTGATGGTGTTGGGCTTGCCATAAAAACGCCTGAAGGTGTTATTGTACATACGGGTGATTTTAGGATCAGCCACAACGCCGATAAAATGAAAAACACGGATATTTCAAGTTTTGCCAGGTTTGGTGAAGAGGGCGTGCTGGCATTGTTATCGGATTCAACCAATGTTGAAGTCGAAGGGTATACAATGTCTGAACAGGAAGTTGCAAGAAATCTTGAAAAATTGATTGCTGCTTCTGAAGGCAGAGTGATTGTTGCGCTGTTTGCCTCAAATGTATTCAGGATACAGCAGGTGATAGATATTGCTATCCGAAACCACCGAAAGGTCATTTTTAATGGCCGAAGTATGGAGCAGATAGTTGCTGTGGCTGCAAAACTTGGCCATATCCAGTGTCCCCCGAATACTATTTTGGATATTAAGCAGATTAGCAAATATAAAGATAATGAACTGGTTGTCATTACAACCGGCAGCCAGGGGGAGCCTATGTCTGCTCTGGTGAGAATGGCCTCAGGGATTCACAAGCATGTAAAGATAAAAGAGGGTGATAAAGTTATTTTGTCATCCAAATATATACCAGGGAATGAAAAAGCCATTGCCAACATCATTAATAAGCTGTACCGAAGGGGCGCAGATGTTGTGTATTCAAAAATCGCCCAAATCCATGCATCAGGCCATGCGCATCAGGAAGAACTTAAATTAATGCTGAATTTGACGAAGCCTGAATATTTTATTCCGATTCATGGCGAATATCGTCATTTAGTCGTTCATGCCAGGCTCGCTGAGAAGCTTGGCCTGCCAAGAGAGAATGTGATTGTGGCAGAAGATGGCATGGTTATCGCCTTTGATGAGAATGGTGGCAGGTTAGAGGACAGAGTTCACACAGGCCGAATCCTTGTGGATGGTAAAGGTATTGGGGATGTGGGAAGAAGTGTTTTAAAAGAAAGGCGAGAGCTTTCAGAAGGCGGCCTTGTCGTCGTCACCATGATTATTGATGAGGAAACCGGTGTTGTCCTTTATGGTCCGGAATTGATTTCAAAAGGATTTGTTTTTGATTCTGCTACCGGATATTTAGTGGATGATGCCCAATGTGTTATCCTTGAGATTGTTGAAGAAATCGAAGTCGGTCTTGAGTCCAGAGTTGAACTGATCAGAAAAAAACTGCAAAGAGCCCTGAAACAATACTTTGCTTTTGCTATAAACCGCAGGCCCTTAATTGTACCAATAATAATTGAAGTATGAAAAAAGAACTTTATGGCATACTGCTTTTTTTTCTTATTGTATTAACGGCTGTCAGCCTCTTCTCCTATCATGTATCCGATCCATGCGTCGGGAATAATTTTTTTGTAATTCCGGATAATATTCATAATGCTTTTGGACTTTTCGGTGCCCATCTTTCCGGCTTTTTTATCTATTTATTCGGCATGGGTGCATTTTGGATCCCAGTAATTTTAGGGTTTATAAGTGTCTGGTTATTAAAAGAAAGATCTTCAAAAATAATTTGGCTGACCCTTTTAGGCGGCCTATTATTAATGATTACAACCGGCGGGATGTTTTTTCTTTTTAAAGATGATTATGCGGTTTTTAGTACCCGTATTTCGTCTGGCGGTGTTATTGGTATTTGTTTTACATCATTTTTATTGAAATATGCCAATATTACCGGTTGTGTTATTATTTTAGCATTTTTTATGGTGGTTGGGTTTATACTTGCCACTGGCGTCTCCATCATTTCACTGAGCGTGTTTTTTCAACAAAAAACCATAGAGTTGATGAAAATCATGAGAGAAGATTTTCAAGAATTTATCGATTTTATTCAACAAAAATACAGCAAGTGGCAGGAGAAAAGGCAAGAGGAAAAAAAGCAAATTGATATCACACCCGTTCCTGTTAAAGAAGCGATTATTAAAATTCCTGAAATTATTCCTGAAAAACAAATGGTAAAAGAGCCTGAAGAATTTTTTGAACCGGCTATAGTGGAACTGGAAGAAGAGGACTTAAGTTTTAAGCCGGATGTTGAATTTGCAGATATTCGGGAAAAAGTAGAATTTAAACTTCCACTGATTTCTTTTTTAGATGAAAAAAAGAAAGTTAAAAAAAATATTGATACGGAACTTTTAAAAGATAAAGCCAAAATTTTAGAGAACAAGTTAAATGATTTTAATGTATTCGGAGAAGTCGTTGAAATTCTTCCGGGACCTGTAATCACAACCTTTGAATACAGAC
This sequence comes from Desulfobacteraceae bacterium, assembly GCA_024227235.1. Lineage (GTDB taxonomy): Bacteria > Desulfobacterota > Desulfobacteria > Desulfobacterales > Desulfobacteraceae > Desulfobacula. The sequence continues at coordinate 2,913 of JAAEKY010000287.1, read as the reverse complement.
CGGCAGCGGGGATCAAGATTAGTAAAATAGCCGGGCTGTCTGATGACCTGGCGCTTGCCTTGAGTGCCATAAGTATCAGAATCGTGGCGCCTATCCCCGGGCGTGATGTCGTGGGGATAGAAATTCCGAATGAAGAAAGGGAAATCGTTAATTTAAGGGAATTGATTGCTTCAAAATCCTTTGTTCAATCTAAATCCATGATGACATTAGGCTTAGGTAAAGATCTTTTGGGCAAACCCATGGTCACTAAAATGGATTCCATGCCCCATCTGTTAATCGCCGGAGCAACAGGAACAGGTAAAAGTGTTGGATTAAATTCAATGATTATCAGCCTTCTGTATAAAGCGACACCCGATGATATAAAAATGATCATGATTGATCCCAAGCGAATTGAATTGTCCGTTTATAATGATATTCCTCATTTGATATCTCCTGTGGTTACAGACATGAAAAAGGCAACCAATGCACTTTTCTGGGCAGTCAGAGAGATGGAACGGCGGTATGAACTTTTGGAGCAAACAGGGTTTAGAAATATTGTCCAATATAATAGTATGGTTGCTGCTAAAAAAGCCAAAAATAATAATAATATTGCCAATGATGATGTTGAAAATGTGAATGAAGACCAATTTGAGAAGCTTCCCTATATTGTGGTGATAGTAGATGAGCTGGCAGATCTCATGATGGTGGCTTCCAAAGATGTAGAGTTTGCATTGACAAGACTTGCCCAAATGGCAAGAGCAGCGGGTATCCATTTGATTATTGCGACCCAAAGACCTTCGGTTGATGTACTTACCGGGAGTATTAAAGCCAATTTTCCCACCCGGATTTCATTCCAGGTGTCTTCCAAGGTCGATGCCAGAACAATTTTTGACGGCGGCGGGTCAGAGAGCCTTTTAGGAAATGGAGATATGCTTTTTTGTCCGCCGGGAACCGGAAAGCTTGTCAGGATTCAGGGCGCCTATATTTCTGAAAAAGAGATTTCAAAGGTGACCCAATTTTTAAAGGAACAAAGAGCGCCGGATTATATTGAAGAGATTACCATTGGCAGCAGTGATGATGATGCCAAAGAATTTGATGAGGCTGACTATGATGAAAAATATGATGAGGCAGTGGCATTGGTTACCAAAACTCGCCAGGCATCAATCTCTTATGTCCAGCGGCGCCTTCGTATCGGTTATAATCGGGCCGCTCGTTTAGTTGAAATGATGGAACATGAGGGTGTTGTCGGACCTCAGATGGGTTCCAAACCCAGAGAGGTGCTGGTCAGAAGTTATGATGACGATTGATTTAGACGTATGGGGCAGTATCAAAGGGTTTATGGATGAGGATGAAGCAATAAGGCTTTATAATATTGCCCTTGAAGCTTCAAAAAATGGCCCAATACTTGAAATCGGAAGCTATTGTGGAAAATCTGCCTATATTATAGGATCCGCATGTAAACAAAATGAGTCTGTTCTTTTTTCCATTGATCATCATAAGGGATCTGAAGAACAACAGCCGGATGAAGAATATTTTGATCCGGATTTATATGACCCGAAACTATCAAGAATAAACACGTTTCCTTTTTTTCAGGAAACTATCTATAAAACATTTCTGGAAAATACTGTTGTGCCTGTTGTTGCATCTTCTACAATAGCAGGGAAAATGTGGAATACACCTGTTTCGATGGTATTCATCGATGGGGGGCATTCCTTTGAGGCTGCTTATAATGACTATCTGACATGGGCCTTTCATATTAAACCTGAAGGGATTTTAGTCATCCATGATATTTTTTTGGATCCTGAAAAAGGGGGTCAAGCCCCTCGAAGGATATATGAAATAGCTATTGAGTCCGGTGATTACCAGGAACTTGAAATGACAAAAACTTTAGGGGTTTTAAAAAGAAAATAAGGGAAAAACTGTTATGATAGAATCAGTGTTGAGTAAAATTAAAGAATACTATCTCGAGTTACTGCCGTTTAATAAAGTGTTAGGTATTGATATTGACCGCCTTGATTATGAAACCGGAGATGCGGTTACAAGTTTTGAAATGACAAAAGATCTAGTGGGGAATTCAACCATGGGTATCCTGCATGGCGGGGTTACCGCTTCTGTTATAGATTTAACCGGGGGGCTTTCCGCACTTATCTCCTGTGCTAAATTTCATCGAAAAAAACCCCTTGAGGTTATTGAAAAAAAGATAACCTCCTCTGCTACCATTGACATGCGGGTGGATTATTTAAGACCTGGCAAAGGAAAATCTTTTATCTGCAAAAGCCGAATTATCCGGGCAGGATCTAGAATCGTTGTGTCCAAGATAGATCTATATAATGAAAATCAGAGTCGGATCGCTACCGGTACAGCAACCTATCTTATTGGATAATAGATAAAAATTCCATCCTTTGTGTTGGATAAGCTGAAAGGCCATTTCAATTAATTACTTTTTTATCCCTTTTAAGAAAAATATTTCCTATATTTGTGTAATAAATGTACTAGTTTTTTGGGGCGTTCGATGACTAAATCGGGGAAACCCTTTATTTTCGGAGTATGATGATTTACGCTTTTTTTATGGCATAAAAGTTGCATGACAATTTAAAATTAAAGATATAAAGATAAATTTGAAAAATACAATAAAGGAGAGAACATCATGACAAAAAAAATAGGGTTATTTTTATTTGCAGTTTTATTTTGTTTTACTGGATTGGCAAGTGCAGATACTATTGATTACAGCGATGCAGGATATGATGAGGCCAGTCACAAAGGTAACCATCAATGGCAGTATTTAGGGACTGGCATTGATTTTGAAGACGCCGGCCCCAATGCTATAGACAACTACGATGATGGCGTCGAATATTCTCTTGATGGCGGACTTAACTATTTTGACCTTGTTGATAGTACACAGTTTTTTGTAGGGCAAACAGCTACTTTTAAATT
>JAAEKY010000286.1 GCA_024227235.1 Desulfobacteraceae bacterium | reverse complement strand
AGCTTAATATCTAACTAATAAAATAGATCTTTATAATCCTAAATCTTCATTTATTAATACAATTTTAGTTCTTTTCTTAGGAAAAGATTTTTGTGTTATTGTCCATGTATTACAGATTCGCGCCTTGCTTTTACATTCTGAACATACTCCGGTTTTAATGCATGGCGTTTTCATATCAAGACGTATGGCATTAGCAGGAGCAACAAAGTCTTTAATTCGGTCCATAGCAGATTCTAAGTCAAGAACAATTTTATTCCTCCCAGTTAAAACAAGAACATTTTTAGGTCCGAATGTGAGAGCACCAACCCTATTACCAATCATGTCGAGATTAACCAGACATCCATCTTCAGTTACAGCATTTGTCCCAGTAATGTAAAAATCTGTTAAAAGTGCCTCTCTTCTTAGTTGTGTTTTCTCATCATTGGATAAAGATTTGTCATTTGGATCAAGAACCTTGAAATTCTTGTTCTGTTTAAGTGTATCATAAAGACCCGTTCCTACAAAAGTCATTGACCCTCCCCAAGAGATGCTTTTGATATCTATTGCAGGGATGATATTTTCTAAAACGATTTTTGAAGCTTCTTTTGCATTGTCAGCAATAAATACTTCAAAATTATTTGCTTCAAGCGCTTCTTTTACATTTTCAAGTTTTAATCTCCAGAAATTATCAATCGGATTTTTCATTGTTTTTTCCTTAATTAAATTTGGTTCTATCTGTTAATATAATTTAATTTTGATAATAATAAAAAATACCACTGGAAATAAAGGTGTTTTCAAATTAATAATAAAAAAGACATTTTCATAAAAGGAGAAAAATCAATGGCACATAATTGTGACAACTGCGGTTTCAGAGCAAAACACGATAATAATCCCAAGTCATTTTTGGGTCGAATTTGGAGATGGCATGCAGGGTGGTGCCCTGGATGGAGAAAATATATTACATCTCTACCAACAGAAGAACGAGTTAAGCTGGCAAAAAAGTATGATATGAAAAAATATCAATAACCATAGGACCACCGTGCCACCTAAAACTTTCAAATGCAAACAATGCGATAATTGCTGTCTCACCCTCAACGATGCTTTTCAAACAAGGGTCAGCGATGAAGAAATTGCAATGTGGAGAGCAATCATCCCTTGACAACAACCCCCCTTCACAATAAATTCAACAGACAAAACAATCACCTCAAAAAACAGGAGCAGCCCCATTGGCACTTACCAAAACAGACGTCATTGAAAAAATTGTTTCTCAAAATAACCAGACACCTTTTCAAGCAAAAGATACAATTGAGCATCTCCTTGAGATTATGAAATCAACCCTGGCATCTGGAGAAGATATAATGATAACAGGGTTTGGAAAATTCCAGGTAAATGAAAAAGCGCCACGTAAGGGAAGGAATCCTGTTACTGGTGATGCTATGGTATTGGATAAGAGGAGAGTTGTAACTTTTAAGTGCGCTGGGAAGTTGAGGGATAGGATAAATAATGAATTTTGAAAATATTGTTGCTGAATCTAAGATTCTCCTGACAGAAGGTGGTGTGGTTGAAAGAATAAAAAGAGATCCATCGGTAAATTTAGATCCACATATTGCCCATTCAGGATTGATATATGATTCAAAAGGAAAAGAAGCATTAAAAAAAATCTACTCTGGGTATATTGATGTAGGGAAAAAATATAATTTGCCCTTTTTAAGTTTAGCCCCTACTTGGAGAGCAAATCCTGAGAGGATCAAAAAATCGGTATTCAACAAGCATGAAAATATCAATAAAGATTGTGTTGATTTTCTAAAGGGGATTCGGGACAGTTATTCCAATTATTCTAAAAATATTTTTATTGGTGGACTGATGGCTTGCAGGGGTGATGCGTATCGTCCAGAAGAAGCCCTTTCAAAAGAGGACGCTAAAATATTTCATAAAGAGCAAGCAGAACAGTTAGCCGAAAGTGACGTGGATTTTATTAAAGTGGCCACATTACCATCAGTTTCGGAAGCATACGGAATGGCATCTGCAATTTCATCCAAAAAAACACCCTATATTCTGAGTTTTGTAATTAATACAGATGGCACTATTCTTGATGGCACCCCAATCCATGAAGCTATTGAATTGATCGACACAGAAATATATCCAAAACCAATTTTCTATATGGTCAATTGTGTTCATCCAACAATTTTTAAAGAGGCTATCAGTAAAGAAATTAACTTTTCAAAAAAAGCAATAGAGAGGATACAGGGGCTGCAGGCTAACACATCTTCAAAAAGTCCTGATGAATTGGATAATTTGTCATATCTTGATACGTCTGATCCTGAAGAATTCGGTGAGTTAATGGTTTCTTTGCATAGCAGCTTTGGGATAAAAGTTTTAGGCGGATGTTGTGGATCAGATTGTAATCATATTACTGAAATTGCCAAAAAAATAAATACTTCAACTTGATCGTAAATAATGCTGTCCCTCGCATTAATCCGTCTTAGCTGAAATCATTGACAATTTTGATACTGCCTGATAGAGCCATCACACATTATGGAAACGGTTATTTACTCATTTTTTATAATGATTTTGATATTCAAATTGAATTCTCGGCTAAAAGCGTGGGAGTTAAAATTCACTGTTTAATTATGTTATTTCAACCAAGAAAAGTGGTTGTCTTCTATACAATAATCGACTCAAAATATTCGTTTAGTCTCTTAGATAGGGGTTTATACCTATTTACACCATTTGCTATCTTTGATATAAATCGCTCTACCATTCTAACAATTGCTTTAATACTTTTATCAACTACAATTAGGTGCCTGTATTAATTTATCGTTTTACTACGCATCGTTGTGATCTAATTGATTTTGGGAACAAATAGAAACCATATGGACCATAAATTATTAATCGTTGATGATGAACCTCGATTGAGAGAATCTTTAAAACTCATATTCAAAAACAAAGGTTTTTCTGTTCAGACAGCTTCTAATGGATTGGATGCATTAAATACATTTAGGAATTCACCAGTTAAAGTAATTATAACAGATATTCAAATGCCAGAAATGGATGGATTTGAATTTTTTGAATCCATCAAAAAAATTGATCCTTTTGTCCAAGTGATTTTTCTGACTGGGCACCCAAATATTGATTATATCAAAAGCGCTTTTAAAAACAAAGCGTTTGAATTTTTCAAAAAACCTGTCAATGACAATAAAATTTTATTCAACGGTGTTGAAAAAGCAACATCGCGATATGATAATTTAAAAAATAAAAACAAAATTAAAGAAAAAAAAGAGAAATCCTTTTTAGAAATCACAACAATATTTGATTCACTTGATGCTGCAGTTTATATTTCTGATTTGGATACATATGAACTGATATATACTAACAAACAATTCAACAGAGAGCTGGAAGTCAGTGAGGAAAAAAGCTTTATTGGTGAAAAATGTTGGAAAATTCTCCAGAAAGACCAAACAGGACCATGCCCGAACTGTACAAACAAACTCATTGTTGATGAATCAGGCAACCCTTGTGGCCCATATGAAAGGGAATCTTTTAACAACAGAACCCAGAAACATTATCGCATAGTTGATAAAGCAATTGAATGGGTGGATGGACGAATCGTAAGGTTTGAAACAGCGTATGATATATCAGAAAAAAGAAAATATGAAAAACTCGCGAAAAAATATGAAAAAACCAATGAAACGCTTAAAAGGTTGGAGAGTCTTGGAAGACTTTCAGGTGGTATCGCACATCAATTTAATAATGCATTATCTATAATTACGGGTCACCTAAACCTGATTGAGATGGATTATCAAAAAGAAGAAAGACTTAATTTATACATTAAGCAGATGATAACCTCGGCGAAAAAGATGACTGACCTGACATCATCTTTGCTTGCTTATGCAAGAGGCGGAAAGTATCAGGCACAAAACTTTCCCATATCAGATTATGTTTCAAATATAATTGATGAATTTAAGCAAGATCAGCCGCTTATGCTTACCATAATAGACGAGATAAATGCGAAAGACTGTTTTGTAAAAGCAGATAAAAACCAATTGGGAATGCTAATGGTTGCTGTATTAAAAAATGCTGTTGAAGCAACTCAGGAGATTGGAACAATAAAAATATCTTGTGAAAAAGAAAACCCAAACCAAAGGGATCTTTTAAAAGAGAATATTATTCTTGAGGAAGATTATATTTGTCTGACTTTTAAAGATGACGGATCGGGCATGGATAATGAAGTGAATGACCGGATTTTTGAACCTTTCTTTACTACTAAATTTGAAGGACGAGGACTCGGAATGGCTGCAGCATATGGGATCGTTAAAAACCATGATGGATATATTTTTGTTGATTCAAACTTAGAGAAAGGTACCATTGTAAAAATATATTTACCAATGATTGAGAAATTAAATGTCCCCCTTCCAGTGAGCGATGTTTTTCATTCTAAAAAGGATATCACTGTTCTGCTTATAGAAGACGATGAAGCCGTTATGAATGTTACAAAAATGATGTTAAATAGAAAAGGATATACAGTCCTTCAAGCAAGCAGCGGTAAAGAAGCAGTTGAACTTGTAAGGTCATATAAAGGAACAATTAATATTGCATTACTTGATTTTGTATTACCGGACATGAATGGTGAAATTGTTTATCCATTGATCCAGAAACATCATCCTGAAATGAAAGTGATTGTTTTAAGCGGATATGCAATTACAGGTCCTGTTCAAAAACTTATGAACTCTGGTGCACGAGCATTTATTCAAAAACCAGTAACTATGAAAAAATTATTTCAAAAAATAAAAAAAGTTTTAGAAAGTTAAGAAGCGCTAACATATAGAATTTTTTTTAATATATTTTTCTTTAACCCAAATATTGCTCAACACAGGAATCCGGCTACTGGTGAGGAGATGGTTTTGGATAAGAGAAGGGTTGTTACTTTTAAGTGTGCTGGGAAGTTGAGGGATAGGATAAATGGCGAATAGTAATATTGATTAGATAAGATTATAAAATTTATCCATTAAGCGCTATATAGGTATTTCTACCTATTGTAAACACACTGCATTTTAAATATTTATGTATAATTAGTAAAAAATAAATGTTGAAAAAAGGAAGAGCAAACTGGCTGTTATTTAACCGCTCTATTTTAAATAGTTTTTATTGCTTTATCAATTAAATAAGAAATAAATTGTTATGAATTATGGAAACCACTCCTGAAAAAAATGCCACCATTCTATTATCCGATATGATTGGATTTACACAAAAAACATTTAAAATGGGCCCTAAGGAAATTCTAACTTTTCTTATCGATTACAGGCAGCACTTTAAAAATACAATAATGCATGGCAAATACAAAGCTCAATATTTTGAACATTCTAGCGGAGATGCTTCTGCAAGTGTCTTTGAGGAATACTCATTAGAGGAAGAAAATAGAAGTATTCGAGCTTATAAAACTGCAATGAGCCTTATTGAAAAAATGGGCAAAAACGAAATTGCTCCTACTCGTTTCGGTTTATATTCAGGAAAAGTCATTGAAGCTAATATCGAAAATGAATCTTTCAGATTTGGGAATTGTTTTTCTGCTGCGAGCAGGCTTCGAGAATTGTGTGATTATTTTGATACGCCACTATTGATGGATCGAAAAGTAGCTTTTTCCCAGAAAAATGACAGGGAATATGTAACCGCCATTGGGAAAATCACTCCAAAAAGTTTTGAACATCCTGTTCATATATTTACTATTTATAAACCAGGAATTCATAAAATTCCTATTAATGCAAACAAAGATAAACTTGCTGAGTTTATTAAGGTCAAAAATCAAAGCATAGATTGTTTTCATGGAAACAAGACTAAAAACGTGAAACCAAATTTTTCAAATGCAAGAAAAAAGTTTTATCAGGCGTCAATTTTATTTGAAGAAATCACCGGATATAGTGATTTGGCATCCAAAAAAATACTTGAATTCATTGAAGAAAACAGTGCTCCAGCTGTTAAATTTATGGCAGAAGGTATTAAGCTGGAAAATAAAGATGGGCGCCCCTCTACTAAAATCAATCTTTATCGTTTTGGCAGAGAACTTTTACGAGCTCTTGATACTGATTTATATAAAAATTTTGTTTTAGAAACACGTTGGCAGAAATGGTTTAAGTTTCAATGGAAAAAACAGGGCGAGACGATATTTCAAATCGGAGATAAACCAAATGGCGTTTATTTCATCACCAATGGTAAAGCAGATGTGTTCAATTGGGGCAATAAAGTCATTGCACAACTCAATGAAGGAAGTGTTTTCGGTGAAATGGCGTATTTTACAGAAGAAAAAGTTAGGAACGTTACAGTGGTTGCTAACACAGACCTTGAATTATACTTTATATCTGGAGAAGATTTTAATAAATATCCAGAAATAAAAAATCTATTTGAGCGAATTGCTAAATACAGGGCTTTGAATAATTAAAACCAACTTATGACTGATGATAAAAAAATAAAAGACGCAGCCATACTCCGATTATACTGCAATTTTTTAATTCTTTGAAAAGCGGCTTAAGCGGCTTTATCCCATTTATATATATGGTGTAATCCACCGATTCTGGGCAAGGAAATAATCTTTGCTGATCCAAATAGTTTGTTTTGAATTTCTCGTCCAGTTGGCGAATCCCGATTTACTGACAAATGGCATCTCTCATTATTGTAATATTCAACATATGGCTTCATGAGGTCTTGTATTTGATTTGGAAAGGTTAAGTGAGAAACATCCCGATTTAAAATAGCATGTTTCAGTGCAAGACTCATCAATTCAGAGTGATTGCTTTCTGAAAGAACACTTTGGCTAAAACAGGTAACTGACTGAAATGCCGCAGTAAGATCAAGCTCTTGAAATGAGCCTGGACCAAGAAACTGTATATCCACTTGTCCGGTTAGAGCGAGAACAGGAACCCTGTCCATTTTAGCATCCCATAGCCCTGTTAACAGGTTGGTTCCGCCCGGACCAGCGATGGCAAGGCAAGCGGCAGGTGTCCCCTTAAGCTTACCATATACAGATGCCGCAAAAGCAGCAGCACCTTCATGGCGGACACCAATAAACTTTAGTTTTTTGTTTTCACATTGTTTACGTATGGCCTCCGCTATACCCAGATTAGAGTGGCCCGCCATACCGAAAACATATTTAACCCCCCAGTTAATCATTGTTTCAATCATTAAATCAGATATGGTTGTTCCGCTATTTTTTCTGGGGCTGAGTCGGTACTTTTTCTATTAGATCGATTTTTTCCTTTTGCTCTCAAATATCCTTTTCTAACGTAAAAACAGAAATCGGGGACTGGCATACCGGACATAACCAGCCATCATGAAGATCGTCCCATTTTAGACCTTGTTTTTTTTCATCATAAATATAATAGCAAACTTCACATTTATACTGCCCCATGATTCCTCCAGCATGCCGGAAAAATATTTTAACAAATAATCTAATTCAGTAAACAAATCTAATAAAAGTAAAAAATAATTGCCGTGAGCAGCATCGATTCAACGCACACAGCAATTGTTTTATGCCACTTCGACGAACTTATCACCAGGAACATTACATACAGGACAAGTATCTGGCACATCACTCTCTACGGTATTACCACAGACAGGACATACATAGATAGAAGCCTTTGGGAGATCCCCACCTCCGTTAACGGCTTCTAATGCCTTTGAATAAACACTATGATGTACTTCTTCCACGGCTAAAGCATTTTTAAAAGAAAACTCAGCAGGTTTGTTTCCTTCTTCCTGGGCAGTCGCCAGAAAACCTGGATACATCTCTTTAACCTCATGCCCCTCTCCCGCAATGGCTTCTTCAAGATTTGCGGTGGTACCATTTATCCCCCCCATTACCCGAAGATGGGCATGGGCGTGGATTGTTTCAGCTTCTGCTGCTGCCCGAAACAATTTTGCAACCTGAGGAAATCCGTCTTCATCTGCTTTTTTTGCAAAGGCCAGATATTTTCTGTTAGCCTGACTTTCACCTGCGAATGCATCCTGTAAATTTTCCATGGAACCCATAATTGTTCTCCTTTTTAAACGTGTTGAATGTTTGTATGGTTTGATATTTCAGAATTGGTGGTACAAATATCATCTTCTGAAAGAGAATGAACATTTTCGTTCCCACTCAATCTGGCAAAATCCTTAATTTCTTCTGTATTTACTTTAAAAAAATTGGCTACCCGTGCTGCGGATTGTTCAACATCTAAGCGGGCACGAAGGGCCGGGTCTTGTGTGGCAATCCCCACCGGGCATTTACCAGTGTCACAAATTCGGTATTGCTGGCATCCCAAAGCCATCATCAGAGATGTCCCTAATGCAACTGCATCCGCCCCCATGGCAAGCGCCTTGGCGAAATCTGACGAAACCCTGAATCCCCCCGTAATGATTAATGAAATATGATCCGCTTTCAATTCTCGTAATATCGCTTTTGTTCTTGCAAGAGCAAATATCGTAGGTACTGATGCAGAATTTTTGACAGCTTTCGGCGCAGACCCTGTTCCACCTGCTCGACCATCAATGGTAATGAAATCCACTCCGGAATAAACAGCAATTTTAATATCTTCTTCAAGGTGTCCTGCGGCAAGTTTAATCCCTATGGGTTTGCCACCGCTTTTAATTCTTAACTGCTCAATAGTCTCTTTCAGATCATCTTTATTCTTGATATCTGGGAAACATGAAGGGCTTGTAATATCTCTACCCTCCCTAAATCCCCTAACCAATGCAATCTCTTTCGTAACTTTATGGCCTGGAAGATGTCCTCCCATCCCGGGTTTTGCTGATTGGCCAAATTTAATTTCAATGGCATCAACTTGTTGTAAATTTTCATCAGTGACACTGTATTTGTTAGGAACATATTCAAAAATATATTTATATGACGCTGCCAGGGATTCGGGTAAAATACCTCCTTCACCTGAGCTCATGGCCGTTTTTATTTGAGCACTGCCTTTTGCCAAAGCCAACTTGGCTTCCTTTGAAAGTGCTCCAAAGGACATATGTGTGACAAAAATAGGGCTCTCCATTACAAGGGGAACCGCTGCTGCAGGGCCTATAATAGTACGGGTTTGCACCGGTCGGCTTTTGTTAAGCGGTAATTTGAATAACTGAGCGCCTTTAAAAAGAATATCATCCCATGAAAATGTTGGTAGCTGTGTGCGCATGGGTTCAGAAATGGGTTTGCCCGTGGTAGATATTTTATGGATATCGCTCATATTGGATTCAAAATCGTCTGATGCCCGCTGCCACTCCCCAAGATAATCATCCGAGATATTTACTTTGTCAGATAGTTGCTTTTCTCCCATTGAACCTCTTCCCAGACTGACAAAACTTGTTTTACCAGACCCGCATACCGGGCATATCCAGTCTTGTGAAAGATCATTCCATTTAATTGCATCAGCTGCCTCATCATATATAAAAGAACACAAACCACATTCATACATTTCAAAAGCAGTGGTATTGGATTCAATTGCAATCTGGGAAGTTTGTTTCTCTTCTTTGATGATGGTAAATGCTGTTTTGGGAGAACCACATATGGGGCAAACCCAATCTTCCGGTAGATCTTTCCACTTGATTGATTCTTTGGTTTCATCATAAATATGGGAACAAAGGTTACATTTCCAGCTTGTCATATTTTTTATTCCTTATTTTGTTAATCTGATATGATTTTGCCATTAATTTCACATCCACGGCAGATACCCTGTATATTGACCTGCAGACTCCCTGCTTTCCCTATCATCTTTATAGATTCATGAATATCCAATGTATCCATTTGCTCACTGTTAAAATCTAAAATCAAGCCGCATTCGGTACAAATAAAATGGTGATGTGGCTTTAGGTTAGGATCAAACCGAGTTCTCTCTCGAGATGGTCCTATAGTCGTAATTAAGCCTATATCTTTAAACAACCACAGCGTCCTGTAAACAGTATCCAGAGATATGTTTGCTAATTGGTTCTGCACCTTTTTGTAGACAGTTTCAGCATCTGGATGATTGGGGTTCTGAATGAGTTCAGAATAAATTTTCATACGTTGTTGAGTACATTTAACCCCTGCATCTTGACAAATAATTTTAAAATTAGCCAGAGATTGTGCCTGTTTTTTGTTTGAATTTTTCATAGTTTAAAACTTAAATAAGAATTTATTCCTATTAAAAATCATATTCATAATATTTTTGTCAAGAAAAAAATTTGTCTAATCAATCAAACAACGGAAGCATCTAGGCTTTCACCCAAAAACAACATTTCTGATATTTCACTGGCTGCTTGTCAAACAGCTTCCAAAATTGACCCCCTGTCAGCGTCCAATTTTGACCCCCCTAAAGTTAAAAAAAATATGGGCAATACCATGTGTATAATATTGGTCCATTTCCTTAAATAACGACGTTTACTTCGTTCAGTTTTCACTGTTCTATGTTGATCGCAAACCTCAGAATTATTGATGCATCAAACGCTTTTTTACTAATGTATAGAAAATCCTTCCGAAGGACTACGATTTAAAAACGCTATACTAATTGTCTAAAACTTCTCGTATAGCTTTTGCAATTTTCAACTTTAAAACAACCCTGAGGGTTGTGTTGTTTGAGAGGTTATCAAACTATCATTTCGCGTATCTTTTGGGCAAGATCCCTCATAACAATCGGCTTCAATAGAAACCCCTTAATACCCATTGATGCCGCCTTTTTTCCAGACATAGTTTCGCTAAAGCCTGTGCAAAGTAATACTGGAATATCTGGACGTATTTGAACTAATCCAAGGGATAGCTCATCTCCAGCCATTTTGGGCATCGCCATATCCGTAATGACAATATCAAATTCATTAGGGTGTAATCGAAAAGTTTCCAGAGCTTCAATACTATCAAGACATGAAGTGACCTGATATCCCAGACGTTCTAACATCTTTTTTTCCATTGCTAAAATATCTTTTTCATCGTCTACAAGAAGGATTTTTTCTGTTCCACCGGCAATTTTTTCTTCTGATTTAATGATTTGTTGTTCTTGAATCGTCTCTACTATTGGTAGATACACACGAAACTCAGTTCCCACACCATACTCACTGTCTACTTCAATAGCTCCACCTAAGCTGGCAACAATACCATGCACCACTGATAATCCCATTCCAGTGCCTTTACCTTTTTCTTTAGTAGTATAAAATGGGTCAAAAATCTTTTCTTTTATGTTTCGAGGTATCCCCAGTCCTGTGTCCCCAACAAATAGACAAACATAAGAACCAAATTTCATTGTAGGAGTTGAAATTTTGTGTCTATCTACAATGACTTCTTTTATGCCGATTCGCAATTCTCCACCAGAATCAGCCATGGCATGAGAAGCATTGGTTGTCAGATTTATAACAATTTGATGGATCTGCGTCGGATCTGCTTTTACTACACTACTGTCTGATCTGATATCTTGAATAATTTTAATTGTGGTTGGGATTGTGGATCGAACAAGCTTTAATGCTTCCTCAATTATAGGTGATATTTTTAATAGTTTCATCTCCCGGTTCTCTTGCCGAGAAAACGTAAGTATCTGGGTAACCAGATCTTTTGCCCTCAAAGCCCCTGTATAAATAGCATTAAGACTTTCTTGAAATGGACTATCATTCGGGATATCTTCTAATAACATCTCAGTGTAGCCAATAATAGGAAAAAGAATATTGTTAAAATCATGAGCTATACCACCTGCTAATGTCCCGATAGATTCCATTTTCTGAGATTGCTTAAGGCTTTCGTTCAAAATCAATTCTTCTGTGATATCCCTTGCAATTCCAATGACAGTATCTTCACTTAAAGGAATGGCAATGAGTGCTGTGATTCTTTTTTCTCCATCGGGTCGAATATAGGTCACTTGCCCAAGATCTTGAATGTCTATGGCTTTATCAAGCTTTTGAATACGATTCTCAGATCCTTTGGGGGTGATATCAGATGTCGTTAATTGCCTTAGTTCTGACCATTTCCTGCCAGTAAGTTTTAAAGCGGATTCATTGGCATCTAAATACTTACCCGTTTTTATGTTCACAATAAAAATAGCATCACTTGTTTTTTCAAAAAGCGTTCTATATTTTTTTTCACTCTCACGCAGTGCTTT
>JAAEKY010000285.1 GCA_024227235.1 Desulfobacteraceae bacterium | reverse complement strand
CCGATTCTTTCTGAATCCATATGGTAGTGCCATACCTGATATTTTAAACACTTTATGCTGTATCTTAATGAAAAAAGCAATACTTCAGGTTGTGGTCGAGGGAATAAAATGCTTTTTTTAGGGGGATGGTTTGGTGGGAATATACTCTACCAAAAGAAATTTTCTGTTTTATGGTTTAAAAATCTCTTTTTCAGCCACAACAGCACTGTTGCTGTCTAAAACTTTTTCATCTTGATTTGTTGATTCGAGCTCTTTTATCTCCTTTGGAGAAGGCAGGTCTTTTAAATCCTTTAGATCAAACACTTCAAGAAAGTGTTTTGTAGTGGCATAGATCAGGGGACGGCCGGGGATTTCTTTCCGACCCAGAACGCGGATCAGTTTTTTTTCCATGAGCATTCGCAATATGCCGCCGCTGTCCACCCCTCTGATATGCTCTATATCACTTCTGATGATGGGTTGATTGTATGCCACAATGGCAAGGGCCTCAAGCGCAGCTTTGCTTAAACGGGATGCGCTTGGCTGGACAAGGCGCTTTATCCACTCATTATACCTTGAACGTGTTCTGAATTGAAAACCGCCTGCTACCTCCTGAAGGACAAACCCGCCATCACGGGCTTGGTATTCATCCACCAGTTCCTTGAGCGCCGTTTTGAT
>JAAEKY010000284.1 GCA_024227235.1 Desulfobacteraceae bacterium | reverse complement strand
GGGAAAGATCCTTTAGGGCCTGAAAATATAATGGCCTTTATGCCAGGAGTTTTAATGGGAACAGGCGGCCCTTGTTCAGGGCGATTTGAAGCTCTTACTAAATCTCCGCTTACCGGAATTATGGTTTCATCTTCCTGTGGCGGGCCTTTTGGTCTTGCTCTGAAAACTGCTGGCTGGGATGGACTTCTTATCAAAGGGAAAGCTTTATCTCCAATATATCTGGATATTACAAAAGATGGTGTTGAATTTAAGGATGCAAAAGATATTTGGGGTATGGAAATTCCAGATGCCCAGGCAGTGCTTGATCATAAAAAGGCAAAATCTCTGGTTATCGGGCCTGCTGGTGAGAATCAAGTGCTTTACGCGAATGTAGGTTCAGGACACCGTTTTTTAGGAAGAGGCGGTATGGGCGCTGTCATGGGTTCTAAAAATCTCAAGGCGATTAGAGCTGAAAGTGGCGCCTATATGATAAAACCTAAAAATCCCAAGCTGTTCAAAAAAGTAAAAACCAGGGCAGCAAAATACATTAAACAGAATAATATCACTGATAAATACAGAAAATTTGGAACTAGTGCAAATGTCCGTTATTGTCTTG
>JAAEKY010000283.1 GCA_024227235.1 Desulfobacteraceae bacterium | reverse complement strand
ATCACCTAGACAATAGAGGCTGTTTTCTATAAAATAAGATAATTGCGCAGCAATCAGCTGGCGATGTAAGAATATGACTATACAGTTGATCCAGAGGAAAACTCACCCATCTTTACCTCAGTGACTCATCATTTTTGTTAGAAATCTACGTCATTAATCATTTTTCGAGGTGTATGGAAAGATTAGGACACTGCATTATCAGTACACAACATTGGGATACTGTATTTTCAGTACACATTAGGATACTGCATTTTCAGTACACAACATATGCATCTTTATAAAGCATTATAAGGACTGAAAATTCCAACTTTCAAGGATGAATCGTCATTTGCGGAAAAAGAGTGGGTTTTCCTGTGGAACAACCGTAATGATTTTACAACTCATGGCGAGAATCTGTTCACAAAAATCACAACCTCAAACCTAAAGTGCCAAGCTTAGCATCTGTACCAAAATAACGGCCATGGCAACAACTGATTGTTTAAATCACCATGGCAACAACTTAAATCTCTTTGTTACCACCGTAACAACTTATTCTCTTAGTAACTATGGCAAAAACGATGGAATAAGTAATAAAATACAGAACTTTTTTCTCAAGGCAAAATCAACAAAGTTTTAGGAATTACGAAAATAAAGAGGAATGAAGCATAAGAGTACAAAAATACGAAGTGGCATCGAAAACTGATCAGAAATCAACACTGAAGTAGATATGAATGTATCCTAAATCAGGAGTACAGAGAAGACCGTAGCATCTTGCATACAAATACATCGTCATATCAGGTGACACCGGATTTGTAGGCCTTTGGCCTTTTCTCCACAGATAGTCAATCTCAATGCCGTTGACTCCAGTCAGTGTGTCAATTCTGACTGATCTCACATGCCTTTTATTTACTGTTAGTGAGCGGCACAGCATCTTGATATATTTACTATTTGTTGTGTTTTTCACACACACAATTTGTGAACCAGGGGAATCTAACCCCTCACCACCCAGACCGGGAATCGAACCCGGGCCCCTGAGTTGGCAGTCCAGCACTCTAACCACTGGACTACTTGTCTATATGTATGTAGT
>JAAEKY010000282.1 GCA_024227235.1 Desulfobacteraceae bacterium | reverse complement strand
TCCGGCCCCCGGTAGAAGCAAACAATTGGTAATGAGGATACCTTTAATAAGGCGTTAACCGGATAGGCGGCAAATCGTTTAGCGACGATCCTGCTGCTGTCAGGTTAAGGGATTTGCGTTTCTGGATCAATGAACGTTTTCTTTACAAACATGACTTCATGGTAGCTGAGGTAGTACCAGATTCGTGTTGAAAACATCCTGGCCAGCAAGTCTCACCGGGGTATATCCTGTTTGCAAAGACGGCAAACGGGCTTGTCCTCCGGAAGATAGATGGCCGTGTATTCAGAGCAACAAGCCCTTTGCCTCTGTTGCGGTAAAAAGCGACTACACAAAAGATATTACTCCCTACTTAAATGAAATTCAGCTGTAACGTCAGATACCAGGAGTGATATTTAATGGCCATAAATCCAACCAAGCGGTTTATCGTCCTGATCGGAGGCCCGGGTATATTCAAAGGCTGTGATAAAGCGCATGATCAAACCTGGACCAAATTACATAGTACCGCTGCAATTAGCGGCCCAAAAGGGTCTATATCAAAGAATGGCTTCAGAGAAAATCTATTGGGTGGTTTATGAACCCCCCTATCGCAACAGATGGCTTGATGATTCGGTAGTAACCAAAAAAGAAAAAAAACAAGACGATGGCTACAATTTGCACAGTATTCGCAAAAACGCTACTGATAAGGTAAAAAAGCGAGGTGCAAAAAATTATCTTAGCCGCATCAGACAA
This sequence comes from Desulfobacteraceae bacterium, assembly GCA_024227235.1. Taxonomy (GTDB): domain Bacteria; phylum Desulfobacterota; class Desulfobacteria; order Desulfobacterales; family Desulfobacteraceae; genus Desulfobacula. The sequence goes on along the minus strand of JAAEKY010000282.1, from coordinate 1,602 downwards.
ATTGCCTCACGTAACAACATTGCTTACAAGGGCATAAATAAACCTGGTGATTTTTGGACTTTTATCGCAAGTTGTCCGACAGGGTCCATCACACGAGTGTGGTATAGTGGACATGCGGGCGGGGATGGACTTATGCTTGCGCTAACACATAATAACCGATGTGGAGCAGCGGCTCTAAAGACGGATATGATAGAGACCAAGCATTTGAAACAAAATAGAAAATATGCCGACAGGTTCGATTTTAAAGCAACAAAGCCGTCTAAATTCTATGGTTGCTACACAGATCTTTTTGCAAAAGAGTGGAATCAAGTCTTTAATGTTCCTTCACAGGGTTCAGAAAATAAAGTTGATTTTGGCTGTATTGACAAGCCCTCTCACATACAACATATCTTAAAAAGATTAGAGCGAACCCCAACTTCGGCAGGTCCGCCAAAATGGAAAAGTTATCGATGAAAAGGAGGTATATGCATATTAGTAGGATTATTATTTTATGTTTTATTTTTTTGATTCTTTCTATTTGCAGTTGTAATAGACATCAGGCAAACAGTGATAATTATACATCTTCGCTTAAAACGGCTTATCAAGCTTTATGGATGACAAAAGGGGGCTTAGAGTATCCCCCGCGTCAAGAAATTCTTGACATATGCAAACAAGGAAAAGACCCTGGTTGCTTAAAGGTCTATAAACATGTCCAAGAAGGGAAAGAAACCCTGCTTTCAAAAATAGCAAGTGATCCCGAAAGAACTTTAGCATTTACACTTGATACGATATGTACACAATGTGAATATGGAATTGATGAAGTAGCAAATGAAAAAAAAGGTCTAGAAATAGAGGGTGAATGTTTAGGTGCCATAACCTCATTGTATTTCTTTAATAAGGATCACCAAGACAAGGTAATATTAGATCGTTTCAAAAATGCATCACCCAAGGTGTTAACATGGGTCTTTGCAACTAGTCGATTTGAATGGTTTTACAATCGTCCAAATCCAGATAGATGGATTGAATTTTCAAACAACATCCCGGACGATATAATAAAAGAAATGGCCAGACCACCCGGTGAAATGCAAAGGGAATTTATTATTGAAGAGTTTGAGAAAAAAATAGACGATATAGAAAAATTTGGCGTCATGCTATGAGTTGTTTGTTAAGTATCCAATTAGCTATTTTGAAATAACACTAGGCGCTGTAGTCGTCGTACATATTGCCATGATGTTTTTTATTCATTCAACCGCCATGGCCTTGGTTGCTATACATATCTTTTCGCAAAATAGTGTGTGTTCTGGGGTGTCCCCAGAACCCAGGTGTACAGCTTTCGAAAAAGGCCCAGGTGGATTTGTCCGTTTTATATTAGGTGGTCGTTGTTGGCATGTAAAAAATAGATAATTCTAATGCCTGAGGATATGAGAGTTATGAGACTTTTCGGCCCTAAAACTGCGACCTGCCCGGCAGGCCGACAAGACTTAAACTATGTCTTATGTCCCCCCGTACGCCGGTCCCCGCCTTTTCGACGGTCAACATTGTTGGGGACTTTGGAATCGTCGTTCATTTGCCGGCGGTCAATCGTCCGGCGACGGTCAGGTCTATAATCACTTTTCCTTTCAG
>JAAEKY010000281.1 GCA_024227235.1 Desulfobacteraceae bacterium | reverse complement strand
TCTGGAGGATTTGTATTTTGATTCATGATAATTTACCTTTTTAAAAGTTAAAAATGAGTAGTGATAGCCGGGAAAGTTCGGGATTTTAAATAGGAAGGCATAAATAATTAAAAGAAATAAGTGAAAGAGTTTAGAGGCGTTCTGATGCATTTGAAGAGAGAATAGAAAGGATATTAAAGACAATAATCAATTCTGTTTTATAGATCAAGAGAAATTGAAAATATATAGTTGGAAGGTCCAAAGCCATTCATCATTAATGCAGATAAAACAACTTTAAAGGTGAGCATAGTGTGTAATGAAAAAAAGCAGAGCCATTTCTGGCCCTGCTTTTTTAATGATAACAGCTTAATTATCTATTTTGTTTTCTTTTTAATCCCGCAAAACCGATAAGACCGGAACCAAGTAGCCAGATGGCACCTGGGATGGGGACTGCTGCATTGGCCGCATCTGCAATCATCTGATGACCCAGAGCCGACGGATGAAATCCATCTCCTGCCCATAACAAGGCGGGGTCTCCATCAAATAAGGCAAAAGCATCAACTGTATATAGATTCACTAGAGGATTGTCTAAGCGAAACTGAGCCAGCTCAGCTTCTAGTGCGGTATTAAATTCTCCTGAGAACCATGAAGCCGCTTCATTCCCTAAAAAAGGAATGGTCAGACTTATATCCGGCAAATTGGGGACAAGAATATTTTGTGCACCAAAAAGAGGACTGACAAGAATGTCTAGCGCCAAACCAATTTGTTGCGCAGCAAAAGTTGGATCACCTAACGCAGGGTGGGGGATTGGGTAATCCGGGTATCCGGGGGCGCCGGCGCTTGCTGCAGCGCCATAAACACTAGCAAGGAAATCGTTACCCCCAGCCCATACTGTGAACAATGTGCTACTTTTATCTAAGCCTAAGCCATTAATATACCCTGAGATATCCCAAAATGGATCTAAAAGCTGTGACTCAAGTCCAGTACCTTCAAGCGGAGGATATCCTTGTTGTGGTGATCCTACATTCCATGTCGTTGTTGTGGCTCCACCAAAGGCAAAGTCATACAACTGTGCGCCTTGTGCGCCTTGTGCGGCTGCCAAGAGTTCAACCCAAATCGGTGCACCAGCATCTGTATAACGTCCGTTTCCAAATCCAGTTGAAACACCACCATCATCACTCAAGCTGTCACCAAATGAAACAACATTCGCAAAGCCTGCAAAGGCCGGACTACCCAATATTAAAAACAGGCATAAAACAACGACCCCAAGCATCCAGTTTTTCATTTTTATCATTTGTTTTCCTTTTTGATACAAAAATTAATGCTAAATTTATAATAAACTATTTTTTGAATTGTTTTCTGTAAAACATGCCAAATTCATGCCAGTGCATGTCATTTAAAGCTAACAGGCTGAGTTTGTTCCGAATTTATTTTTCCTACATTTTTTTTTATAAATAAGTTAGGTAAAATATTTCCATTTTTTATAACTTTTTTTTCCTAGGGGTTTCTACCTATTCTGTGTATAACAGCTTGTTTTTTAGAAGGAAATGTATAATTAGAAAACTGTGAAATAAATTTCATAGAAGAAGCATGGCGTGTTTAGATTATAAAACGGTCACAATTAAATAGTGATTACTTCTAAAGAATAGATTTGTTTTTTCACCGATAACATTAATCTTAACTGATAAAACCTTAAGATTTATAAGAACCACCAAGAATTTTTATGAATAACTTTTCAATTTAATCCATGCAAAAATGAAAATTTTAAATA
>JAAEKY010000280.1 GCA_024227235.1 Desulfobacteraceae bacterium | reverse complement strand
GCTTGCAGTAAATGATTACAGCTGCGCGTTCTGCAACTTGCAGCTAAAGCAAATTCAACACGTGAAATATCCGGGTTAAAGGGGAATTGTTTGTTCAACAATATAAAAAAAATTTTGATTATTAAACCCAGCGCCCTTGGGGATATTGTTCATTCTCTTCCATTTCTGGCAACAATAAAAAATAAATTTCCCCACACCAAAATAGACTGGGTTGTTGCCCATGGCCACCATAAATTTCTTGAAGGTCACCCGATGATTAATAAGCTATGGGTGATAAAAAAAGACCAGTGGAAAAAAATTGAAAATTTGAAAGTTACATTCAAAGAGATTTTTGAGCTAAAAAAAGGTCTTAAGGTTTCCAAATATGATGTTTCAATCGATCTTTCAGGGCTGCTAAGATCTGGAATTATTACCTATTTTTCAAACGCAAGAATAAAGCTTGGATTTAAAGAATCTGATGAGGGCAGCCCTTTTTTTTATACCCATAAGATTCATGGGGACATGAATATTCATGCGATTGACCGGTATCTTAATATTGCAAAGTTTATGGGCTGTTCTGTTGATAAAGTTGAATATCCGTTTGCGCCTTATGACCCCAACCCATCTAAATTAAACGCGCTGCCGAAAGATTTTGCTATCATCTGCCCTTCAGCAGGAAAACCGGCCAATCGATGGCAGGCAGATAAATTTGGAAAACTTGCTGCAAAATTAAAGCTCCCCACTATTGTAATCGCAAGTGCTGCTGAGGCTGATATCGCTCAAGAAGTTGTTGCAAATTCGAATGGGAGGGCCATATCAGCAGCTGGTAAAACAAGCTTAAAAGAGCTCATTGCTTTGATTGATAGAGCCACTTTTTTTGTCTGCAATGATACAGGGCCAATGCATATTGCAGCAGCACTAAATATTCCTGTGTTTGCCATATTTGGCCCGGCTAATCCTATAAGAACCGGACCCTATGGCACAATCCATACTATTATTCAAAAAAAAATGGACTGCACGCCCTGTTATGCAAAACACCCCTGTTCTCATTTTAAATGTATGAATGATTTAAATGTATCCGATGTGCTTAAGATCATAGATCAAAAGGTGAATCAAATATGAAAACATCTGTGATTGTTACCACATACAACCGCCCGGGTGCGCTAAAAAGGGTGCTGGATGGTTTATTATGCCAAACCAGGCTTCCTGACGAAATTATAGTGGCCGATGATGGATCAGATCATTCTACTAAAACGATGTTAACCCCCTATCTTGATGATGCTCAAAGCAAAATTAAGCATGTATGGCAGGAGGATAAGGGTTTCAGGGCGGCTCGTTCCAGGAATTTAGCCATTAAAGAATCCAATGGGGATTATTTGATTTTGCTTGATGGGGATTGTATCCCTGAAAAGCATTTTATTAAAGATCATCTGGATTTGGCTCAAAAAGGATGCTTTTTTCAAGGCAAGCGGGTCATCGTAAATCAATTTGCTGAAAAAGAATTTGATCACAAGACGTGCAATTCAAAATCAGAATTAATGGTTCATGCATTAAAAAATAAGATATCCAACCGTCATCATATTGTTCGAATCTGTTTTTTCCCTTCGTATACTACTAAAAAATTGTCTGGGGTGAGAAGTTGTAATATGGGATTGTTCAGGGATGATATTTGGGCAGTAAATGGCTTTAACCACGATTTTGAAGGGTGGGGCAGGGAAGATTCGGAATTGGTAGTACGGTTGTTTAAATATGGGCTAAAAAGGAAAGAAAATCCATTTAGAGCGATTTGCTTTCATTTGTGGCATAATGAGAATAAACGAAATCATCTTGAGGAGAATGACAGAATCTTAGAACAGGTTGCCCAATCAGAATCATTTTTTTGTCATTCAGGTCTGAAAGAATTGGATAAATAATTAAAAGGAAACTTAACTCGTGCCAAAATTATCTGTTTACATAATTGCCTTTAATGAAGAAGAAAAAATAGTTCAGGCGCTTGAAAGTATTAAGTGGGCAGATGAAATAATTGTTGCCGACTCATTCAGTACAGATAAAACAGCAGCAATTGCAGAAGAGTTTGGCGCAAAGGTCATTCAGATACCGTTTAATGGGTTTGGAGAACTCAGGAATAAAGCCATTGAAGCGTGCAGTCATGATTGGATATTCAGCCTGGATTCTGATGAGAGGTGCACAAAGAAGGCAAAACAAGAGATACAAAATATCATTCATTCAAATGAGAGCCTTGATGCATATTATGTCCCTCGAAGAAACTATTTTATGGGGAAATGGATCAAGCATGCAGGGTTTTATCCTGATTATCGACAACCCCAATTATTTAGAAAAGGGGCCTTGAAATTTAAAAATGATGCGGTTCATGAACGGTATAAAATCATAAGTGACAAAGAAAATGGATATTTGAAATCTTTTATCAATCAAGTACCATTCAAGAATCTTGAGGAAGTGATTCATAAGGGCAATCGATATTCCACCCTCGGGGCTGAAAAATTGCTTAAAAGCAACAAGGTATCTGGCATGTTCAAAGCCCTTCTTCACGGGTTTTGGGCAGCATTTACTTTATATGTTCTAAAATTGGGTTTTTTAGACGGATGGCCCGGGTTTATCATTGCCTTTGGAAATTTTGAAGGCACTTTTTACAAGTATGCAAAGTTTTATTTAAAAGACAAAGGCCTTGACTCTTTTTTAAATACAAAGTTTCCTTAGCAGGTCATAAATGATTGATATTATACTGACAATTTTATGCGTTTCTGGATTTGTCTATGCATCAAACCGATGGCTGAAAATTGATTTTTCTTATGCCCCGATTTTTTCTGTGTCACTCATCGGAATATTATTATTTGTTTTTGCTGTATCAAATCACCTTAAAGCAGGCGCTCAAGGGTTGATGATGACAGGTTTTATTTTATCTGCTGTTTGTTTAACAGATGCCTGGTATCACCGAAATTCAGAACAATTTGTTCTGCCAACTAACCGTTTCCTGGTGTTTATTTCACTCATAGCCATTTCATTTATCATCACTATTGGAATGAAGTTTACTATCATTGATGATTATGTGTATTGGGGAATTATTGGTAAATACTTATTTTTAAATCATCACCTGCCGGATCAGAACACAACAGTGATTGCAAGGCATTTAGCGTATACGCCCGGAACGTCTCTTCTCCACTATTTCTTTTATACGCTGACGGGTAAATATGAACCTGCAATTTCCTATTTTGCTCAGAATATATTACTGATCAGTTCACTTTTTGTTGTTATGAAAAAAGAAACGATAAAACGGACACTGATATATATTTGCCTGCTTGTCATACTGCTTACACTTTTTTGCGGCAGTGTTTTAACTAAATTACAGGTAGATTATCTTCTCTCTTTATTTTTCTTTGCTGTTCTATGGATCTATTTCAAAGAAAGGCCGTCCCGATTAACACTTCTTACAATATCGTTGCCGATCTGTTTTCTTTTTTT
>JAAEKY010000279.1 GCA_024227235.1 Desulfobacteraceae bacterium | reverse complement strand
TACACTGTTATCAATAAGTTCTTTTAAAGAAAATGTGAAACCTTTATCAAGGATAATCTGTAAAATCCCAATGCCCTGCCTTCTTAAAGCATATGGATCAGATCCGCCAGTGGGAATCAGTCCTAATGAAAAACAGCCACAAATTGTATCTATTTTATCAGAAATTGCAAGAATTCTAGCTGTATCATTTTCCGGAAGTTCTCCTCCTGAGAATACAGGTCTGTAATGCTGTTCAATAGCACTTGAAACATCTTCATCTTCCCCTGCTTTGGCTGCAAAAATTCTTCCCATAATACCCTGAAGCTTTGTAAATTCAATAACAACCTGACTTACAAGGTCAGCCTTGCAAATCATGGCAGCTATAGCAACTTTTTTTTGTAAACCTTTAGAGTCATCAGAACCAATCTTTAAAGAAAGATCTTCACCAATTTTCTTTACTCTTTCAGCTTTTTCATAAACAGAACCCAAGTCTGCCTGGAAGGTAACTTTTTTAAGCTTTTGGGCAAAATCATCCATTGTTGATTTAAGATCTTGCTCCCAGAAAAATTTTGCATCTGAAAGACGAGCTCTCAAAACCCTTTCATGCCCGTTTGCAACCATATCCGGATCTTTAACCCTGGTATTGTTTGCAGCTATAAAATATGGTTTTAAATTATCTTTTGAGTCTTTTAAAGCAAAATATTTCTGATGTTCTCTCATTGCGGTTATAAGAACTATATCTGGTACTTCAAGAAATTCGTCATCAAATTTTCCTACAACCGGGTATGGATACTCAACAACATTAGCCACAATATCCAATAGCTCTTCATCTTCTACAATCAAGCTGTCATAATCCTGGGCAGCTTTTGTTATAGTTTTTTGAAGAAGATTTTTTCTCTTTTCAATATCCGGGATAACACCTTTTTCCTCAAGTAAAGATGTGTATTGATCAGCAGAATCAACTATATATTTGTCAGGGAACATAAATGAATGACCAAAAACAAAAGATGAAGATTCAATGTCACCAATTTTAAAGGTAAGTACTTGTTTACCAAGCAATCCTGTCAAAGAAATGATTGGACGAGCAAACAAATGGGACATGCTACCCCATTTCATAACCTTTGGAAAAGGTATCATAAGTATTTGCTCAGGCAAAATTTCTCCAAGGATATCTGCTGTAGCAACTGTTTTTGCTTCAACTTGAGCTGTAAGATACTTTCCTTTTTTTTGTTCAGTAATTGTAATCTCTTCAACTGAAATTCCAGCTTTTTTTGCAAAACCATGGGCTGCCTGGGTAGGTTTTCCTTCTTCATCAAATCCCACTGATTCTGGAGGACCAAAGATAGTTGAGGTTTCTGATTTTTGCTCTGTGGCAACATCTTCAATTATGAGTGCAAGGCGCCTTGGTGTTCCAAAGTATTCACATTTACCACATTCTATTCTTTCTTTTGCCATTTTTGAAAGAAGATTCTTTTTAAAAGCTTTGAGTGCAGGAACAATATATCCCGCTGGGATCTCTTCTGCTCCTACTTCTATTAATAGAGTTTCCATAATATTTACGCTTTCTCCTCCTTCGTTTTCAATACTTTCTCTCTTAATGCTTCATCTTTTAATAATGGGAACCCTAACGCTTCTCTTTGTTCCACATATATTTTAGAACATGCCCTTGCAATATCCCTGATTCTCTTAATATATCCTGTCCGCTCAGTAACACTTATTGCACCCCTTGCATCAAGCAGATTGAAAATATGTGAACACTTAAGGCAACATTCATAAGCAGGAAGAACAATATCATGCTTTAAAACTTTATGGGCTTCTGCCTCATATTTATTAAAATTATCAAAAAGCATATCAATATCAGCAATTTCAAAATTATATTTTGACTGTTCAACTTCCTGTTGATGGAAAACATCTCTATATGTTATTTCATCATTCCATTTAAGGTCAAAAACATTATCCACTCCCTGAAGATACATTGAGATTCGCTCAATACCATATGTCAGCTTAACAGAGATTGGCGAAAGATCTATAATTCCAGTCTTTTTATAGAATGTATATTGAGATACTTC
>JAAEKY010000278.1 GCA_024227235.1 Desulfobacteraceae bacterium | reverse complement strand
CCAGATAATAATCTTTGACTTTTGAAAATTAGATTATTAAGCTTTTATATTAATAAAAAGTAGAAAAAGCAGAATATTTTTATAAGCGCTGCTTTTTCTCAGAAATGTCCGGATAGGAAATTGCATATAAAAAATGACAATAAAATTGAAAGTTTTTACTTGACAAATAAATTATGGTGATTTTGCCGCCTTGTTATAACTTATTATTATAACGAGGAATTTTTGCAAAATGCGCTCATTCAGACAAAAAAAGGTACACTTTGATTCTCGATGCTATTCACATTATCTTTCACCCTTACAGGTCGTCCTCCCAAACACCCCAACACTTGAATCGAAGGGGAACCGACCATTGAAAATGACTTTTGAAGATCAATTACATGCATTGATGTTCTTCCATCTCCAGGAACATGATTCTGCAAGAGACCTTATTCAGCACCTCAAAGAGGATGATTTTGCCAAAGAATTTATTGCTCCGGACGGAGGCATCAGCCGAAGTAGTTTTTCTGAGGCCATCAACTCTCGTGGCCTTGAGCAATTACAATATGTATTTCAGGAACTTTGCAAACAAGCGCAAGGCATTCTACCTTCACAACATTCCGATCTCGGTGACCTTGTATCAATAGATGGATCATTAATTGATGCCGTTCTTTCCATGTATTGGGCTGATTACAGAAAAAGTTCCAAAAAGGCTAAAGGGCATTTTGGCTTTGATATTAACCATAAGATCCCATCGAAAGTCTATCTGACAGATGGCAAAGGCCCTGAACGTCCTTTTGTCAATTCTATACTTTCAAAAGGCCAGACCGGCATCATGGATCGTGGCTATCAATCTCATAAGGATTTTGATCTTCTTCAGGATGAAAATAAACATTTTGTATGCCGTATTAAGACAAAAACCACACGAACTATTGTTAGTAAAAATCCAGTGAACCAGGAAAGCCATGTATTCTACGATGCTATTGTTCTGCTTGGAACACCAGGAGTAAATCAAACCAAGAAATCGGTACGAGTTGTTGGCTATACCATTGCCGGTATTGATTATTATGTGGCAACAGACCGTCATGACCTCACTTGCGAACAAGTAGCAAAAGTGTACAAACTAAGGTGGGATATCGAAACCTTTTTTAAGTGGTGGAAAAAGCACTTGAAAGTCTACCACTTAATTGCCCGTAGCAAATATGGTTTAATGGTTCAAATACTTGGAGGGCTCATCTCTTATCTTTTGATGTCCATATATTGCCATGAACAGTTCAATGAAACCGTCTCAATAAAAAGGATTCGTCAGCTTCGAATCAATATCCAGAACGAATTACGAGTATCCAATAGAGACACAAACCTTAAAAATATGGTTGGCGAAGAGCGGATATTACATGCAAAAACTTAACCGGACACGATTGAATATTTATGAGAAAAGATCTTTTTCAAGATATAAGATATTACCTTTTTCATTAAAGGAATAGCGGCTAAAATAGGTATCCATAATAATAATGCCTCGGCCATGTGTCTCATCT
>JAAEKY010000277.1 GCA_024227235.1 Desulfobacteraceae bacterium | reverse complement strand
GTCAAAAGATTGAACAAATGGGGATACAAATCAAAATCAGCAGACACTGGAAAGAAGGCCTTGCAGATCTTTAAAGAAGATTCATTTGATATGATTCTTTTGGATATCATGCTTCCTGATTACAAAGGTTATGATTTAATTCCAAAATTTAAAAACATTAACCCAGAGATTGGTATCGTTACCATGACCGGTTACAATTCACGGGAACTGGAAAAAAAGGTCAGGAATCAGGGGATTTTATATTATATGGTTAAGCCTATTGAAACCAATAATTTTAAACTAATTCTCGATCATATAAAAAACAAAATATAAATCAGAGCCGTCAATAAAAACAGATGTTGATACAACCATAATATTTAATATCAAACAATTTTAAAAAGTGGATATCGTTTATCAAAAAGGAGGGACATAAAAATGGATCGGGCTACAAAAGACATGGATCAGGCCATTAAAGCAACAACAACCGGCCTTGGAAAGTATCTTACATTCACACTTGATGAGGAAGAGTATGGTATCGGCATTCTCAAAGTAAAAGAAATTATCGGAATGATGGCCATTACATCAGTTCCGCGAACTCCGGAATTTGTGAAAGGTGTGATCAATTTGCGCGGTAAGGTAATACCAATTGTAGATCTGAGGTTGAAATTCAGCATGGAAGCCATCCCTTATTCAGAACGTACCTGTATAATTGTTGTTGAGATTGATTCGCATGAAGCAACTGTACTGATAGGTATCGTTGTTGATGCAGTCTCTGAAGTATTGAATGTCAGAGAGGAAGACATAGAAGAAGCCCCCAGATTTGGTACCAAACTGGACACGGATTACATTCTTGGTATGGCGAAGACGGAAGGTGCCGTTAAAATCCTGCTGAACATAGACAAGGTATTGTCAACCAAAGAAATAGAGGGACTTGAAAAAGTCTCGTGATGATTTTCAAAGATAGGATAAAAAACATACAATAATCATTAAAAAGGAGTTTTGTTACCATGAAAAACTTAAGTTTAGGAATGAAGATTTCGTTTGGTTTTGCGCTTTTGATCATTATCGCTGTTGCACTGGGTTCCACGTCTATCTGGAACATGAAAAGCGTGGAAGGGCAAAGCGTGATGCTGGCACAAGAGTTTGTCCCTGAAGTTGATATAGCCGTTGAACTCAGGGGAGCTGCAAACCGGATGATGTATGAGATGAGGGGATATGGATTTACAGAAGAAGAAAAATTCTATCAAAATGCACAAAAAGAAATCAAGGCTGTCGAAACAGCATTGAAAAAAGGGCGAGTTCTTGATGAGAGCTCACCCAATCTAAAAAAGCTGAAAGGACAGCTTCAAGCGGCAACCACGGCGGTCAATGAGTACAAATCGCTTGTTAAAAAGACGCATGATATTAATTTAGAACTGGCTGCAACAAGAAAAATATTAGATGAATCCGCCGGGAAATACATGAAAAACAGTAATGAATTTCTTGCCGGGCAGAATGCTCAATTCAAGGTTGATCTAGCAGAACGGCAGGACAAGATAAAATTTGTCACCCAGCTTGTTAACACGGGTTCCACAACAAGGGTCCTGAATTTTAAATCCCAGGCCCTTGACCAGCCAGAACTCATGGAAAATGCCATTAAAACCATTGGCAGCGCATCCGGACCCATCACAGAACTAAGAAAAATTACCCGTGCAGCCGAAGATATAAAACGCATTGATGCAACAGAATCAGCGGGTAAAGACTACCAGAATGCTATGAGACAGTTTCTGGCTGAGTATAAGAAAGGCAGTATAGCCAGCACACGCATTCTCAATAGGTTTCGTGGCGAGATGGATAAAAATGCCGGCATCTATGTAGAAAACTGTGATGAATTTTTAAAAGGTCAACAAACCAATTTAACAAAAGACATGTTGGAAAGAAATCAAAAGATCTCGTTGGTTAATGACATTATTGATCTTGGGAATGCAACCAGAATAGGGGCCTTCAAATCCCAGGCCATGAGAAACCCCCAGATTATGGAAGATGCACTGAAAAATTTCCCCAAAATTGATGCGTTATTTGGAGATCTTAAAAAAATCACCCGTCGGCCATCAGATTTAAAACGGATTGATGAGGTTGCAATAGCAGGAAACTCTTACAAAAATGCAATGGTTGAATTCCTTGAGAACTGGATTGTATTACAAGAACTGGGAGGTAAAAGAGGGGTCGCAGGACAGGCAGTCATTGATGCATGTAAAACAACTGCCGATGCAGGTATGAAGGCAACTGACAGGATAGCCACGGGTGCCGTTGATTCACTCTCAAGTGCTTCCACTGTTATGATTGTAGGATTAATCGTTGCACTTGTTATCGGTATTCTTGTGGCATTCTTTATCACCAGAAGCATTACCGGTCCTGTCAACCGTATTATTGATGGCTTAAATGAGGGCTCCAATCAGGTGGCCTCTGCATCAAGTCAAGTGTCTTCATCAAGTCAGTCTATGGCAGAAGGTGCTTCCCAGCAAGCCGCATCCATTGAGGAAAACTCATCTTCTATGGAAGAGATGTCCTCCATGACCAAGAAAAACTCTGAAAACGCAAAACATGCGGATGGGTT
>JAAEKY010000276.1 GCA_024227235.1 Desulfobacteraceae bacterium | reverse complement strand
GTATAGTGGTCGTAACCCTCAGGTAAAAATTAAAGTGGGTGATTTCCAGATTGCTGTAGTTGGCGGAACTGAACCGACACAGGCTGCTGCTGCAACAGATACCATTCTTAGAGCAGCTACTACTGCTAACCTGGCTTTGGCAGCTCCTGCAAATGCTTACACAGTAGAAGAAGCTTTACCTCAGCTTGAACTTGCTTATACAATCAACATGGATGCTTTCAGCCTTAAATTGATGGGTGGCGCGGCTCAGCATGAACTCGTTCGAGGTGGACTTTCTTTTGATGTTGATTCCTATTTAGCAGGATTTACAGCATCTGCAAATTTTGGTGCAGCCTATGTAAGAGGTGGCGCATGGATGGGTCAGAATGTTGGGTACATGATTGTACTTAATACAAATGGTCCTGTCACTCTTGGTGGTGCTGGTAATGCAGCATTCAATAATGGTGAAACTAAGATTCTTGACAATGATGCAACAGGCATGACTTTTGTCGCTGGTTTCAAAATCAACGACATGTTTGCTCTTGAAGCAGGTTATGGGTATGCTGTAGAAGAAATTGACACATTTGCTCAAGATGATGAAGTTTCTACCTATTATCTTCAATCTGTCATCACTTTAGCTCCTGGTGTATCCATTACACCTGAAGTTGGTATAGTTGACTACGAAGAAGTAACTGGTACTATTGAAGAAATTACTTACGGCGCGCTTAAATTTATGATTAACTTCTAATTTGAATATATCAATTAGACGTACATAAGATTTAAAACCACCTGAATAAATATTACCTGGTGATGGAGTAATCCATCACCAGGTTTTTTTTTCCTTTCCCCAACCCAGTAAATTTGGAATAATTATCAATGGATAGGTTTTATAAAGAACGGTTTCATATTCAAAAAAATATTATTCGAAAAATAGCGCCTCTTAGAGAAGTCAATGAGATAATTGAGACGATTAGAGGAGAACTTCGCGGGATTATTCCCAACGCCATGGAGGTGTGCATCCTTCTTTTGGATCCTGATGCGGATCGATATACCAGCCCCTTGCAATGTGCTTTGTATGAAAAACCTGTGAACTGTCAATCCTGTAAGCGGGATCGACCTGCCATCCAAAAAGTAATTCAAAAGAAAAAAGCAGTGGTTGTGTCTCAAACAGATCCGATCCGTCGTCAGGACGGCAGCATCATAGCAGTCGGATCAGAATATGCGATGCCTGTATTCGTAGAAGACAGAGTTTTGGCCGCTATCAGTGTGGTGATCCAACCCATGACACGGTATACAAGACGGGAATTTTTTTTGATACGTGATTTTGCAGATATCTTGGGAAATATTATTTTAACGGCTAAATATCAATGGGAAATCACCCAGGAGAAAATACAGATCAGTCAAAAATTGAGTAATCTTGCCCCTTTCGTTCCTGGGTCAGTAAAGCAGATGGTGGATAAACAGCCAGATCTTTTGACTCGAAAGAAAGAAAGAAAAGACGTGACAATCCTGTTTTTGGATTTGGAAGGGTATACAGCTTTAAGCTCAAACCGGCCTGAAGTTGAAGTGAACGAAATTATAGAAAAAATGTTTTCTAGTTTTGTTGACCCCATACACAGATCTCATGGAGATATCAATGAAACATCAGGGGACGCACTTATGATTATTTTCAAAGACCATGATGCAAATACCAATGCTATCAATGCTGTAAAGGCGGCCTTTGAAATAATTGATCGCAATCGGGCCATCAATCAGTCTCTTGGAGCAGATATGGATCCTATTGATGTTAATATCGGTATTAATTCGGGGGCTGCGCTTGTAGGAATGACTCGATTTAAAGGCCTTTTAAATACTCGTATGACGTTTACTGCAACAGGAACCGTTACCAATATTGCCGCTCGTTTATCAGATCATGCCAAGTGTGGGGATATCCTTATTGGTGAAGAAACCAAAAAAATGGTGTCAGACTTTTGGCCGGCATATAATTTAGGCGCAGTTAATCTAAAAGGTATAAAAAATCCTATACCTGTATTTTCGCTTCTTCGGGATTTAGATCCAATAGAAAACTAATATAAATATTCCCATATTTTCCAGCCCGGTGATTCTTTTTTCTCCCTCCATTGAGGGTTTTGCATCATATATTCAGGGTTTCGACGTTTTAATTCTTTAATATAGGCGAGTTTCTCCTGTTCTATTTTTTCCCAGGACATAGTTGTTCGGTCAAAAACCTTTTTATTGATGATAGCAGCGATTTTGTCTGTTTTGCCAATTAAGGTGTCAATTGTTTTAGATTGCTCAAAAAATGTGATGTATCGTTTATTTTCAATGTCATAAACATTAATATCAATGCTGAAGGCACCGCCTATGCCTGTAATACTTCCGGTAAGGATAAAATTGCTGTGGGTTAACCGGGCAATCCTGGCGACGCGCTCAGTGCCTGAAATATCATCCAAATCAGGTAGATGCTTAGCGATGGCATTTTTAGGGATAACCGTCACCTTTTCCCTCCAAGACAGCCGAGAATTAAACATCCGAACCATACCGTTTCGGATATAGTCAAGCTCTTGTGATGCATTGATTTGAAAGGGAAGAATCGCAATCGTTTTAATATCTTCTTTAGCGGGTGCAGTATGTCCCTGTCCTGTAAATATAAATAAGGAAATAAATAATGTAAAAATAATGGGATGAATGGAATATTTTTTTTTCAAGGGTTCGCTCCATTTAAAGTTTTGATTTTAAAATCGAGTTTACAACTTTTGGATCAGCTTTACCACGAGTTTTTTTCATGATCTGTCCGATAAAAAAACTTAATAGTTTGGTTTTGCCGCCCTTATAAGCTGTTACCTCATCTGGGTTTTCGTTTATAACATCAAGGACCATTGTTTCAAGTTCAGATTGATCAGACACTTGTTCAAGACCTTTTTCTTTTACAATAGTTACAGGGTCTTTTGAGGTATTAAGCATTTGTTCAAATACAATTTTTGCAGCATTTGCATTAATTTTATTATCTTCAATCATCAAAAGAAGTTTAGAAAACGCTTTTGCGCGAATAGGAGATTGGGTGATATTTATCCCTTTAGTGTTCAGCATGCCAAGAAGCGTAGTCATGACCCAGTTGGCGGCCTGTTTTTTTTCTTTTAAGGGTGCGGCAGTTTCTTCAAAATAATCTGCAAGTTCTATGGATGAGGTTAACACCTGGGCGTCATAGTCTGAAAGATTATAGTCGTTGATAAATCTTTGCAGTTTTTCATCCGGTAGTTCAGGCATGTCTTTGGCAACGTCCTGTATCCATTTTTCATCTACAATAAGCGGTACAAGATCCGGGTCAGGAAAATATCTATAATCATGGGCTTGTTCTTTGCCTCGCATGGACATAGTTTTATTTTTAGATGGATCCCACAACCGTGTTTCCTGAATGACCGGTTTAGCATCGCCTAAAACGTAGGTTTGACGTTCAATTTCATATCGTATGGCTTTTTCAACATTTTTAAATGAGTTTAAATTTTTAAGCTCAGCTCGTATTCCAAATTCTTTTTGGCCAATGGGTCTTAAAGATATATTGGCATCGCATCGAAAGCTTCCTTGTTCCATATTGCCATCACAGACATCAATATATTTAAGGATGGCATGCAGTTTTCTCAAATAAGCCCCAGCCTCCTGAGCGGAACGAATATCGGGTTCGCTGACAATCTCTATTAAAGGGACCCCTGTTCGGTTCAGATCCACCAGGCTTTTGGCCCTTACAGAGTCGTGAATAAGCTTGCCCGCATCCTCTTCCATATGGATTCGGGTGATACCGATTCTTTGGGGGGCATTTTTTTCAATCTGGATTTCAAGGTACCCATGTTCGGCAATCGGAAGGGCATATTGAGAGATCTGATATCCTTTTGGCAGGTCAGGATAAAAATAGTTTTTTCTGTCAAACCGGCTTTCCTGATTAATGTTGCAATGGGTAGCAAGGGCAGCTTTTATAGCAAATGTAACCGTCTGTTTATTCAGGACGGGCAAAACCCCTGGCATGCCGGTGCAGACAGGGCAGGTATTTGAATTAGGTGATTTCCCAAATTGGGTAGAGCAGCCGCAGAAAATTTTAGTTTTGGTTTTTAATTGGGCATGGACTTCAAGACCGATGACAGGTTCAAACTGCATAAATATTAATTTCCTTATTACATCATTTTTTAACAATAACTTATCTTTATAACCTTGATGTTTTTATTAATCAATATAATTTTTATTGCATAAAGGTCTCTAAAAATATAAAAGTACATCGATTGTAATAGCTTTGCCATTAAATGTTTCTTTTTGATAAGGCAGCAATACAGATGGTTGAAGAAGCAATGGTTAGAACGGCGTTAAATAAGCATTTTGGCAGGACGCCGTAAATTGCTTATTTCCGCTTTTTAACGGACAGGACGTCCGTTAAAATTAAGTGAAAAGCATTTCTTCTTTACCCATCGGCTGAATGGGAAAAACTTTTTGCTAAATGCTATAAAAGAATCATATGATATTTAAAAAATAGGATTTAAATGAAATTTTTTTTATGTGTTATCGGAATGGTCATGATTGTTGAGGGATTACCTTACTTTGCATCCCCTGCCAAAATGAAGGAAATGATTCAGATGATTATTGGCCTTGAAGATGCAAATTTAAGAAAATTTGGTTTTTTTCTAATGCTAACAGGATTGTTAATTGTTTTTTTTGCCATGGACGGTCGCTGATGTATCAATTATCTGATTATGGCTATGATTTGCCAAAGCAAAGGATTGCTCAAACACCCTGTAAAAATAGAAGTGAATCAAAACTTTTAAATTTGAACAGAAATCTTGAAACTATTTCTCATCGAAAGTTTCAAGATATCACAGACCTATTAAGAAATGATGACCTTTTGGTGATCAACAATACCCGGGTTGTGCCTGCAAGATTGTATGGTCAAAAAGAAACAGGTGGCAAGGTCGAAATATTGATCATTGATTATGCAGGAGGATTGAAAAATCTTGAAAAAACAGGATTCTTTAAATGCGATTGTCTCATCCGTGCATCAAAAAGTCCTAAAAAAGGTTCCCGGCTTTTATTATCAGATGGGGTCGAGGCCATTGTTGAATCGCAAAAAGGATTTGTTTCCCAAATAAAATTTTTAAATAAAGATGCATTTTTAGAGTTTTTAAATAATAAGGGAAATATCCCCCTTCCCCCGTATATAAAAAGAGATGGGCCCAAATCCGCCCAGAGCGATCAAGAAGACTACCAGACAGTGTATGCCTCAAAAAAAGGTGCGGTGGCCGCCCCCACAGCCGGACTTCATTTTACAAGATCTTTAATGGCTGATCTTAAAAAAAAAGGGATTGGTATTACCGAAATCACCCTTCATGTCGGTTATGGCACATTTGTACCTGTAAAAGCAGATGATATTCGAGACCATCAAATTCACTCTGAATATTTTTCTTTATCACAAAAAAGCGCAGACCAAATTAACACCGCAAAAGATGAAAACCGGCGTATTGTCGCCGTTGGTACCACCAGTGTCAGGACCCTTGAGTTCCTTTCAGATGAGAAGGGGCGAGTTAACGCCAAAACCGGAATGTGTGATCTTTATATATATCCCGGATACACGTTCAAATGTGTGGATGCAATGATTACTAATTTTCATCTCCCTGAATCAACATTGTTAATGCTGGTATCTGCATTTTATAATCGGCAAAAAATACTGGATG
>JAAEKY010000275.1 GCA_024227235.1 Desulfobacteraceae bacterium | reverse complement strand
TAAACTTGAATCCAAGTCATAATAGAGAAAAGATGAATTAATTTTTTGTTTTGAAGATGTGTAGTCAATTGAAGGAAGAGTCTGAAGAGTTGTGTCTTCATTGTCAAATCTACGCGCTATTACATCATCAAACCATTGAAAATCTATGTTAAAGGTTTTATTTTCCCATGTTTTATTAATGTTTAGTCTGTTTTCTCTTGTTGTATCATCATAATCATCAATGCTTCTTCCAAATTCCTTTGTAAAGTAGTTGCTTGTTTTTTTTAATCCCGTAAGACCACTTTTAAACTCATGGAGATAATCGGCATCGCTTACTATATCAACATCAAGCTTTAATGATGATTCAAAGGGAAGCTTCTGGTCAAGCTTTGTGCGGATCCAATATCTGTTTTCATTTGTCCTTTGGGGAGTGGAATCAACACTGTAATCTGATGTTTCTTCAGCTCCATCATCAATTTTTCGATCTTCCAGGTAGTCAGAAAAAAAACTTCCTTTTGACTTTGCATCAAGTATATACCTGTATTCCAATGCAGTTTTAACTCCACGCTTTTCCATAAAATCCAAATAAATTGTAGCATCCTGATTTTTTGAAATAGCAAGAAAAAGAGGCTGTTCATATTCTAAGCCTTTTCTGCTTGATGAGGAAAAGAGTGGCGCTATTAACCCTGTTTGTCTTTTCTTTTTTGCAGGGAAAATAAGATATGGTACATATATTGTGGGTACT
>JAAEKY010000274.1 GCA_024227235.1 Desulfobacteraceae bacterium | reverse complement strand
TAAAAATTATATATTCCTTACCTGTATAATATTAAAATAAATATATTTTCGAATGATATCCTTGAAACAAATGAGTAATGCCATGGTGTTTAATGATGGTATTAAATGTCGCGAGCAAAGTTTTAAATTGGGCGACTAATACCAAAAGAATCAAACGCCCTTTAAAGAATGAGCCTTCCCCCATAATGATAGACATATGTGTCGTTATGTTATTTCTCATAAATGTCATAATCCGGATAATATTTTTTAGCACATTCAGGACAAATACCATGACTAATGCTAGCTTCTGAATGGTCATTTATATAAGCATCAACCTGATTCCAATAACCTTTGTCATCCCTGATTTTTTTACAGTAAGAACAAAGTGGCAAAATTCCTTTCAGTATTTTTATCTCATCAATTGCTTTCTGAAGTTCTTTTAAATGGTATTCTTTTTCAAATGCCAACTTCATTTGGTCTGTGATATCAACGATACATCCAACCCAAGTAACTTCTCCGCTTCTTGTTTTATCAGAGGGTTTTGATCTGAGTAGAATCCACTTTATATCACCGGAAGGTAATACTATCCTGATTTCAGTCGAGAAAAAATCATCTTCAATTGTTTCCGAATCTTCACTTTCCAACCGTTTTTGGTCTTCCACATGAACGATTCCAAGAAAAGAGGATAAACTGTTGCCAATAAATTTTTCGGCAGAGTATCCAAGAATTTCTCGTGAATTTGGACTCATATATCGGATTATACTGTAGCCATCCTGATTCTGTGTATATTCATAAAGTACAGCAGGTAAAATATTTTCAAAGTCATTTAAAGTTTTCGGGGAAAGGAGCATATCTACGCCTTTTTATAATTTTGATTTGTCGCTATTATAAGTAATCTAACACAAAATCTTTTTTTCTTAAAACCAAAAAGGATTCTTGCCAAAATTCATCCAAATGAAAGAGAGCAATAATGGTATGATCTGTCATCAGGATATCTTCAAATAGAGCGACAGATACCAAAAGAATTAAACGCCTCTTTGAAGAAGGGCTTCAGTGTTTGATTATAGACACATTAAACACCTTTTTACTACCTCAATTTCATTTATGAAACCTTGGATTCATCCAGCACTTTCCGAACCATCTGAGCCATATCTGATTTTACAACAGGTTTCATTAAAAATCCTTTTACGCCAATGGCTTCAGCTTGCTCTTTGTTTATCCGTTCGCTGAACCCTGTACAGATTATAATAGGGATATCTGATTTTGTTGATAATATCTCTTTAGCAAGCTGGTCTCCGGTCATGTTAGGCATGGTCATGTCAGAAATCACCAAGTCATAAAAATTAGGATTTGATCTAAAGACTTTTAAGGCATCGTTAATGTTAGTTTTTACTGATACCTGATAACCAAGGCGGGAAAGCATCTGGCCTTCAAGCTTTGCAACCGATACTTCATCGTCAACCAATAATATTTTCTCGGTACCGACCGCTGTCTCTGATCCTTTATCAATTACAATTCTATCTGGAGATTTTTCCATTAGAGGTAAATAGATGTTGAAAGTAGTTCCCTTTTCAACTTCGCTGTATACTTTAATGTCTCCACCGTATTCTTTCACTATTCCGAACACCACTGCCAGTCCAAGACCTGTTCCCTTCCCTTGTTCTTTTGTCGTGAAGTAGGGTTCAAAAATGTTGTGGATAGTATTTTGAGACATCCCAATTCCATTATCTGATACTGACAACCTGACATATTGTCCTGGTTGCAATGCACTGTCAGG
>JAAEKY010000273.1 GCA_024227235.1 Desulfobacteraceae bacterium | reverse complement strand
ATTAAAATCGTGAGCAATACCGCCGGCAAGAGTTCCAATGGATTCCATCTTCTGGGACTGATTCAATTGTGCCTGAAGTTTATCTCGTTTTTCCTCTGCTATCATGCGGTCATTAATATCAATACCCATACCAACTTGACAGGGCGTGCCATCTATATCCACGCGGCTACCAGTCAAATAATAAAGAGTTTTTTCTCCACTTTTGGATAGCCAATAAGCCTCTACAAAAGACTTTCCTTCTTTAAACACCTCTTTTATTCGCTCTTCAACAAGAGTATGCTCCTCAGGAAGAAAGAAGTCTAAGGGGTGCATTGTGCTAATTTCGTCTGCGGTATATCCTGTGACCTTTTCAAAACTTTGATTCCATCTTAAAAATTTCCCATCGCTTGTAAAGAGATAAAAAATCCCTGGCAGACTGTCTATTGTCAGGTTAATAAAAATTTTCTCATTAAGCAGTGCTTCCTCAGCCAGCTTGTGTTCCTCTACTTTCTGATTTAGATCTTTATTGACCTCAATAAGCTCAAAGGTTTGTTCATCCACTTGACCCTGAAGACGGGTGCGGTGCTTATCCAGTTCTTCTTCTACCATTTTTATCTGATAAAGAATTTTGTATATTACAAAAAGTCCAAATATTCCAAGACTAAAAATGAAAATGAAAATTCTTTGAAAAATCTTTTTT
>JAAEKY010000272.1 GCA_024227235.1 Desulfobacteraceae bacterium | reverse complement strand
ATTGCATGGCGGCAGGGTTGAACTTTTTTTATAAAACCACCTTAAAAGAAGATAATATTAAATTCAAAATTCCCAAAAGAAAATACCAAAAAAAGCTTCCTACCATATTCAGCCGTCCGGATTTAATAAAACTTTTTCAAGCAGCAGATACTTTAAGAAATCGCATATTGCTTATCACCGCATATTCTGCCGGGTTGCGTTTAAGTGAACTTGTATCATTAAAACTGGAACATATTGAATCGGGCCGCAAGCTGATCAGGGTTGAACAGGGCAAAGGCAATAAAGACCGTTACACCCTGTTATCGGATAAGCTGCTAAAAGAATTAAAGATCTACCAGAAGCGGTATCATCCAAAAAAATATCTGTTTTATCCTATGGGTAATCCACATAAGCCTCTGGGCAAAAATATGGCCTATAAGATATTTATCAAGGCAAAGAAAAAAGCTGGGCTTACTGTTGGTAAAGGTATCCATTCACTGAGGCATTCATTTGCAACACACCTCCTTGAAGACGGGGTTGATTTATATTCAATTAAAACTTTCCTGGGGCATAGCTCAATCTATAACACCATGATCTATTTGCGGCTCACTCAAAATCGTATCAAAAAGATAAACAGCCCCTTTGATATGTATGGATCAGTGATTGAGGAGGTGGCCCATGATCAAGAATAATCCTGAGTTGGCTGATATTTTTTGCAAATACGGAAAAGCATACATTGAATCGCGCTCCATGCCCCTGGAACATTATAAAATTATGAACGCTATAGTAGTTTGCCGAACATCAGCCCTGGGAGGACATGTTGAGGTCTGCGACTCCTGCGGTAAAACACAAAATTCTTACAACTCCTGCCGCAACCGCCATTGCCCAAAATGCCAGGCACTTACCAAGGCAAGATGGATTGAAGCAAGGCAGGCAGAACTTCTTCCTATTTCTTATTTTCATAATGTATTTACCCTGCCTCATGATCTTAACAAAATTATTTTGTGCAATAAAAAAGTAATGCTGGCAATTCTTTTTAGGTCTGTAACAGCCACATTGAAAGAGTTTGCTCAGAATCCAACCCGGTACAAGGAAGGCGGTAAGATAGGATTTACAGCAGTTCTTCACACCTGGGATCAAAAACTTCTGGACCACTTTCATCTTCATTGTGTAATCCCGTCAGGTTATCTCTCCCACGACGGTGAACGATGGATACATTCTAAAAAGAAATTCTTATTTCCGGTTAAAGCCCTGTCCAGGGTTTTTAGGGGCAAATTCATGGAACTGATGGAAAAGGCATTTAATGAACTGATTTTTCCAGGAAGCATCGTTGATATGGGGACAAAAAAAGGCTTTGGCAAACTAAAAAAACAATTATACTTAAAAGAATGGGTGGTTTATTCAAAGCAGCCTTTTGGAGGCCCTAAGCAGGTCTTGGAATATTTAGGACGATATACCCATCGGGTTGCCATCTCAAACAATCGGGTTTTGGACATAGGGAATAACACCGTTACATTCTCTTATAGAGATCGCAAAAATCAGGATAAAAAAAAGACCATGATCCTTAAAGCGACTGAATTTATCAGGCGTTTTCTCCTCCATGCCCTGCCTAAAAAACTTATGCGAATACGCCATGCCGGGTTCCTGGCAAACCGTTGCAAAAAAAAAGATTTATTGAAATGCCGAAAGATTTTGGGGCAGGACAACATACCTGAAACATCAAATAAATCGGTGAAAGAACTCATGCTGGAATTGACCGGCCAGGACATATCCACATGTCCGTTCTGCAAAAAAGGAAAGCTGAATAGAATGTTTAAAATCCCGGATCAAACTGGTCCTGGTTTTTTTGAGCGATTGAATTTGACCACCATTAAAGACACATCATAGTACGGCAATATTTGGTATCTGATATTTTTATTTATGCGTTATAAACGTAAATGGATGCCTGCGTCTGCAATGGACAATGGGGCAAGAAAAAGAAGGGCAATGATTGAAAAATCAGTGATTAATGTCAAAAATCTGGAAAACATGATGCGATTTATCATGAAGATCGTTTTGATTTTAAAGAAATCATGCAACAATCAAAAATCAAACCATTACAATCCCCATAGAGAAGGGTATCGCTTTAGGAACAGCACTTCTTCAGGTTTAGTTCAATAAATTTAATCCTTCATCTCTTAAAACCAGATAGGCTTTGATTTTGTTAAAATGCTAGAATGAGCCTTTTGACAATGGTTTGCGCTGTAGATGAAAGATAAAATTCTATACAATAACTTAACTCTTGTATTTCCATTGCCTGGATTGATTATCTCCAATATACATTAATGGAGTTTTGAATAATTTAATTATTCCATTTCCCATATAGTAGAATCAGTTTTTAAAAGTTTATTTGTCTTGCACCTCTGTTTTTATGATATAAAGAAATTATTATCATTAATTTTTTAATTATAATTATTTTTCCATATTGTATTTTCTTCTACCAT
>JAAEKY010000271.1 GCA_024227235.1 Desulfobacteraceae bacterium | reverse complement strand
TGCAAATAACCGGTGCAAATGGAGCGCAGCGGAATTTGCATCCGAGTTAATTTGCCTTGTTAGGCAATATTAAGGAGTTTCTTTGCCGCTTTCTTCAAATCGATACTGCAGCCAAACAAACCCGGCTTCAATTCAATTACTTCTGCATAACTAGCCATTTCCTTTTTTGCAGATTCCTTATTGAGATATTCAATGAGGTCATCATTTTCCTTTGATGTTTTTGCCATGCTTCTTAATGTGTATGGAATATCTTCAGGAGAATTAGAAAACTCGCTAAACCATATAATTACCCATTCGTCTTCATTCGGATCAAAATTTTCGAAACCAACTTTTGTGACTATCATGAATGGGTCTTGTTCCTCTCGCATTCGCTCTGATATTTTCGAGTCCCAATCCTTAGATAATATTTCCTCAAACACTGAATAGCTTGCCGAGTCATAAGGTTTGATGATTTTGCCATTTTGCCCAAGGGCCTCTCCAAACTTTTCCCAATTGTCATTCAGGACCTCTGCGATTCTTGTCTGGAAATCATTCCATGAAGTGATATAGAAAAGATACTTCATGCTTCCAATTTCAGTACTTAAGAATGAAGATACTTGCTCACTCATACCTACGTCTCCTATATCTACGTTCTATTTGCCTAACTTTGAACATCTGCGGCTTGCCCGTCAGCATGTTCATTGTTGGGATATTTTCGATAAAGGGTCAAACGCAGGCTTAATTCCTTTTTATACATGTTTAGCTTAGCAACTGGTTCAAATTCTGGGGTCCATTATACTAATCAGCGGTCTGCTTCACAAAAATATTCATTTTTTCGAGCTTCTGAATCCATTGTTTCGAATTTTTTGTACTAAATTCAAAGATATTAGTAGATCCCTGAATTTTCAAATTCAATTTTATCCTACTGCCAATGAGTTCATTTTTGATCTCATATGAATCCACAGAATTGACTTTTATTTTCATTAAATATGTCAAATAAGTATTCTTTACCAAGATATACTTTGGTGTCAAAATTACTGATTTATATGCGACTCGGTTGTTGATCATTGAATCAATATATTTCCCAGTAATATCTGTACGGATACTAAACTGAACTGAATCCTCGATCAATTTCGTTAAATTTTCTTTCCTAAGGGATCCCCAAATCCCAAATTTTTCAGGGATAAAGCCTATAATGGTAAAATCAAGTAAGATGAACGCCCCAACGACTGCTAAGATTATGATAGTCATTTCGTGATCCCCAATTTACTTACATGGTTTTTTATCTTCAGGATGGAATAAATCCCATAAAAAATCTGTCCACCATCTACCTGTGTCACCGAATATTTCTGATTGATAAATTACTTGCCCGAAGGATAACATGGCTCCTGCTTCTGTATTTCCCCCCGCTGACCATGGCGAAATACCAAGTTCATAAAAGAATTTCGCTTCTCCATCATCTCCATACATTGGCATGCTAAGTGCTGTTGTAATACCAGGTCCCTTTTTAAATTTATGACTCCCTGAGAACGACACAGATTTTCCAGCATAGTCACTAACAGTTGTATTTTTATCTCCGAAAACAAAATTATTGAAAAGACCAATTGTTTTACCTATACCGGCACCTGCCTCATGCGTTCTAACTACAGCAAAAGAACCAGTGTGGTCGAAAAGGATAGCTGTGCTTGAACCTCCTTTAGTGCCACTTGTCGTAAAACTTCCTCCTGTATTTATTCCCCAAACATATAAACCTAAAGGGTCAATATAGTTAATGGGATTGCTCTCAGCATAGACATACGGGTTAATGCCCCCAGCTAAACCAATAGGATCAGGGCTTAAATAACGAGCTGACGATGTATTGGTCCAGGCAAATATCAGCATCACAACTAAAAATGAGCCAAATTTTTCTATTCGCATATCACATTCCTCCTTTCATAGAATCTCTTTTAACTGACTCAAGATATTTTTCTTCATTATCTCTACCTGGCTCTTGCCACCCTAATGTCTCTGCTTTAGCAAACCAGTAGCGATTTCCATTTGATAAGAAACGAAACAATTCTTTTTTATTCTGTGGTATGTCATTTGGATGAGGATATTTTTTCACAAAACTTTCCTGCAACATGAGATAAAAAGCACTGCCAATTCTCAACATGGCATTGACATATTTTGGGTAATATCTCAAAGAAAGCTCTGATATACTCACGACCTTTTTGTATTCTTTTTCATTCATGTAATACTCTGCCAGCACTGTCATCATGATAGATACGGTTTCCCTTTTTGACAGCGCTTGCAGGTAGATACCATTTTTTATTGCACGATCAGTCATTGGCATCTGTTTACGATACCAAGTATCCCGTGAAAAATTTGCACCGCTGGTGGTTTCTATATTATAAGTTTGCCCATCAGAATCCGTAAATTTCACAAACACATGTAATGGAGCAACAGAGGCAGCGACATCCACGCCGAGCTTGTTACCAAGAATGATAAATAAAAACGGCATGGTGATACAGTTCCCTTTTCTGCTTCTTATATAATTTGACAACAACTTGTTTGAAATCTTTGTACCAAGAGGATCATCGAAATCGTAATGATAGGCTTTGTAGTTATTCCATGTTCCTGAAGTATAGATGTATTTTTTAATAGCAAGCATCTTGTCCATCTGACTTGCGTCGGGGGGAATCATGAATTGAATGTCAGAAACGATTTGATTGATTTTATTCAACTCCTGTTCAACATTAATGCTTGGTTCTATCAGTTTGTCTATCGTCAGTTTTATTTTTGCTAAGTCAAGCTGACGCTCTTTTTGTTCGAGAATCTGCCTCAACACCATTAACTCTTTGAAATCCCTCCGTTTCTCGGCGTGAGCTTCATCGAAAAACATAGTGCATAATATTAACAGAAACATTGTTGCAACTATTTTTCTCATTACTGGTCTCTTTAACGGATTAAGCTCAGGGGCCGCCGAGTGAAACGAGGGGACTGGGGCTTGAGGCCGAAGGCCGCCCCCAGCGGTCACTTGCAGCGAGTGTTATATAGAGTTTTAGTCCTCATCTTTTGGATAAAGCGAAAGTGCAACACCTATGCCTAATTCACCACATTTTTTTAAGAAGCTTGGTTCTAAATATTCACCTTGTGAAATACAGATGATGTCATCTTCTTCCTCACCAAGCCTGCAATAGTATCCAAAGTCAAAACACAATTCCTCAGTCTCAAAATCTCTAACTAAAACTTTTAGCACGTCCCAATTTTTGTCCATAAACTTTTCTACATCATAGAGTTCGTCAGGGAGAGACCCATCTGAATTACTTACTGTCATGGAAAAACCAGAATCTAAATAGAAATGCCCTGGTCTTCTCTCTATCGGATCATCTAACCTGTAAACAAAATCTGTCTTCCAAAGGGCTTTTTTTAAGAATTTATCAACTTTAAATTTTTTGCCTGAAACTGAAAAAGTACATCCTGGCATATTTTATTTCCTATATAATCGCGATGCTGAACGGCAACGTGTGCCGTGCAAGCAAACGCCAGTTTGGTTGCACGGTGCTCGGTGTCCGGTCCAGTTCTTTGTTCAGGCGCAAGGCGCCGGGACATGGAACGGATGGAGTCAGCACCGCGATTCACGGCGACGCAGCCGCCGTGAACATGAAAATCTGCGGCGTAGTCCGTAGCATTTTTTTTGTTGGAATAAGTTTTCGTTCTTAACGTACCGTTTTTATAGACAAAAAAAACAACTTAGCGGATTTTGGAATGCCTTTTTGGATTTTTATATTTTTTAGATTATTGATTTGGTCTGACAAGAAGTAAAGTTGTTTGCAGGGAAATTAAATCAAGCACTGATCAAACAAATGACATAGAATATGATTCTGTAAAAACAATATGTTGTGTTGATTTACTCTGTCTCTACAGCATTATCAGTCAAGCAACGGTCAAGCAAATAAATTAGGCCCACCAAGGTATATAGCGCATCGCTTTAGTTCCTGCCCCCTCATCATATGGCTTAATACGTCCTGCCTTAATGGCCTGTTTGATGATTCGGCTTACCATAGCACTGTTTTTAGCTTCGATACCGAAACGTTCACGCAAAGTTGTGTTATTCATCGGTTGTCGATTGAGATAACGTAACACACTGTGAAGATATGCCGCTCGAATACGTTCTTGAGTTTCCATATTTTTGAATTCACGATGAGCAAAAAGCACCACTCGGGTATGTTCCTGATAAGTCTCAAAAATAGGTGCGGGCAACTGGTAAATTTCAGTTTGGATTACAACCTTATCAATACCACTACCACGCTCTTCACAAATGTTCACCCGCCTCATCAGCGCAGCAATACCTTCATTACGACTGCGTGGTGGTGAATCAAGAAAGCGATCAACCTCAACCAAGGGTGAACCTGGGTTAGTTATTTCCATGCGGTCTTCAAAAATCTCAATAATTGGCCCTGTGCCTGTAATATTAAAGTCTTGGTGGATCAAAGCATTGGCAACTAATTCACGGATAGCAAGTTCCGGATACATTGGAACCTCTTTACGGAGTGCCTTTCCTATTTCTTCATTAGAAGGTAACAGCGCACTGATATAGTCAATCAATCCTTCAAAACCAACTGCATAACCTTTTGTGCCATACAGTTCTCGAATAGTTTTAAAACGATCTTTTCCTTTATAGAGTATCAGGCGTACAGCTTTGCGTGCCAGATGCCGGAAAGGTTTGAGTTCCTTAGCAAATAGAATCGAGCCTATATTGGTAATATCCCATGAACCAGATAGGCTTTTTATTATCAATCCATCAGCTGCAAGATTTTCCAGAATACCGCTTCTTCCTTCAGGTAAAGGTTTGTCCATCAAGTTGAAATAGGCTGGATAGTCCAGTAACTTAAGTACCTCTTCTGCTTTCACATTTTTCATCGCTAATTGATACTCAAAAGGTTTGCGATCGAACACGCGCCATAGAGAACGCTCCTTTTCAGGATGTTTACCTAAAGGCTTTTTGTAAGATCCAATGCGGATAAACTCGGTACCGCCAAAACGAACCGGCGTGTAGCTTGCCGCCTGGACCTCTATGATTACAACTGGCTTTTGGTTAGGCGCTTCAAAGGAATGGAAGTAAAAATCAATCTTTGGTTCCATCTTCTGTAATAGCCAGCTTTCTAGTTCCTGTTTTTTATGTCGGGCAGTAACTGGGTTAAAATTTGTACCAACAATGTCATGGTTATGGTTTTCTACCCCCCAAATTAAATAGCCAAACGGTTTACCCAACAGTGCAGCTGAATTTGCTAATGCAGAAATATACTCACCCAGATCTTCTGGTTTAATTGAATTATGCTTAAATTCCGCCCACTCCGTTTCCTGATTCAGAGCGACCAATTCTTTTAACAAAGATTGCAAATACTCAACTGTTTTTTGGTGTGTCATAAATACCTTTAAACTATTAATTTCAGTCGATGTGATTATGCCTCTTTCAAAAAGCATTGTCAAAGTCTCTCAATGTATAATTTTGCCTATTTAAATCGAATCATTATGTACAACTTTCCAGATTACCAGCTTGTCCGAGTGCCTTTTGGTCGTTGAAATTCAGTTTCGTATTATAGAATGACAGGATGAATCAATAACATACTTTTTATATTGTGTAGGACTTAAACAAGGCTTAATCAATTCAAAGTCAGAAGAACCATTTTTAACCAACCCTTTTAAATCGATCTGTGCTGATAGCGTTCTTAAACTTATATGAAAAGCCAGGGATTCATATAATACTCCATGCGTATGGAACGCCTTGAAAACTTGAGTCAAAAATAGAGGCTCGAATGATAATTTTTTATTTTCTTTAGTTGAAATTATCGATGATTCAAAATCCTTAAAAAATTGATATTCTTCTCTTTCTCCCTGAGAAGGCCTTGGAATGTTAAGTCTATTATCATAATCGGTAAAATAGTCCTTGAGATGCCGAATTTCGAGTTCTTTAATTTTGTATAATTCACGCAAAGAACTTAATGCAGCTTCTCGTAGATGTTCATTAAGAGAATCCTTCAATGCCTTTTCTCTCAATTTTTCATCTGAAATTAATTTACCATCTTTTGAATAAATTATTATATCCGAGAATTTCAGGATACAACTTGAACCAACAATCATTAAATCACGGTTAGTTTTATGCCGGATATAATATTTATATTTTAACCCCTTGTGTCCGCATAACTGACAAATGTCTTTTTTCGAATAGTCAATTTCGATTTCATTTGTGAAGGACCAATCGGAATAGGTGATTTTTTCATCATCTATAACCAAGGTGTTTTTCCTTTAACATAACTTTCAACAGCTTCAAACGGATTTAAATAGTCTCTTTTTTCGGTTGATAGATAAGAATAAATGCATTGGTTTATTGCCATTTCCATAGAGTTTATCTGTTCAGGAGAGTATAATCCTACGGTTATCCGTTTTATCTCATTAATGCTTCCGTTTAGTTGTCGATTTCCGTTTTTTCCCAAAGAAAGCGATTTAGAACCGTTATACCAAGGACACGATTTTAGGATATCAGTTGCAACGCTATGCAGATTTTGAAACGTTGATTTCCGCCGAATTATGGTAAACAATGTATATTCATGAACAATTAGCAACATCGGAATGCGTCCAATCATCATAATATCCACTTTCCAGAAATCTCCTGAGCGTTCCTCAAGATCCTTCCATTTAACCTTAAAACGTGTTGCAGTTTTATTGCTTAAATTGATCATTTTTTAAACCATGTAATCTCGGCATCGTCAGGCTCTGTGAACCACCAAAATCACCGGCTCGCCCGGTGCAGTTTGATTGTTAGAGTCTAAGATATAGTTGTTGAATATTTCTTCTGATTTTCTATATCGCCCTTTTTGACCCCTAAAAGTGCAATATAGTCCTGATTTGAGGGTGTTTTTAAGGGTGATTTGCTTTTATTTCAATGATTTGTTGCGGCCCAACCCCATCTGGTTACAAATTTGAATAGAAACTCTCTTTTATGGCACCGATGGGTTAAGTGCCATACATGTCCTGGAATATAATGTCTATTCGCTCTTGCCATTTATTTTCTATATTGCTCTTTTTGGCCCCGAAAAAGCGATTATAGGGCCGTTTCAAGGCACTTTTTTATTCTAACTATCTTAATTTATTACATTATGCTCGGCCCGACCCCACCTAAGGACCCACCTAAACATCACATCCGGACAGCAGTACCAGAATTGCAGATGACGGAACCGGGATCGGTAAAAATTCCGGCTACTGACCGAAAGCTCCGGAAAAAATGATCAGGTCCTGCCCGTCAGTGTCGCCGTCACCGTTTAAATCACCCACTGGACCGATACCGACAAATACGACAATAAGTGCCTGCACTGTATCATTGTTTTCATTTTCCACCCACAAAAGAACGTCGTAAAATCCAGGTTTGAGATCAGTAAGAGTTGCTTGCATACCAGACGCATAGCCGCCGAAGGCCGGGGTTGCTCCCCTGAGAATATAGGACCAGTTGTAAGTTAAAGTCCCTCCGGCAGGGTCATAGAATTTACCGGTTGCATCCAGAACCACTGTACCAAATGATTTTATATGATCAAAAGAACCAGTCTGAACGGGCGGACCTGTTAATTGAGTTGAAAAATTCCAGGAAAACGGTCCCACAGTCTCATTCTCTTTGTTCACTGCTCCGGATAAGATCGCAGTGTATGTATGGGCTGGCCGAAGGACATGAAGCGGATTATCAAGGCTGAATTCTATCCATCCCCGATCCTCTCCACCACTAACAGGGTGCCTACCTTTTCTCACTGCTGCAGATGTGCCAGGTATCACAAATGAATGTGACTGATCAGAACTTTGAACAGACAGGGTAACTGAATCAAGTCTGTCATCAATCAAGTCGTTGTTCCATGCCATTTCCCCGTCAAATATAACGGAAATTGGCTCATCCAGAGCAACATCCACTGCCTGGTCTGCAGGTGTATATTCCCATACACCCGTGGCAGAGGAATAGACGGGGAAAAGAATCAAGGTGATGAATAAAGAGGTTATTATTAGGTGTTTTCTGAGCATTTTAGGGCCTCCTTTTTTGGGTCGATTGTTAAATGTTTGAAAACTTGATCACGTTAGATGCGATTGCCGTATTTGTATCCCGCTTCAACCTACATAGGCCTTGGCAATCGTCTGCACCGTACGACCCAGATTATACATTAATGGGTCATTTGTTGTTGATGTAGACGGACACGAAGTCGATCCTGGTACATTCCCGGGGATGCAACCGGTGAAGGTGCCCTGTACGTATTAGATCTTGCTTACTATGCCGCTGACCCGGCCGTCACTTGCTGATAACTTCAGCTGCACTGATTGTCTTCGCCAGCCGAAAAAAGCTTCTGCAATATGCTTGATCACTCTCCCGTATACATGAGGAAAACAAGCGAATAATATGGCGGTGTGATCTCGAGTCCTTCTCCTCCACCAACTGATGTAGACTCAAGATCGATACTGTGATTATGGCCAGGAGAAGGTGTGTCGCACTTATTACTTGATGGAGAAACTATGCTTTCGGGTGACGTATCGACAGATGCACCAATGTCCTCGTCTATAACATTTCTGTTTGGAAGTGTTGCTGTTCCATATTTTTTAAGCATTAACGGGAGAGAATGAGCATGGCTGACACAACTTGTTTCCCCCTCTACTCCATGACTATGTTCCGGAAGATTTGCTTCAGATAGCAATACAGTGCTTGAACCTCCAGTATCAGAGATCTCACCCGGACCTCCGGCTTTTATAAACCTACCGCCAAGATCAGGAGTTTCCTGGTACCCATTGCATATATGCCACTGTGTGACAGGTTCCCCTTCTATCATCGGGTGGTTGCCTGTCAGATCCATCTGCCCGCTCCACATGATGATCTCTCCAACCATCCTTGATGCCTTTGTTCCACAACCTGTATTACCGTATTCCTCAGCCATTAGAACCAGATCAAAGCCATCCACAGAACTGTCACAGTTGATATCTCCGTGGCAGGGTTCGGCAGCAGATACCGGTCCTATACCCAGAATCCCTGAAAAAAGAAAAATAACAAACATCTCGATCAAAACTGATTTAGAATTTCTACTCATCGTCTATCTCCTTTTGAGACCTTTGATTAATTGCAATATTCATTTATTTTCATATCTTATATTCTTTTATGTTTTTTCGTCCGGGGAGGTGTTTTTTCTCTTGACCTCGCCTTTAATGGGCGACAAGAATAAGAAACTTTCAATGTTGAAGCTCCAACATTGACCGAAATATGAGTTTCTAATGTTATCAAGAGTGACAGCTTGCCCATGTTGATTTTTAGCTTTTGAGGAGAATAAAAAATTTTCAAAAGGATCATCCCACTTTTCAGGTTTGACGAGTGTGTTTTTTTCTACACGGAGCATTCCTATAAAACGGGACATTGGAAAAATGCGGTAAACATCTGAATCTTGGGATAAACCATTTAACAAATTTTCTTTTTTCCTCTGATCAGTAAACCATTGATCCTCTTTCAATGTTGTCTCCTTTTAGATGTTCCTTTTTTAACACCAGAATCTAAGGCGAAGTCCTTAGCATTCTATTGTTGAGACAAATCTAAAATTGATTTCAATTTTTCAGTTGCGGCAATTCTTTTTTTGGGTTCCATTTTTAATATATTTTCAACTTTCC
>JAAEKY010000270.1 GCA_024227235.1 Desulfobacteraceae bacterium | reverse complement strand
TTCCAGGGCCTGAAATTGGGATCAGATGAAATTTTTTTTTTTTTTTCTGGTCTTGTCTCCCGTATTGCAGTTCCTGTAGGTCTCTGGCCAACTTCTGTGTCGGCCCATGTAATATTCGTGTTGTCAAGATAGCCTTTTTCAAATCCATACCAGGCTTTTGGAAAAACAGTTTTTTCTTTGTCATGGTCGGCAAACCCTACCCAGGCGAACCTGTAGTTACCCTGTTCAACTATTACCTGGCAAATTTTATTAAGGATATCAGATTCATTTTTTCCATGTACAATAATTCTATTACACTCACTATATAACTTTAAAGCTCTGTTCTTTTTTAAAATGATCTTTTGTTTGCGCTTGTATTCAGTAATATCTTCACCAAGGGACTGATAGGCGATTAGTTTGCCATGATCATCAAACACCGCACAATTGACCCAGCGTTGCCAACGGATTTCTCCATTTGGATTAATCACTGGATTTTCATGCGACTGGACCGGTGACTCAGGTGTCAGGACAGCAAGTTTATCCATCATAATCTTTTGCTTGGATTCAGGGATCACTGACAGAAAACTTGCACCAATCAATTCTTCATGGGTCTTGTTAAAATTTTCACAATAGGTTCTGTT
>JAAEKY010000269.1 GCA_024227235.1 Desulfobacteraceae bacterium | reverse complement strand
TTTATTATCCTGGCCTGGGGAATCCCGGAACTGTTAAAGGGATGGCGAAACAACAAAAAAGGCCTTGGCATATTGTCCATAGCACTTCTACTGATGTTGATGATGACATCGTGGTTGCAGCTAGGTTATTGGGTGAATAGTATCACTCTTTTTGATCACGCTGTTAAGGTGACTTCTAAGAACGCTATTGCTCACAATAATCTGGGTACAGCATTAGCAAATAATAACAGAGCAAATGAGGCTATCGGTCACTTTGCAACAGCGCTTGAAATATTTCCTGATTATAAAAAGGCAAGCTATAATCTTGGCCTTGCACTGCTATCAGAGGGCAATTACAAAGAATCTATCCACTATTTATTTAGATATTTAAAGTTATGCCCGAACGATGCAAAAGTATATCACAGGATTGGGCTTGCCTACTTCGATCAGGGTGAAAGATCCGAGTCGTCAAAGTATTATCATAAAGCCCTAGATATAGATCCTGAATTTGAAGAAGCACATTTTGGTTTGGGAATTAATTATGCTTTCGAAGGTAATTATAAAGATGCAATAAAACATTACTCAGAAGCGTTGCGAATAAAACCTGATTATAGTGACGCTCATATCAATTTGGGTAATATTTTGTTTAAGAAAGGGCAGCTTAATAAAGCAGTTGAACATTATGTAGAAGTGTTGCGATATGACCCAAAAAATGCAACAGGCCATCTCAATCTTGGGGCGACTATGTTAAAAAAAGGAAATATTAATGAGGCAATATTTCATCTCCAGAAAGCAAATAAAATAATGCCCGATAATATCAATATTAAGAATAGCCTGATGAAAGCAAAAAAAATGTTAAAACAAGCAGAGGCTTTAAAAAAATAATTTTAACTATGAACAAAAAATTAATTCAGACCAAGAGATTGTTAAATATACGATATGATATTCTAATTTGTTTATTTCTTTTGTTAACGACCCTTGCCACTTACGGGTCAGTTCGAAATCATGAATTTGTAAATTTTGATGATAATATTTATTTTGATGAATACCATGTTAACGAAGGTTTTACATTAGACGGTATTAAGTGGGCATTCAGCTTAGACGATAAACAAGGTTCATACTGGCATCCATTAACCTGGTTTTCATTTATGTTGAGCCATGCGTTATATGGCCCGAATCCAGGCATGCATCATTCGATAAGCCTGATGATTCACATTGCAAACATCCTGTTGTTGTTTATTGTTTTAAGACGGATGACCGGTGCATTATGGAAAAGCGCATTTGTTGCAGCGCTGTTTGCGCTGCATCCCATAAATGTGGAATCTGTCGCCTGGGTTACGCAACGGCCAAACATATTGAGCACATTGTTCTGGATGCTCACTATGCTGGTATATTCTTATTACACAAACCAGCCTTCAATATTTCGATATCTTCTTGTTGTACTGATCTTTGTGTTTGGTTTAATGGCCAAACCCATGCTGATAACCCTGCCGTTTGTTCTTTTATTATTAGACTATTGGCCTTTAAAGCGTTTTAAGTTTCCTGTATCACGGAAAGCACTCCTGTTTCCCATTCTGGAAAAGATTCCTTTAATCGTTATTTCCATGGTTTCGGTATTTATAACGATTAAAAGCATAGGATCTGTTGTATCAACAGAAATAGTGCCTGCGAAGCTGCGTATTGCAAACGCTTTGGTTTCATATGCAGGTTACATTTGGAAAATGATTTGGCCGCACAATTTGGCAATTTACTACCCATACCCGTCAACAATACCTGTTTGGAAGATTGCAGGAGCCGGATTTGTGCTGGTATGTTTATCTGTTTTATTCATTTGGCGGTTCAGAAAGCAGCCTTACCTTGCAGTTGGATGGCTGTGGTTTTTAGGAACGCTGGTGCCGCTAATTGGCTTGGTGCAAATGGGGTTACAACCGGCATTGGCTGACCGTTATGCATATGTTTCATTTATCGGCCTGTTTATTATCCTGGCCTGGGGAATTCCGGACCTGTTAAAGGGATGGCGAAACAACGAAACAGGCCTTGGGATATTATCGATAGCATTTCTGCTGACCCTTATGATGACATCGTGGTTGCAGCTAGGTTATTGGGCAAATAGTGTTACTTTATTTAAACGTGCAGCTGATGTTACTACCAACAACTATGTTGCACACAATAATCTTGGATTCACGCTAACTGCACAGGGTAAATGTAATGATGCGATAAAGCATTTTAAAGAGGCCCTACGTATAAAACCTGATTTTGAAACAGCAAATCTCAACTTGGGAATCGCTTTGCTTGCTCAGGGGAAAATTGAAAAATGCATTGAATATTATGAGGATGTATTGCGAGAGAAACCTCATTATGCTACAGTTCATAACAACTTGGGGGCCCTGTTGCTTCATAAAGGAGAGATTGATAATGCTATCAATCATTTTCGTGAGGCGTTGAGCCTTAAGAAAAACTATGCTGAAGCATATAACGGCTTGGGAATGGCTATGAAGATTAAGGGAGAAATTAACGAAGCGATCCTACTTTTTCAAAGAGCATTAACAATAAAACCAGACTATGTTAAAGCTCAAAATAATCTTGCTAAAACATTTTATGAAAGAAATAAATGATTTTTAGTTGAATAGGATGAGATCAGATTGAAATGTTTGAAAATCAATAAATTATTGTTTTAGTGCCGTCATGCAATTAACAGAAGACTCTCCATAAAACCTATGATGAACCACATCACTGCAACAACAAACAAGACATAATGATTTTTATTAACAATTATTTTCGAATAACAATTTGAAAAAATGAAACTAATAACCATCATCGGCGCACGTCCCCAGTTTATAAAAGCTGCGGTTGTTTCCAGGGCACTGGCTGAATTTAATCGGAGTGTTAATAGTTCCTTGCTGCGAATCAGTGAAAAAATTATTCACACCGGACAGCACTATGACGATAATATGAGTCAAGTTTTTTTCAAAGAACTGGAAATTCCAGATCCGGAATATAATCTTGGGATTGACTCCGGTGATCATGGTGAAATGACCGGAGCAATGCTACAAAAAATTGAAGCCGTTTTACTTGCAGAAAAACCTGATTGCGTTTTGGTTTATGGTGATACAAACTCAACACTTGCAGGGGCTCTTTCCGCCGTTAAGCTTCATATACCAATAGCACATGTAGAGGCGGGTTTAAGAAGCTATAATAGGCGTATGCCGGAAGAAATCAATCGTTTGGTGACGGATCATATTTCTGATATCCTTTTTTGCCCTACACGGCAGGCTGTTGAAAACCTCAAGATAGAAGGCATTGTTAGCAAAGAAAAATCAATTAACCCATCGAGTAAAAATGATAATCAAAATCGAACAGTGGCTCTTGTCGGTGATGTTATGCTTGATGCGGTACTTTATAACAGGAAATATGCTTCAAAACCCCAATTTAAATTGCAGCGGGAATTCATCCTTGCGACATTACACAGAGCAGAAAATACTGATGATCCAGACCGATTAAAGACGATATTTAAAGC
Organism: Desulfobacteraceae bacterium; assembly: GCA_024227235.1. GTDB lineage: Bacteria > Desulfobacterota > Desulfobacteria > Desulfobacterales > Desulfobacteraceae > Desulfobacula. Next base: position 194 of record JAAEKY010000269.1, on the reverse strand, counting down.
TTTTGAAATAATCAGCAGAGAAATCCCCATTATCCTTCCGCTTCATCCAAGAACAAAGAAAAAAATAGCGGGTTTGACATCTCAGGCTTCAAGATCGAAACTCCATATTGTTGAACCGGTGAGCTACCATGAAATGATCTTTTTACTTGATAAATGCAACATGGTCATGACGGATAGTGGCGGGCTGCAAAAAG
>JAAEKY010000268.1 GCA_024227235.1 Desulfobacteraceae bacterium | reverse complement strand
GCAGTTCAAGGCCGTAAAAGCGGATTTGGGTGTTTAACCCGACCCTGAACGTCTGATTGAACAGGTATTATCCGAAACTGTTCATGGGGCGGACCTCCTGATTCTGGATATTCATTCACCGAATGGTCAGCTTGTGGGATATCATACCAGCTCATTGCGACAGATCCGGTCAAGTGTTGGTATTTTTTCCAGTACGAAGGTCCAGACCTTAAAAATAAGTAAAAATGCGTACTTCAGGGGAAATCCCCTTAAGGAATCACATTGTTGTGGTATGAAAAGGGGCTGGACCGTCTAATTGTTTGATTTATCAGATATTTATGATATCTATGCGCAATCACGGACATTCTTGAAATTATAGGCAAATCTACGGGAAATGGATGAATTGGGTCGAAATCGTGCGCAATTCGAGAATTCCACTGAATAACAAAAGTTGGGTTTTAAAAAAATGAGCAAAAAAGCATTTATAGTTACATTCTCGATACTCTTTTACGTAATAATGTCATCGCAGGTTTATGCAGATTTCATCAAACTGGATTTTAGAATAGAGGGAAAAACCGAATCGAATAACACTATTGTCGTACATGACAAAAGAACTGGTGAAAAAGTCTACTTCATGGATGAGCCATCAATATCCATTACTGATATTGTGCTGGCAGAATATAGAACTGACAAACCCACAGGCTATTACACAATCACCAGATCGATATACGACGAAAGTGTGGAATACACTGATGAGGTAACACCGATCATAGACTTTCATCTAAATGAACAAGGAAGAAAAAAATTGGCTACAGTCACATCCCAAAATGTCGGAAAACGCATGGGTATTTTTATACACGATAAATTAATTACAGCACCGGTCATTAGGGAAATAATTGATGAAAATGTATTTTCATTACATGCTGCAGGTATTATTGGTGTAAAAGAGGCAAAGGATATCGTCAAAATGATCAATAAAAACAACTATTAACCAACAAGGGCTGTTGTCGGATTCGGTTCCCTCACCGCAAAGCCCCGGTGTTCGCTTCACAATATTATGAGTGCTATTGAGATAATAAAAGGCAAATTGAAAAAGTATCCGCAATTGAAATACCAGGTTGAAGGCAACAAAATTTCAGTCGAGCCATCATTGGCAACAGGGTTTTCTGTATGGCTAATTGAGAATGACCCAGGTTTTACAGTCGGATTTGATGGATGGCATGAAGAGTTCGATAGCCAAGATGAGGCCTTGAATTGTTTCGGTTTTGGGCTGAGTGATGAATGTAGGTTAAAGATTGTAATGAGCGACAACATGCCTTGCTCATGGACCGTACAAAGCAAAAATGGTGATGAATGGCAAGATGATAGTACAACAGGTTTGTTCCTCATCCCGTTTTGGAAAAAGAAAAAAGTCAAGTATCTTTCGAACCCAATAATTATGAAAAGCAAACAACCGGCTTCATAGGACCGAAAAAGGCTGGCGACTTTTATTTTTCCTGTATCATCATTTAACTTTTTTTGGCTAAGGTCGCATTTTTAGCGGCACATGAGCCAGAGCAATATGTGAATAGGAATGACTTTGCATGATAGATTTCTGTATAGAACAGGATGAATCCATAGAAAGTCCAGCGTTGATTGGTGAGGTTTTGGGTGCAGCTGGCGTGAATATTGAGGGCCTTTGCATGACAATGTGTTGCGGTCGTT
>JAAEKY010000267.1 GCA_024227235.1 Desulfobacteraceae bacterium | reverse complement strand
GGAATGGATGATTATCTTTCTAAACCTTTGTTGAGAAAAGATTTGTTAGCCATGGTAAACAACTGGACTTTAAAAGATACCGAATACAAAACTCTGGATAACATTTCTAACAACAAAAAAATAATTAACCAACCAGATCAATCGTGGGCAGATCAATCGCAAGCTAGCGACACAGACGAACCAATGAATTATAATAAAGCTTTGGAAGAATTTATGGGCAAACAAGATCTTTTAAAAAAGGTTCTCAATACTTTTTTAATAAGTGTCCAGGACCAGATAAAAATTCTTCAAAAGGCTATAATTGATAAAGATTCTGAAGTGATCAAGAAACAAGCTCATACAATTAAAGGGGGCGCTGCCAATCTGACTGCAATAAAACTTTCAGAAATCGCATTTGAACTTGAAAAAATGGGGACTTCAAAGGAATTGAAAGACGCAGATAATTTGATTAATAAATTTGAAAAAGAATTTTCCAGATTGGCGCTTTACCTTGAAGACAGGCAAATCTAAAAAATATATATGGAGGAAAAATGAAATTCCTTGTGGTTGATGACGATTTTGTTAGCAGATCAAAAATGGAAGCAATAGTGGAAAACCTTGGTGAGTATAAAAGTGCTGAGAGCGGTAAAGTCGCCATAACATTGTTCCAAACAAGCCTTAACAATAATAAACCATTTGATATTATCACACTGGATATTGATATGCCTGATATGAATGGCACAAAAGTTCTGCTTAAAATCAGAGAAATAGAGAACTCCCATAATATTGCAGAAGAAAATCAGGTTAAAATTTTAATGGTAACATCACATTCAGATAAAAAACATCTCGTTAAATGCCTAGAGTCAGGATGTAATGATTATATTGTTAAACCGTTTGATATTAAAACTGTTCGCAAAAAAATTGAAAACCCCACATTAGAGTCAGGCCGCTATAAATCAAAGGAATTCATGGAGCATGTCAGTGTAAAAGAAATCGAAGAGAAACCAGACAAAATAAAAACACTTATTGTGGATGACGATTTTATCAGTAGATCAAAAATGGAAGCAATAATGGAAGGCTATGGTGAATGTGTCGCTGCAGAAAACGGTAAGGAGGCCATAGGATTGTTCCAAACTAGTCTCAAAAGTAACAAACCATTTGATATTATTTTTCTGGATATTACTATGCCTGATATGGATGGCACTTAAGTTTTGTTTAAAATCAGAGAAATAGAGGGCAACAATAAAATTGCAGAAAAAGATCGGGTTAAAATCTTAATGGTATCTTCACACTCAGATAAAGATTACCAAATAACATGCCTTCAAGCTGGATGTGATGACTATATTGTTAAACCATTTGATTCGAAATCGGTAAGCAGTAAGATTGAAAAATTTAAATTTGAGTAAGCCCTAAGCACTTCCAAAACAAATGGTGGGGGTCAGAGGCGAATTATAGAGACCATTTCTAATCTGTAATTTTATACCTGTTCGTCTTCACTTTATTTAATATCACCCACATACAACACGTCGCATTTTTCGCAACCCACTTCACTATTTTGTTTCCCCTTTTCCCCATCTACTCGTTTATTTTCCTCAATATTTGTGGATTCAAGCTATTTCCCGTATCGCATGGACAGTTCATGATATTTCCTAAGCTTTTCTTGAGCCCTTCCAAAGACTGTGTCTTCTGGATAATAGTGGGTTGAATCAGATTTACCTGCAGGAATACCGGTCAGGACTTCAACACCTTCTTCAATGGTACTCACCTTATATAAATGAAACTGTTTGTTCTCGATCGCCTGGATAACATCTTTTCTTAACACTAAATTTTTTACATTTGAAGATGGAATCATGACGCCCTGTTTTTTGGTAAGTCCCTTTTTTATACAAATGTCGTAGAATCCTTCAATTTTTTCGTTCACACCGCCAATTGCCTGAATTTCACCCTTTTGGTTCACAGAGCCTGTCACAGCAATATCCTGGCGTACAGGAATTCCTGACAGGCTTGAAAGAACAGCATACAGCTCAGTTGAAGAGGCACTGTCACCATCAACGCCGTCATAACTTTGCTCAAATGTAATACTGATGCTCACACTTAATGGATAATTCTGTGCAAACATTCTGCCAAGGTAGCCGGAAATAATCATTACGCCCTTGTCATGTGTTTGGCCTGACAAATCAGATTCATGTTCGACATTAACAATCCCGGGATTCCCCATATAGGATTCTGCAGTAATCCTTGTGGGTCGACCAAAGGCGATTTCGCCCATATCATAAACAGCAAGGGCATTCACCTGGCCTGTCACCTTCCCTTTTACATCTATCAGAACTGTTTGATCATCAAATTCTTCTGATACCTTTTCTTCGTAAAGATTATGACGAAACCTATGCTGGCTTATCGCCTTTACTACGTAGTCCTGTGAAACTTTAGACGCATTATCTTTTTTCGCCCAATAATCAGCTTCTTTTAAAACGCTACGGATATGGCCAAATCTAAGCGATAACTTTTGTTGATTAGACACCAGTCTGTTTCCGTACTCAACAACCGCCCACACACCATCTCGAGTAAAATTTAATAAATTCTCTATTTTACACATCCGGGCAATAAATCTGGCATAATTATAGATATTCTTTTCCGTATGGCCTGCTTCATAATCAAAATCTGCCCTGACTTTAAATATTTTGTTAAATTTTGAATCCATACTTTGTAAAATCTTAAAGGGCTCATACCCACCCAATAGAATCACTTTAACATTCAATGGTATGGGGGCAGGCTTTAAAGATGGCATGCCATAATCTGCCTGGTCCGGCATATCTTCAATCTGGAGTTTTGAATCCTGCAAAGTTCTTTTTAAAGATTCCCACACCGAAGGATTCATTAAAAGGGGTTCTATATTAATGACAAGATACCCTTTATTGGCTTTTAGTAAGGAACCTGCCTGAACCATTGTAAAATCTGTTTCAAACGATCCCGCAGCCGGTTTTTTCTCAATTTTGCCGAAAAGATTATGAAAGCTTGGATTCGGTTCAAATACGATCGGCGCCCCTTTTTCTCTCCTGCGATCCACAAGTACATTGACCTGATATCTTTTGATAAGCTTTCCTGTCATCTCGAAAACTTTTTTTCCTTCAGTATCTTCTTGGCCTTGAACGCCAAGGAAAGTGGCAATATTTTCAATAATATCTTCTTTGACATTCTTCAAATAAATTTGAATATCTTTGCAATCCCTTAAATAATATCTTACCGGGTCAATCTGCTCAGAGATAAGTTGATCTGTTTTTGATGCAACAAGCCCTTTTAAAGATATTTTCATTTCCTCATCAAGCCGGTTGATTTTACTTAAGGCGTCATTGAGTTTTTCTTCAACCTGCACGATATTATCTTCTATTTCCTTAATGGCGGTATCTTCCATAGACTCAAATTCTTCAGGAGATATAGGCTTTTCATTAAGGACAGGAACCACCTGATAGTCATTTTCCACCCTAATGATGGATAGTCCTATTGTTTTTGCAAACTGTTCAATAGTACTAAACAATTCTTTTTGGCGATTGGTTATTTCTTTGTGAATTTTTGTTTGCTTCTCCTGAAAAGATGGGGCTTCAAAAAATTCAGGAATCTTGGTCTTTATTACTTCAATAAACTGGATCATACTTCTAGAAAAATAGACAGCTGATCCTGCCGGCATTTCAATCACAACAGGACAATAGACATCGTCAAAATTATTAACCAGGCAAAGGTCTCCGGAGGTTTCAAATTTTTTGGCGTGTGCATCAAGAAGTTTTTTGACAATGGTAGATTTACCCGTACCTTCTAAACCTGTTACAAAAATATTATATTCTGAGCCCTTCATGTTCAAGCCAAAATCAATGGCTTCAACCGCCCGCTTTTGTCCTATAATACTATCCAAAGGCTCCAGCTTAGATGTATCTTCAAAATCAAACAGGTTAGAAGGATATTTTTTACGCAAATCTTTTAACCAAACCTTAAAGCTTTTTCCCATCTATCTCTCCTTTGCCAAAATGTTAACCTGATGTTACTGGGTTTAATCAATCCATTGGAATCATTTGAGCGTCAGCATATAGTGTTGAATTATCAAATATATTGCAATGATATACACCATTATTTTTTTGCCAGCCAACTCGAACACTATGCCTGTCCGATCCTATCTCCTTGCTGAACCTTATTTTAATATTTTTAATCAATTCCCCATTGCCGTTTATAGACTTATGATACAAGGTTTCCAAAAATCCTAAATAAACCGTATTATTTACATGCCCATTCACATCAAAATCTGAATACCTTAAACTGATATCTATCTCTTTTTCCGGCTCAATCTTCCCACAGAATTCATGATCATTAATTTCTTTCTTAAACCATTTTTCACTCTCAAACTCATAAAGCTTTGAGATCTCATCTGGAACTTTTGAAATTCGCTTTCGCTTGGTATTAAAAAAAAGCCAGACACTTGATCCTCTGGCAATATCGCCTTTGGACGACTGGATGTTGAACTCCCTGAATCCTTTAAATCCCTTAAATCCTCTTGACCAGGTTGTCATTGTTAGGTTCTCGCCTAATAAGGGGTAGCGGAAAATTTCAATTTCCAACCGATGTAAAAACCAGACAACTCCCATTTTAAATAATACATTCGGGCCAGCGCCTATTTTAGTTGAATGATACGTGGCCATTTCTTGAAAAAGGCGTGCAGCAGATTGTATTTTTAATTTAAACTCAGAGTCTACATCAAATAAACCTAAGGTATATTTTTTTTCAATTTTCATTGATTCCCTTTGGAAAAGCTGTTCTGTTTAAAATAATTATTTAGAATCAAAACCAAATAAAATAAAGACTTTTATTAAATATCTTTATATTTTTTTAATATGGCACTTAAAATAAGAACAAAGGATTATAGACGCATACCGCTTATTGTTTAATCACTTGAAAAGTCAAGATTACTTGAATATATATTTTAATATATGAAAAAAGAATTAAAAGAATTTATTAAAAAGACCGTTGTTATAGACACACAATCTTCTATGATTTATGTGGGCGTCCTTGAAAAGGTCACAGATAATTGTGTTGTCCTTTCAGATGTGGATGTCCATGACAATACTGATACATCCACTTCAAAAGAACGCTATATATTTGAAACCAAAACCACAGGAATTAAATCAAACAGAAATTTAGTATATATTAAATTGGACGTTGTGGTCAGCTTCTCCCTTTTAGATGACATCAAAAAATTTTAAGCCGAACAAAACAGTCGAACCAAAAGAAATTTTTGAAATCCCTTCTAATGATTGCATCCTGAATCACAATCGCATCCAGACCCGCATTGATGAGAATCAGGCTCTAACCCTGTTTCAACAATAGCGATATCAAATTCAAGGGTTTTTCCAGCCAGGTAATGGTTGATATCCATCTTGATTGATTCTTCACCTATTTCAGCGATAATACCGGGGACAGGTCTTCCCTGAGGATCCTGAAGTTCAAGTTGCAACCCCACATCTAAAGGAATATCTTCAGGGAAATGCATTTTAGGAACATCCACATAAAGTTCTTCATTTCTAACGCCATACCCCTCTTCAGGTTCAATAACTACTGTCTTATTTTCGCCAGTCTTCATTCCAATTACTGCCTTATCAAAGCCTTTGATCAGCATTCCGGATCCGACTGTAAATTTTAAAGGCGTTTTTCCTTGGGATGTGTCAAATACTTTTCCTGTCTGAAGTTTACCGGTATAATCGACCGATATGGTGTCACCTTTTTTAATTGTGTTTGCCATTTTATTCATCCTCACGGGGAATTCCCCACTTTAAAGTTGCGTTTAATATATGTAACTTGGGCGAAAACAATATAAGATAAAACTTGATAATGTCTACTAAATTTCTTACTTTCTTTGATATAGAAAATATAACTCAAATAATGTTAGAAGGAGAAATCATGGAACTGGTTAAAATAATCATCTCAATTATTCTTCCACCCGTAGGTGTGTTTTTACAAGTGGGCATTGGAAAGCATTTTTGGCTGAATATCCTTTTAACAATTTTAGGATATATCCCAGGGATTATTCATGCTATTTGGGTCATTGCAAAAAAGAAATAGGTCAACCATCACTGTCTGTTACTTTATTTCTTCCATTTGCTTTGGATTGATAAAGCGCTTTATCTGCTTTTGATATTAAAAATTCCATTTTTTCATCTTAATTGGGTATTTGAGTTGCCACCCCGAGGCTGATAGATGTCTGAATAGTTTGGCCTTCATAGTCCAAGCGAAATACTTGTGTCATTAACCGTATTGATTCTCCCAATTTGCAGGCATATATGCAACGACCCCTTCCGAACAAAGTCCAATAGAACACATGACCATTAAAAACTGTGCCTTTGCTTCACCGGTATGGATCATAAACTTTGCAAATCCCCCCCAGATCAGTGATATTGAAACAATACCAATGGAAGATCTTTTTTTAAGATCCTTGATCACCCTTTCATTTATTCTATATTTGTTAAATTCCAATTGGCTTCTTATACTATGCGGATGCCATCTCCCTATAAAGGAATCTTATCACCTGGCTTTGGGATAATGGTTTCATATCCCTTTTGTTGAAGAATCTTTGCAAATGCTGCACTTTGAGATTCTTCTCCATGAACAATTCCAATTTTTTTCACCCGTAAATTTGATCCGGTTATAATTCGTTCAAGTTCATGCTTATCTGCATGGGCACTGAAACCACCAATTTTTTCAACTTTTGCACGCAATGGATATTTTTTACCTAAAATTTTAATTTCAGGCGCGTTGTCTTTCTCCCCAGTCTGAGTGTTTTCAAACCCCAATTCCTGAATCCGCCTGCCCAATGTATGTTGAGCCATATACCCAACCAGTAAAATTGTGTTTTTTGGATCATGGATTTTATATCGAAGATGATGCAATATCCTTCCCGCCTCACACATTCCTGATGCAGATATCACGACATGGGAAGATGTCCTGTCCTGGGTGAGTCGCATGGATTCTTGTACTGTTTGAACAAATTTGATCTTGTCAAAATAAAAGGGATTTTTCCCTTTTTCCAGAAAGGTTTCATGGGTTTCTTTATCATAAACCTCTGGATGTTCACCAAATACCTTTGTGATATTGGAAGCAAGAGGGCTGTCAACATAAATTGGATGTTTAGGGACCTCTCCTTTATCATAAAGCTCATGCAAAATGTAAATCAACTCTTGGGTTCGCCCATAGGCAAAGGAGGGTATAATGACTGATCCGCCTCGATCAAATGTATCGTTTAACACTTTTTTCAAGCTTGCCCCAAGATCTTCAACAGGCTCATGTTCTCTGTCGCCATAGGTACTTTCAGTAATCAAAAGATCGATATCCCTGTCTTCTTCGTCAAATACAAGTGTTGGATCTTTTAATATGGGTTTTCCAAATCTTCCCACATCTCCGGTATAAAGAATCTTAAATGTCTTACCCTCTTTTTTGATGGTAATAACTGAAAAAGCAGACCCAAGAATGTGGCCAGCCACGTAAAATTTAACTGTGGTATCTTTTCCTATGGTAATCGGATATTGGAACGGATAGCCATCGATAAAGCTTAAGGACTGCCTCGCTTCATCCATCGTATAAAGGGGGGTGACAATATCAAGATCATGCTGTTTCTGAAGTTTATAAATGGCTTGATTGTTTAATTCATATGCATTTTTTTTCAACAGTTTCTTAATGGTGCTTTTTTCTTTATTTGTCACACTTTGTTTTACATTATTTTGTTCTAGCTGATATAAAAATGATCTTAAAGACTTATAGTTCAAATACTGGGCATCTGACTCCTGAATATGTCCACTGTCCATCAACATATAATCTAGTGCATCTGCTGTCGGTCGGGTTGTCACTACACGCCCTGAAAAGTCTTTACTTGTCAGCATAGGAATTCGGCCAGAGTGATCAATATGAGCATGAGATAAAACCATATTGGTAATTTTACCCCTGTCGATGGGAAATGTTTTATTTTTTTCTTTGCTTTCTTTTCGTCGGCCCTGAAACATACCGCAATCAAACAATATCCGGTCCGTACCTGTGTCCAGAAGATGCATTGAACCAGTTACTTCACCGGCTGCACCATAGAATGTAACATCCATAGATTCCTCAATCCTAAATTATAATTATCTATTAAAAACTTTCTTTAAAAGTTCTGTTGTCCTCTTGGCTGGATTTTGGCGAATGGCTGCTTCCTCTTTAGCAATATAATAAAAAATACCATCCATTCCCTTTTCAATCACATAATTGGTAAGGTTTGCCTTTACATCCGGTACAAAAGGAAGAGATTTATATTCTTTCATCATATTGTCATATGAATTGATTGCACCTACTTGGGATAGACTATCTTCAATTACCGGCTTTATTTCCAAAGCCAGTTCCGGTGACATTTTCCCTTTGAAATACTGAGTAGCAGCATCCTCTGGTCCATTGTAAATCCCTTTTACATCGTCAAGCGTCATTTGTGATATGGCATTCCAGAACAATTGTTTTGCTTTGGGAGTGGCAACTTCTGCTGCTCGATTTAATTTTAGTTCAAGGTCCTCGAATAGATATGACATTCCAACTTTGCCTAACATGGTTTTCACCTTATTAAGATTTTCAGGCAAAGGGATATGGATATTTGAATCTTTATTAAATCCATCTGTTGTTCCCAATTGATTCACTACATTTTGGGACCCCACCTTAAGTGCCTCTTTAAGCCCTGACCCAATTTCATCAATTGTCAGTTCTTTTGCTTTATCGCTACCCCCAAATGACTTTAAAAGATCACTGCCTTTATCAAACCAGGAATTACCAGCAAAAGTATGTGAAGCCGATATCAAAAATGCCATAATCAGCACGTGTATTATCCAAATGTATTTCATCTTTAAATATTTCATTTTTCTCTCCCTTATTAAGGTATATCAGGCTTTTTCTTTGCTCCAAAGATTCTTCCCAGAAACGAAAAAAATTTCTTAATCGCTCCCCACAACTTTGGTAAAAACCATATTAATAATAAAATAAATATGATTAAAATTATCAAAAATACCCAAGGATGGACAAGAGCCGCCCAGACCCCGGCAATCACAGCAACATCTTCAAGAACAGAGGCCATCCAGTTGGAAACGGGTTCAGGAGACGCATTTATCAAAAGTCGGGACCCTGATTTGGCGGCATGTGTGCTTGCAGCCATGCCGCCACCTAATATACCGGCAGCAACTGCAACCGCCGGGTTAACTTCACCGACGGCTCCGGCGGCTAAAAGGACACCAGCAGGGATTCTTACAAAGGTATGTACGGTATCCCATCCTGTATCCACTCCCGGGATTTTATCGGCAAAAAACTCAACAAAATACATCAGCCCGGCTGCCCCGATGACCAGAGGGTTCATTAATATTTCAAGACTTTGTGGCAAAATGATATTATCTGTTGCCCCTAAAAGTCCCAAAACAAGAACAGTAGCATATAAATTAATACCACTTCCCCAGGCAGCACCCATTGTTAATGAAATCGTTTTTATAATATGATTATAATCTTCCATAAGCGCCTATTAAATATAATTATTTTGTCAAACCTTGGAACAGACCTTTAATTTGGCCTTTAACATCTTTTTTAACCGATTCGATTTTTTCTTTCTGTCCCTCTTTATCCCCCAACACCTGCTGCTTTAACGCTTCAGTATCGACAGCACCACCGATCAGCCCTTTTAAATCCGGACGAATTTTAGGAGAGGAAAACGACCCGGTTATTAAAACCGGCACCATCAATCCAGATCTTTGTTTTGTATCTCCCTGACCTTTTAAAGTGGCAACAAATTTGGGTTCTACTCTTAAATCAAGCAACTCCTTGACAAGGTTGACGTTTCCGGTTGCAAGGACCCTGATTAATGGACTCATCAAGCCGGCCCCTTTTGTATTAATCAGACCATTTTTAGCTGTGAATGGAATTTTGAGTTCTGCAAAATCAGTTCTGGGTTTTTCGGTTACCTGTTCACCACCAAATTTAGCCTTAACATTTCGCACAGCATTTGCAAGATCAATCCCTATAATCGCGCCATCAAGGAACAAGAGATCTCCTTGTCCTGTAATAGTTTGTTTTATCATATCAGGATCTTCACCTATCATCGAAAGCCCTATATTGGTTTTCACTGTCCCTTCGATCAACTCTTTTTGCATAGCATCTTTTAATAAAGGACCCGCCTGGATACCATTGGCATCAAGCATTACTTTTGTTCTTGGGGCATTGTTTTGAACATCGATTTTCACTTTTGATGCAATCGTTCCCTGATAAAGACTTAGGCCAAAAGGATCTATAGTGATAATACCGTTCTTAGCCAAAATATGGATATCTATATTTTCAACCCTTGCGCCATGGGCCTTTAATTTTCCCACCGTGATTTTTCCATCAAGAACCAGTTTTCTCAAAGGGCCATAGTCTGTTTTTTTCTTTGCCACATTAGATGTTGCTTCACCGGTCTTACTTTTTTCAGGTGTGCCATCCTTTGCCGGAGGTTCCGGCAAATATCGATCAAGATCTATCTCATCCAATTGAATATCAAACTTTAAATTGGGTTTGTTCAATTCTTTAGCCAAAGCGCTAAAATTTAATTTGGAATCATCTAATACAAGCAGACTATCTAAAATCGATATATTATTTAAATTGCCTTTAACGTGTGTCTTTAAAGAAACTGAATTCAAAACGTTGGGATCTTTTGGTTGAACAGGCAAGTCAATTTTCAATGCGGCAAGAAGCTTTTTAGGTGAAAAAGAAGATATATCCACCTTAAGATCAATGGTCTGACTGGCAACGGGGTCTTTAACAGACCCACTTAATTTTATTTCGAGTTCTTCCAACGCTTTTATTACAAAATCAAGTGCAATTGTTCCTTTGCCTGGTTCCTTGCCAATAGGCCCGGCAGTTCCTTTAAGCGAGACAGGATTTTCATCAATTTTTGCGCTAAATGATATATCGACAGGATTTTCAAGGGAGATATTTGCCAAATCCAGGTTTAAGTCTGATATCTGTTTTTTAATATTCGTTTTTTGATCAACATAAATCAACTGTCCATTGATTATTGAAAAACTTTTTACTTGTAATCCTTCAATCGGTAATCCCTGGTCTGATGAGGATTTCTTTTCTTTGGTTTCTTTTTTATCTGGTTTTTTATCTGGTTTTGCGCCAATCCCCTGCCAGTTTGATTTACCATTTTTTGATTTTTCAAGATAGATTTTAGGACTGTCGAGAACAAAGGTTTTGACTTCAATACGTTTTGACAACAACGGCATCACCTTGAGTCTAACCTCAAAATTCTTTACTGAAACCATGTCTTTTTCTTTGTAGCCTTCAGGGTTACCTAAGACAAGGTCGGTAAGTTTCACACCCACCCAAGGAAAAACAGATACATCAATATCATCTCCAAGAGAAAAAGACCGGCCAGTTGCTTGTGTAATTTTTTGCTCTATTGTTGGTTTATATTTCTGAACATTAATAAATTTAGGAATAATAAAGGCAGCGGCAACTATTAAAACTATGAAAACTCCACCAAAGATCAATAACCATTTGATAATACTTTTCATCAGATCTCTCCACAAATTATAGTTAACATTGGGGGGATAATATAATCACCTAACCCAATACAATTAATCTTCCATTTAATGTGCAGCGCTAAAATTTTTTAAAAGTCTTTGTGGACTTTTATTTATAAGGCTGAAAGCGCTGCATCATAATCTGGTTCATTTGTAATATCATCACAAAGTTGAGCATATAAAACTTTATTATTCTCATCAAGTACAATCACAGCTCTGGCTGTCAAACCCTTTAAAGGGCCATCTTCTATCAACAAACCAAAATCTGTTCCAAAATCACAATTGCGAAATAACGATCCGGTTACCACATTATCAATTCCTTCAGCTCCACAAAACCGTTTCTGGGCAAACGGCAGATCATAAGAAAGACATATTACATTTGTATTTTCTAGTTCTGCAGCTTTTGTATTAAATGTTCTTACTGATGTTGCACACACATCTGTATCAATACTGGGAAAAATATTTAGCACTTTTCGTTTTCCCTTAAAATCATCCAAAGAAAATTCTGATAAGTCCTGTTTAACTGCACTAAAATTTTTAACACCACTTTCTTTTTTGGGGAATTCACCTGCCAGCTGGACAGGGTTTCCTGCAAGTTTTGTTGCTGCCATTGGATATCTCCTTTTCATATTTTTTTTATATTGCGGGTCTTGCTTTTAAAAACTGATATTGCTTTTAACTATTGTAATGGCTTGATAGACTTTTTCAAGTTAGTTCGCAAAAGATAGTATCTTTCAGCTTTTAATACCTCTAAGAATTAATGTATATTACACAAATACTGGAAAAATATAAAGCAGGAAAAAAGTTTTATAACATGCCTTCTCTTTTGTAACTGCAGTATCATTCATCAGGATAAATTCCACGACCTTAAAACCTTTCCTAACCTTTTAACACTGGTTTATTTTTCCTTCATGGAAAGAGAAATTCGTTTCCTTTTCACATCCACATCAAGCACCTTTACTTTTACAGCTTGGCGAACGATGACAATTTTATTGGGATCTTTAACAAAGTGATTTGCCATCTGACTAATGTGGACAAGACCATCCTGATGCACACCAATATCCACAAAAGCACCAAAAGCTGTAACATTGGTCACAATACCCGGTACTTTCATGCCTGGGACAAGATCTTTGATATCATGAATGGTTTCATCAAACGCAAAGGATTTAAATTCTTTTCTTGGATCACGCCCGGGACTTGCCAATTCCTTAACAATATCTTTAAGTGTCGGTATGCCGACTGTGTCTGTAACGTAATGCTTAATCTGTATCTCCTGGATCTTTTGACGATTCTTCATCAGGTCTTCGATACTAAGTTTTGCATCTTTTGCCATTTTTTTAACAACAGAATAGGATTCAGGATGGATACCGCTTCTGTCCAGAGGGAGTGTGGCATTATGAATTCTTAAAAATCCGGCTGCCTGCTCAAACGCCTTTGGCCCAAGCCTGGGCACTTTTAAAAAATCTTTTCTGGATTTAAACGCCCCATTTTCATTTCGAAAATGAATCATATTAGTGGCAATGGTATCATTGAGCCCTGATACCCTGGACAGCAATTCTCTGCTTGCCGTATTGGCTTCAACCCCCACTTGATTAACACAGGATATGACCACATCATTCAATGATTTTTTTAAAAGTTTTTGATCCACATCATGCTGATATTGACCAACTCCGATAGATTTAGGATCCAGTTTTACAAGTTCTGCCAAAGGATCCATAAGCCGTCGTCCAATAGAGACCGCCCCTCGAACGGTGATGTCATGATCAGGAAATTCTTCTCTTGCCACCTTGGAAGCAGAGTAAATCGATGCCCCACTTTCATCGACCATAACAATATGAATGTGACTACCCAGGTTAAGATTTTTTATAAATGTCTCGGTCTCGCGACCAGCTGTTCCATTTCCAATGGCTACGGCCTCAATAGCATGCGTTTTTACTAAATGTCTCACGATATCTTTTGCTTTTTGATCACTGCCCGGGTTTGGAAAAATAACATCATGATGCAACAGCCCTCCCTGGGCATCCAGGCAGACAATTTTACAGCCTGTCCTAAATCCTGGGTCAATAGCCAGAATTCTTTTCTGGCCTAAAGGCGCAGACAACAAAAGTGCGTTTAAATTTTCAGCAAAAACGTTTATTGCAATTTCATCTGCTTTTGCCTTTAGCTCATTGATACATTCTTTTTCAATGGATTTAGATAAAAGCCTTTTATAACCGTCTTTTATTGCTGACATAACGTGTTTAGCTGATGCAGATTGATTTTTTATATAATGTCTTTCAATCAGTTTTAGTGCCCGATCCTCTTCAGGTAGGATATGTACCGAAAGAATGGCTTCATTTTGTCCCCTTAACATGGCAAGGAGTCTATGTGAAGGGGTTTTAAAAGCAATTTCTGACCAATCAAAATAATCTTTAAATTTTAGCCCCTCTTCCATCTTTGTTTTTTTTACTTTAGATTGAATCTGTGCTGTATCAATAAATAATTTCCGAATACCCGATCTTACTTTTATATCTTCATTAATGATTTCTGCAACAATGTCTTTAGCACCATCAATAGCTGCATCTTCTGATTCAACTTCTTTTTGTGGTGAAATATATTTTCTTGCTTCAAGATTTGGATCCTGATGTGTCTGGTCCAAAAAAAATACTGCCAAAGGTTCCAGGCCTTTTTCTCTGGCCGCTTGCGCCCGTGTTCTTTTTTTGGGCCGGTATTTTTCATACATATCCTCAAGACTTGTTATTGAAGATGCGTTTTGAATATCATCAAAAAGTGTCTGTGTTAAAAGGTCACGCTCTTTTAATGATTTAAGAATCACTTTTTTTCGATCTGCCAATGTATTCAATTGTTCCATTCGATCCCGAATATTGGCGATAGCCACTTCATCCAAGGATCCGGTCTGTTCTTTACGATACCGGGCGATAAAGGGAATACTTGACCCCTGATCCAGCAGTTGAATGACTGCTGAAACCTGGGTTTGGGGAAAATTCATTTCTTTGCTGATAATATTGATCATTTTATTTAAGTACTCTTTAAATGTTAACTCAATTTTAAATATTAAAAAAGTTTTCAGCGCTTTTATGTAGAATCCATTCCAGATTTTCAGATGAAATAAACGCTTGTTCCAGCCATTTGAGTTCCCTGTCCCAGGCATAGGGAATATTGGGAAAATCAGATCCATACATGATGCGATCGGTTCTATAGTTTTCAAGCCCGATTCTATTATCCAGGGGGAAGTAATCGGTCAACACCATGGCAGTATCCAGCCAGAGGGTATCATATTTTTCAATCAAATCCTTATATTCTTTTAGCTCATCAAACCCAAGATGAGGAACACAGATATTAAGTTTTGGATAATTTTTAAGAACGGCCTCAAGCTTGTCAGCTTTACAAATTTCATATGGATCGCAAGCATATTTTTCACTTTTAGGTTCTCGTCCAACATGCATGATCATGGGCTTATTTTCTTTTTCGCAAATATTATAAATAGTATCCATCTCTTTACCATTCATATCAAAGCACTGAACATGGGCATGCAGTTTCACCCCTTTTAATCCATTTGCAAATGCCTTGATTAAAATCTGATCTGCATCAGGTTCTCCTGGGAATACTGTTGCCATTCCTGTGACCTTGCCTTTAAATTCTTCACACTTTTTAGCCATATATAAATTTAACAATTCAGCAATGCCTGGCTTATGGGCATATTGCAATGCCACCACATGGCTGACCCCATGATCTAAAAGGAATTTAATAAGATGCGATGTATCCATCTGATATCTTATTTCCCAGGCATTTTGATCAAACCATGACCAGATGGATGAAAATATTTTACTGGGAAAAATATGTACATGTGAATCAATTACTCTCGGAAAACCATCCGGTACACAATGGCCTTCTTTGTCATTAATCTTTGGGAGGTCTGTATGTAACATTTACCGCACCTTTTTAGTTTATACCATCAAATGAGAAAACAGGATTCGCCCACCAATAATAAGCAAAACAATGCCGCCAAAAATCTCCATTCGCTTTCCAAACATCACACCCAGTTTCACACCAATTTTAATAGCGACAATTGACATGCCTGTTGTAATAACACCAATCATGATACTTGGATACCAAATACTGACATCCAGGACAGCAAGACTCAATCCGACTGCCAGGGCATCAATACTTGTGGCCACACTGAGCATGACCATGGTCATTCCTTTAGAAGGATCTTTTTTTTGACTTTCAGAATCCTTATTCATGCCTTCTATAATCATTCTAATCCCAACAAATGCTAAAAGGAAAAAGGCAATCCAATGATCAAACACTTTAAAATAAGATACAAAACTAATCCCGAGGAACCAACCCACAACTGGCATTAAAAATTGAAATAGTCCAAAATGAAAAGACAAACGAAATATTGCTCTTCCATCTTTTGCAAAGCCTGCAGCCGCGGCTGCTAATGAAACAGCTGAAGCATCCATGGCAAGCCCTATGGCTATTATAATGATTTCAAATGTTGTCATATATTATTTAGTTAGAACCAAGGACTTGTCAGAATTCTTTAAGCGCCTTTGCAGCCAATTTTTGTATGTGTACATTTTTGTCCTGTAACGCTGTATTTAAAAAAGCGTATGACACCTCATCCTTCCGGCCGATAAAATAACCCAGAGCCGTCTTCCTGACTGATGCAGCTGGGTCTCCCAACAGGATTTGGGCAAGGATTTGAGAAGCGCCTTTGTTATCCATGACCTTAAGACATTCAGCCGCATGCTGGCGAAGCACAATATCTTTGTCCCCAAGCACTGTGGTTATGACTGCAACCGATTCATCACTGTCGATACGCTGTAATTCCGTAATGGACTGCTTTTTATCATCAACTTCTTGAGCCTCAAACAATCGATTGGCCCAGAACCCGACATTGGTATGATCATCAAAAGACTCAGGCTTTAATAATTGAGTTTCTTTAAATAATTGCGGTGTATTTGATTTCTCTGTAATTGATTCCCCTTTAATATCTAAGGTGGATTGTTCAGCCTCATTTTTATTCGAAACTAAAGATGAATTATTGTTGCTTGTATTGTTTCCTTCAAACAACCAGGCTTCTTTTATCTTCTGTATTTTTTTTGTACCCACTGATGTATCGGCAATTTGATAGATCAAAGCCAAAGAATAATTTTTTGCAAGTCTTTGAATACCCTGGTTCAACGGCAGGTCGGAAAAAGAATCGGTTATCTTATCATCCTGGCTGCTGAACAAATGTATTTTACAGCCTGACTTTTTCTCAATTTCCTTTAAAACAATTGATAGAGATGTATTTTCTATACACACAGACAAAACCTGGTTGGAGCTATTGATTGTAATATCCAGGTTCTGTTCACCAGCAATGGAAGGCAACCCTGACCAGCAGATTATGCCAAGTACAATTACAAGTATTATATATTTAAAATAGGCCATAAAACTCCTTTCATTTGACCTTACCATGAAACAAAAGTGACATCAACTGACAGACCAACGCACCAAGGGACTTGAATTGACACTTTTGAGCTGTACTGGTATTTGTGTCCTGAGATGATGATAACAAATTCTTTTACCCTGGATTCAGGAAAGAGACCTTTGAATATGAACCTCACCATGCACAATAAAGAATACATCCAAGGTATGCACGGACTTCGGGCCCTTGCCGCCCTCTTTGTATTTGCCGTCCATTACAACCAGATGACAGGACTTGACTTTACAGCAGGGCCGTTTGATATTGCCATACTCATGGCCAATGGAGAACACGGGGTTTCCCTTTTTTTCTCCTTGAGCGGATTTCTTTTAAGCCTTCCTTTATGGAAAGCATGTATAAATGGACATCCTTATCCTGTTTTTAAAACATATTTTATCCGGAGAACGGCCCGGATCATCCCTGCCTATTTTTTTGTACTGTCAGCCCTGATTTTATTGAGCAGTCTTTGGAAGATGCCAGGAGCCTGGTTTGATATCATTGCCCATTACCTGTTTGTTTTCAATTTTACGGAATTTACAATCTTCAGTATCTGCCCGCCATTCTGGACCATTGCTGTTGAAGTCCAGTTTTATATAATGCTTCCCCTTTTATTTATAGGCTTAAGATGGTTTCAAATTAAACAAAAGGTAGGTCTGGTCATCGGTCTTCTGATCCTTTCTGCCTGTGCAGCACAATATGTAATTCTTCAAACAGCAGATACGATAATCCCATGGCCCTTCAGCCCATGGTTGAACTGGATACGCCCCCATGGCGCTGTGCTCAACCATTCATTGATCGCCAACCTACCCCATTTTCTTTTAGGCATTTATGGGGGGTATTTCTTTATGGGACTTCGGTCTGATTCCAGGAGTTATCGCTTTCTTTGTCGTCATGGTGAAACAATATTCTGGTCTGCCAGTTCGACTATTTTCATTCTTTTATCCACTGACTGGATCAATTCCTTTTCATTTTCTTTCAGCCCGTATGGATTGCCTGTCATTCCCGTCCTACTTGTTATAATTATTATAAGTACTCCCCTTACCCGCCTGGCGCTAAAGATCCTAGAAAGTCCGATCTTAAAAAATCTGGGTATTCTGTCGTATGGATTTTATCTATTCCATCATCCGTGTCTGTTTTATCTTGAATACTATCTGCGGCAAAAGGATGTGGACATTGAGATCCACTGGCTGGCCTTTGGATCCGCAGGACTTTTACTGACACTTGTCATGGCTGTTTTATCCTATTTTTTAATTGAAAAGCCGTTTTTACGACTGGTGAGAAGGAAATGATAAAAAATGTTGATCCACTTTTTTATCTAAATCTTTTTTCCAGGTTTCAGGCATGACATTGAGTACTTTTTCCAGCAGTGACTCTGCTTTTTTTTGCCCTTCCCTGTCCGATGTCTGACGTACGGCAGCCGAAAGCCATAAATAGGCTTTGGCCAAGTCTGTTTCAGAAAGCAGGCCGGTTTCAGCGTCTTTGGGTCCATTAAAATAGAGCATGCCAACACTTAAATAGGCTTTTTCATATCCTGATGCTGCAGCTTTTTCAAACCAGGACTTTGCAGCCTGCAGGTCTGGGGGGCCGGCAAGACCGTCTTGAAGCATGATGCCCGTATAATACTGGGCTTGCGGATCATTGCCCCGGGCAGCGGTTGATAACCATTGAAACGCTTGAGCAAAATCTCTGATAGATTCGTCGCCATTCAGCAGAAACAAACCGGTTTTTGTTTGAGCCGGAATGACTCTTTTCCTGGCCGCCTGAATGCAGAGCGCCAAACCTTTTGCTGGATCTTTAGGTACGCCTGTCCCGGTCATATATAGATCTGCCAACGTGCAAAGGGACATGTAATGTCCAAGGTCGGCTGCCTTTTTATACCAACCGGCTGCTTTGCCAGGATCAGCAGGACGACCGTCTCCATTTAATAAACAGTCTCCAAAAAAATGAGCCGCGGCCGGAATATTCCCATTGGCCGCCTTTTCAAACCATTGGCAAGCGAACACCGAATTTTGAGGACGTCCCCACCCCATATGGAAAAAAAGTCCCATGGTGAACTGGGCCAAAGGATTGTTTTTTTCAGCAAAGTGCTGGTATTCAACAAAAGCCTTGTCATATTGGCCTTTTCCAAGCAATGACTGGGCATTTTTTAGTTCAGCGGTAATATTATTGGTCTTTGCCATGGATGGAACCAACGGCATAAATAGCCCCAAAAATAAGATAACTAAAATGATTATCACACGATTTAAATTTACCATAAACACACTTTGAAAATAAAAAAAATACTCTGGATGTGAACATACTCAGAGTATTTTTT